>NZ_JAXGFT010000002.1:0-437512 GCF_041008785.1 Pseudophaeobacter sp. 1A16562 | reverse complement strand
AGGCGCTTGAGCTATTTGAGGGCTCCGCGCCTGCCGCGCTTGCCAAACCCGAAACCGACGACTACCAAAATCAAACCCGCAGACTCTCGTCATGAGCGAGGGACCAGCGGGGGGCAGGTCAAAGTCTAGCCAGGTCGGCCAACCAACCCGTGTCTAGATACCGCCTGCACAAGACATGCACACAGGATTCTGAGATGCTCTGCCGCCTGCGTATCACTCCCGCGTGCAATCTGAGCAGCGAAGGTCAGCTTCATGCGCCGGACCGACATGAGAACCAGTTGCGGCTATGTAGCAGGACGGAAGTCCGCTTCGGGCTGGCTGATGTCATCTGGCGGCGGGGAACAGGTGCGATGTCGCTGCAACCCTGGTGTCGCGGTGCCGCAAGTCAGCTTTGAGCCCATTTTGACCGGCGTCAACTAAGTGCGGAAGTCCGCTTTGGCGTGATCGTTCAAGAAACCTCAAAAACTGTTGGCTAAATGGCATCGCGATAGCAACCACACGGAGTCTGAGATGCAATTTACTCTGAACGGACGACCCCAAGACATTCCCGACGCTTGGAAAGACGAGCCTTTGCTGTACCTCTTGCGCGAGCACTTCAACCTCAAGGGGGCGAAGTTTGGTTGCGGGGTGGGGTTTTGTGGGGCGTGTACGGTAATTGCGGATGGGGTCGCCATGCGGTCCTGCATCACGTCCGCCCGCGATGTCGAGGGGCTTGAAGTGCGCACCATCGAAGGGCTGGCAGAGGGTGAGACGTTGCACCCGGTGCAGCAGGCGTGGCTTGATCTCTCCGTTCCGCAGTGCGGCTACTGCCAGGCGGGGCAGATTATGTCTGCAGTGGCCTTGCTCGAAGAGGTGCCGAACCCAAGCGAGCAAGACATCGAGACAGGCATGGACGGTAATCTGTGCCGTTGTGGGACCTATCCGCGTATCCGAGCCGCGATTGCCCGCGCGGCGGAGGCGACCCAATGAAGCGGCGGGGATTTTTGATTGGCGGAGCATCTCTTTTTGCTGTGATCGGTGGCGGGGCCTTGGTCTATTCTCAGGTACCGGTCTTCCCCAAACGGCCAGAACCAGATGCAGCGACAGCTGCGGGCTGGATCGCACATCAAGGCGGACGTTTCACCCTGACCCTCCCACGGGCCGAGATCGGGCAGAACATTACGACTGCCCTCAAGCAGATCGCCTGTGCCGAACTAGGGGCGGATTGGGACGCCGTCGATGTGGACTTTCACGATACGGCTATGGCAAGGGTCAAGGCGACAGTGGGTAGCGAAAGCATGATGCTATTTGCCGAACCACTGGCGCAGGCCTGTGCCGCGTTGCGGGATGCTATGGCGGAGGGGCGCGAGACGGGAGAGGTGACCGTTCTGGCCCGACCCGTGGCAGAGCTTCGCGCGCTGCAAAAAGGTGGGTTGATCGGGGCATCGCCCCAGATCGCGCAAGGCTTGGATATCGTTACGGGCAAGCCGCTTTATGCGGCGGATATCGCGCGAACGGGCACGCTCTTTGGTCGCGTCCTAAGGGCTCCGGCTTCGGTTGAGGTGGCCTCGCGCCCACAGCGCTGGAATGCCTCTGCGGCTCAGGCCTTGCCCGGGTTTGTTGCTATCGTTGAAGAGACCGGGCCAGCCATCGGCAAGGCGCAAGGTCTCGGGATCGTGGCAAGCACTCCCGATGCGCTCAACCAAATCACTGAGGCTTTGGATGTTGAGTGGCAGGTGGACGGCAGTCCCGACCGTGCCGATGTCATGGCCGCCATCGATATTGATACGCGTCTGGACCAAGGGGCGTTGCCACATATTGCCAATGACGGTTCACCCGAGGACGGTTCGTGGGATGTGAACCTGCGAATTGACATCCCCCTTGCCGCCCATGGTTCCATTGAGCCGAGGGCAGCGGTCGCTGAGTGGCAAGGTGACGCGCTGACGATCTGGACGGGCACCCAAGACGCATTTTATGTGCGCGATGTGCTCTCCGACACCTTCGGGGTGCAAGAGGTGGTCGTTCAAACGATGCGGGTCGGCGGGGCCTTTGGGGGGCGGGTCATTGCGACAGTCGAACTGGAAGCGGCAGCTTTGGCCCGCGCGGTAAAGACGCCCGTTAAAGTGCAGTGGACGCGCGCACAAGAATTCGCATTGGGCTATCACCGCCCGCCCGCATCGCATCGGATCAAAGCGCGCCTCGCGGAGGGTAGGGTCACCGATTGGGACCACGGGCAGGTCTCATCGCATATCTTCTTCACCTCTGCTGTCGCGCCCAAATGGATGCAACGCGCCACCGATACGCTGATCGGAGACGATGGCGTCGCGCGCGGCATGGCTGCACCTTACGTGCAGGGCCGGGCACGTGCGACATATGATGTCAAACGCTTGCCGGTTCATACGGCGGCGTGGCGGGGCCTCGGCGCGGGTCCGAACGCGCTGGCCATTGAATGTGCCATGGATGAGGCGGCGCGCGTGGCAGGCGTGGATCCGCTGGAATTCCGCCTGAACCATATCGACGACACTTTGTTAACAGGCGTTCTCCAGCGCGTCGCCGAGATTGCTGATTGGGGCACGCCGCCGCGTCCTGAGAAGGGCCTTCGCAAGGGGCGCGGAATTGCTTGTGGAGTATACAAGAATACAAGCTATGCAGCTGTCGTCGCTGATGTCCGCGTTGAAGAAGATGGCTGGACCAAGGTCGAAAAGCTCTGGTGTGCCCATGATTGTGGGCTGGCGGTGAACCCCGATCAGGTCCGTGCGCAGTGTGAGGGTAACCTTGCCTGGAGCATCGGCATGATCTTGACGGACGATTTGCCGCTTAAAGATGGGTTCGTCGCGGCTGAGGTATTCGCGGATGCCCCCATACCGCGTCAAAGCGACGTGCCGGATATGGTCATTGATCTTGTGGACAGCCCGCGTCCGCCGCAAGGTGCCGGAGAGACCGCCATGGTTGCTGGACCTGCCGCGATTGCCAATGCGATCAGGGCGGCCACGGGCATGAGGATGGAAAGGCTACCACTGAGACAGGAGGACTTGGCAGTTTGACATCTGAGAGGGAAGATTTCGCCTCTGCTGCAATGATGCGGCTCGTCGTAGCGGGGCTTGCAGCGCAAGGCATTTCATCACCGCAGTCGGCCCCGGCAGGTGCCCATGTTCCGCGCAGCACGAAGCGAGACGTGTTGGAACAGGTGCTGGCCGAACACGGCCCAAAGGCAATCCTTGCCATCTCTGATAATGCGCCTTTGATGCCGCCCGAGCCTGTGCTCATCGCCCTGCGCAAAGCGCAGTCTGTCCCCGACCTGCTCGACCGTTGGGCGAGACTGGAAACCTTCAGTCATGCCCGTCATCGCATAGAAGCGGCGCGCACCCGTACGTACGATTTCACGCTAAATCATGTTGCCTGCGATGATGGCCCGCCACCTGGCGCTGCCGAGAGCCTCTTGGTTCTTGGCGTCATCACTCGGCTCTGCGAGGCGCTTGGCGCTGAGGCAGTAACACTCGAAGACAGCAAAGGGCGTTTCTGGCGTAAAAAAGGGGCATGGTCGTCGCACCCGCTTGGCGAGACCATCGGTCAAATGATACTAACTGCTGGCGAACCCCAAACTCAAAACGCTAAGCCGGAAAGTGTCGAACAAGACGTAAATACCCTTCGGCGGGCCATCGCTGATGATCCGGTGCGCCGTTGGACTGTAAAATCTCTGGCACGTACGGCAAGAACCTCTGAACGAACCCTGCAACGCCGCCTGAGCGCGCATTCAACCAGCTTCTCCCAAGTGCTATCCGAAGCGCGCCTTCAGGTCGCCGCAGACCACCTCTGCGCCCCCAACGGGTTCGGCCTTGTCGAAATCGGCTTCCTCGCCGGATACGCCGACCAATCTCACTTTACGAGGGCGTTCAAGCTGGGCGTCGGAACTACGCCGAAAGAGTACCGCATCGCGTTTCAACACCGATAGGCATCACCATCAATCGGCAGCTAGACGAAATTGCCCGCCTGGAACTCATAGCAGTCTCGGGTGCCATGGTGCCGAACGGCAGTTTTGTCCGCTCTGCCGACCTTCATCCTCCGAAAATGCTGCACCACGCACGAATGGCCGGTTTGGTGAAGCTGCGGCGCGGCACCTGCTTGTAGGGTGGAAGGCGGCTTTGGGCCGTCCCCGACGCCGCAAGATCAAATCGCCGAACCTACTTCGCTGCGTTACCACACGACAGCTCCAAGCCCTATTAGCTTAGTCCACTGGATGTTTTGACGATCACTATTCGTATGGTTCTTCGCGGTAATCTGCAATTTCCTTGCTGGAGCAGAGTGCCATTTTGACAGGCAGGCCCGCTGGATTGTAGGAGGGACCATGAAGAAGATCGCCGGATTTTTCTTGTTGTTTTGCATTGCTGCGGTCGCACTGGTCTTTTTCGCCTGGTCCCAGCCGTTTCAAATAAAGCATTATACCGCCAAAGACCTTGTAGGATTAACCTGCGAAGAGCTGAGCGCACGGCATGACGACTTCATCTTCGCATATCATGATGCCGAAATTGCCAACTATAGGCGAACAGGTGGTTTTCACGATGATCTGGGCCTGCCGCAGGAAGAGACCTTGCCGTTTATCGTTCTCATGAGATGGTTCATGCAAGACAACAACATCATTGAGGCGGATCTCGTGCATTCTTCTTTTCCTTCGAAAACACTCCATGGCACGAAATTCTATTATGAAATATCTGCTGCATGTGCCTCGGCTTCCCCAATGAGGGCGGTTGACGTGATGCAGCAAGTGGCAACGAAACTCAATCTGATTGATCCGGCCGTGTCTCCATAAAAGACATTCCAATCAGATATGCGGGACATGAACGGCATGAATTCTTTGACGAAAGGTTTTGCGCTTTGCGCCAGTTCTTAGGAGCCTATCTTATCGGCTTTGGGGCTTTGTTGCACAAACGGCGTGAGGGATTCCCGGTTTGAATCCAGTGGGGTAGCAACGGCGCATGAGCAGTTGGTCCCCTACGACGTACAAGACCAGGAACTGGCCTTCGTACAACACGGCGCTGAGGCAGCGCGGTTCGCGATCGATCTGGTTTGATCCTGATATGGAATGGTAAGCCCCGTCGACCAACAAGCGCGGTCGTCAGCACGAGTTCAGCGACGCAGCAATCCAGGTTCTTCTCACGGTGAAGGTACTATTCGGCATGCCCCTTCGCTTCGTCGAAAGCTTGTTGCGGCTGGTAGGCTTTGACTGGAAAGTATCGAACTTCAGCACTCTGTGCCGCCGCCAGAAGACGTAGACTACATGAGCGCGTTTGCGCGGAAACCCACGGTTCTTTCCGTGACACAACACCTTGGCATCCCGTCTCATTGCCTGCGATGCCATGACGTCGGCATACTTCGGTGCTCAATGCCCAACTGACAGGCGGTAGGTCCAGGTTGCAGCCTACGACAGCTGGATCGTTGCAATCCGGACCTGTTGAACTATGACCAACGGTCGGGCGAGGGCTTCAAGAGATTGGCAGGCCCCTCCCCCGCCCAAAGACGACGTTCTGATCTATAGCACTTGATTCGTTTTCAGACGTCGACCCTCGCTTCCTCGAGGTTGATTGACAGGGCTTGGAGCAAGTCGACGCGCAACAGCGATTATGCGAAAAAGTTCCAAAAATCGATCTGTACAGAGCGCACGCTCCTGTATTTGCTGCCGAACGCCCCCACAAATCAAAATGCGAAAAATTATCCTTCCAAATCACTATTTTATCACCAGACCGAGTTTTCCTTGACGTCATTTTCGACCTGACCTAGCGCGTCGGTCGCGATGCACTCACCCGCTCGCGGGTACCGGGGAAGCTTGCTACCCGGCCGATGGCGTTGCCGCTTTGGCTCGGAAACTTAAGGAAAGAGAATAGTGTCCATCGATTCATTCCTCGTGATTGGTGCAATAGCGATCGGTGGGTCCACCATTGTCAGGTCGCTGATGATCTACAGGCAGAGCGTCTGTTTCACAGAGCCTGCCCCGGAGCGCGTGAGGCGCTTCCTCGAGAGCGCCTCTCCCGTCCAGATACTCGACAAGGACGGCCACAAAGGCACCAGTTCCAGCGAGCAGAGAGACTGCAGCCCGCAGGAGCTGCAACGACAAGAGAGGGCCCTCCGTTGAGAACACCACTCGCACTCATGCCCGCCATAAAAGATCGGGAAACGGCCTTCTCCTACGTGTCTCGGATGGCGGCTATGAATGGCGTGGATACCGCCGATTTCTGCACCGACATGGGCCTCTCTCTCACCAAGATCATCAATGGGGTTCCTGAGGACCTGATGAAACTGGCTGCCCTTTGCGACAGTGACGTAGAGGACCTGAAACGTTGGACGCCTCTTTATTTTGGTAACCGCGCACACACGTTCCGCGGCCATCGCGTGCATGCGAAGGCCATCAAGGATACGACCGTTCGTGGATGTCCTGTCTGCCTGCGAGAAGACGCTGAAGCCAGCCCCGATAACGATACAGGTGAAATGTATATCAGGGGTCACTGGCTCTTTCGACCAGTGAGCCTCTGCGTGAAGCATCACCATCCTCTCGTCCCGCTTTGGTCTGAGCGCCAGGTTACGCTCCGCTATGACGCGGCTTCCCGGCTGGCCGAAATCGCCCAGGATGTCAGGTCTGAAAAATTGGACACGAAGCTTCGTGAGCCGAGAGAGTATGATCAATGGATCGAAGCGCGCCTTCTGGACCAGCGCACGAGCAGCTGGCTGGACCAGTTCGAACTCTATGCAGCCGCGCATTTCTGCGAGCTACTGGGAAGGGCCATCTTGGCTTTTTGGCACCCAAAGTCGAATAAATTCACACCCGAGAAAGACTGGCTCTCTTTCGATATGGGATTTCACTTTGCCAACAAGGGCGAAGACAGAATCCGGACGGCCCTCACGGAACTGCAGGCTGGTATTGGCGAGCCCACGGATGGCCCCAAGAAGAAGTTTGGCGCATTGTATGACCGGCTGGCTTTCGACCTCAAAGGAGAGGAATACGCACCCTTCCGGAAATTACTCCGTGACCACATCACTGCCACCTGGCCGCTCGGCCCTGGTGATGACTTGATGGGGGAGCCGGTGCTGGAACGCAGGGTTCATTCCGTTCGCACCGCCGCGCGCGAGCTGGGCATGGATCCGCGACGCCTTCGCAAGCTGCTGGTCGATGTTGATCTCGTCCGGCCAATTGAGACCGGAAAAGACGACCAATGGGAGCTGTTCGATGCAACGAAGGCGCAACCTCATCTAGACCGGCTCAACACACTGGTGTCCGCCAAAGACTTCCAGAACGCGCTGAACATGTCCCGCAATCAATTCGAGCTTTTGCGAGAAGAAGACTATTTTGCACCGGCGGTCGACAACGGGGACCACAAGCCCCTCTGGGACGTCCGTGCGGCTCACAAGTTCTTCGAGAAACTGTTGACCGGCGCTGAGCCCATCTACGTCCCCATGCACAATTGGGGAGACCTCCCCAAGATTGCGCAAAGCCTCCAGATCTCGCCAGGCACCATCCTGTCGTTCCTTGAGCGTGGCAAAGTTCAGCGCGTCGGACGCCACATGACCCGTGAAGGGTACAGGGCCATCCTCGTTACCCATGACGAGATTGAGCGCCTCCTGAATAGACCAGACGCCCCCGGGATCAGCATCGAGTTATTCGCCCGCCAATGTGGTCTGAAACCCTCTGCCGCTATGCGCCTGGTCCGTGAAGCTCACATCCCATCCACGGAAGGGCGCCATGCGAAGTCCGGTGTCCCTCAACGTTTCCTTGCCCCGGCCGATATCGCCGCGTTTCATGACCGGTTCGTACCCCTTCGTGGATTGGCAGTCGAATTGGGTCTCTCTTGGCAGGCTCTGCGACCCAAGCTCGCAGATGCAGGCGTGGAGCCATTCAGCCCGGATGGTCAGGACTATGGGGCGCTTTTCGAAAGAGGTGCTGTAAACGCAGTGCAGCTCGCAGCCTCAGCAAAACAGGTCCCTCCAAAGAAGAAAGACGACAAGACGTGAAATACCTAGTTACACCAGATATGGGATTTCTTCCAAACGCTGGGCGACCGTTATCCGAAGCCCGCGCGGATCGATCCAGGTTTCCCGGCACGGTACTTTGTCTTTGACCTCCTGACTTCGGATGCCCCCCAGGTCGCCGAAGAAACCTACGACTTCCTGACTGAAATCATGAACAGGGCGGTTGACGAATAACCCATTCCACAATCCGCTCTTCTTTCTATGGAACGTGTATATTTACAGGGGCATTGATAAAACCGCCCCTACCTTAAAACGAAGTGATACTGGACAACGCAGAGACCATGTCGAGACAGAGCAAGCTTTTATCACGCATCCTCCGGCATGAACCTGACCTAGTCGGGCTGACACTTGGCAGGGGCGGCTGGATCCAGGTGGATGACCTGCTGCGCGCCATGAAAAAGGCAGGACATCGGATCACACGCGACGCTCTCCGCCAGATCGTCGCGGAAAATGACAAGCAGCGCTTCACGCTCTCCGACGACGGGCGGCGCATCCGGGCGGCGCAAGGTCACAGTATTCCGGTCGACCTGGAACTGGCTCCCTCCGAGCCCCCGACCATACTGTTCCACGGTACCGCAAGCGCAAACCTCGATGCGATCTTTGCATCGGGCCTCATCCCTGGCCGCCGACAGCACGTCCACCTGTCGCCCGATCAGGACACCGCCTTGAAGGTCGGTACGCGCCACGGCCGCCCGGTCGTCCTGCGGGTCAACACTGCGGCCATGCACGCAGATGGCCTCATCTTCTGGAGGGCGGATAACGGCGTTTGGCTTACCCCTTCCGTTCCATCTAAATACTTGGGCTTCTGAGCTCTTGATTACTCTCAGAACCGTTGATCCACACCACTATCCTGGGCGAAATTGCCAGCCTACATTGATGGACAGCGCATCTAGAGCTACTGCACGTGCGAAGAATGCCGAGCGACTTCCCGGAAGCGCTTCGCCGGACTTGCGGGCAGCGCGCATTCGGGCACCCGCTGCAACTAAAGGCGCGATCGGCCGACGGACCGCCGCAGCTTCTATTTCGTTGGCGGGGGCGACCTGAATACGGCAGCATAGCGGGGGGCGAAGAACTTCGTGAAGGCCTTTACTTCGGGGCGCCGATACGCCTCGGGCGCGATCAGCATCAAGTGCTCGGAGTTCATTTCCTCCAGTGGCGCGAAGCATTGGATGAGTGTGTCATCGCTTTCGGCAAGTTTTACGTTCATGATGCCAAGACCATGGCCAGACCGGATCGCGGCATGCATTAAATCTATTTCTGAATAGGTTTGTCTGATCTGGTCAGGTTCGACATGACGGATGAGCCAGTCATGAAAAGCGGATGGCACGCCTTCACGAAGGAAGCTGACAAACGCGTGGTTGACCAGGTCTTCCGTCGAGACAGGCAATCCGTGTTTTTCAGCGTAGGTGCGAGAGCCGTACAGGGCATACCTCGCCGTGCTGATCTTGCGGCAGATCAGCTCCGGATCGGGAAGGTTTCTAGTCAGGCGCAATGCTATGTCCGCTTCGCCCGCTGCCAGATCCAGGACCTCGACGCTGGGCAGGAATTCGAAACTGACATCGGGACGAAGTACAGAGAACTCGCTGAAGATCGTCGCGACCCGGGGCGAGAAGTTGCCGGAATAGGCCGTGATCCGGATTGGTCAGGTGCAGGTCAGCGCTTCGATCGTCTGAGCGAAGCGTGTTGTCGCAGCCTCGATTTCTTCCGCTTTCGGCAGCAGCGCTCGTGCCATTTCCGTCGGATGGAAACCGCGCGTATCGCGTTCGAAGAGGGGCACGCCGAGCTCGTGCTCAAGCGCCTCGATGCGACGCGCAACGGTTGGCTGGGCCATGCCAAGCTGGCGCGCAGCAGCAAGTGTGGAGCCCGCGCGCACGACGGCAAGAAAGATTCTGATTCCTGACCAATTTCGGAATTCGCTCTTCATTTCTGTAGAGTAGCACATCGCCGCGATTGATACCGGGACAATCGCCCAGTCGCTACAGTGAGAGCATCTTCATAGCATCAGGAAAGGCCCGTGAGATGAGCGTATCTGATACCAACACCCGCACCGTCCCGTCGCTTTTCATAGCCCGAGACTTCATTAAGCGCATATTCAGCTTCGGCTTGCGCCCCTTCTTTGAGGCGACATCGCCCGATGACGCACGGGCCCGGCGGGAATTTATCAGGGAGATCATATCCCGCAATCCGGATGCCTTTTCCAGCGACGCTGACGTCCAAAGCATGATGGCCATGTATCCGGACAGGTTCTGAGAGGTTGGGTAGCGGCCTCGCAAAATGTGCGTAGATTTGACACTGTTATCGTGACCTCGAACCCGCCGTGTGGCGCTGCAGCGCCAGATACGCCGCCAAAACGCACACCGGGTTGGCCAACAGATGAAGACAGCAGGCCCAAAACGCGACATTCGAACGGCCTACTATCGAGGCTACGCCGCGAGCGCAAAAAACCAGGTGATACGCCCAAAAGCCGCCGGTCACACGAATGGTGCAACCCCGAGGGCTTGCGCCCCCAGTCCAAAGGGACACGGGATACGCCCCCGTCAGGCAACCTTCACGCGGTGAAGGTGAAATGATCCGAGCAATGTGGTAGAGTCCAAGACTGCAGACTTGGCTCTTGCACTTCAAGTGGGGCACCGATGGCGCATCAAACTGCCGTATTTCAAGTCGGAACCACTGATCCCGTCGCCGAAGACGTTCAGGGGCTTCTGAAGGCTGCCGGGTACAAAGTCGACAACATGAAAGGCCATGTAACCAAGGCCTTTATTGCGACCCTTAAACAGTTCCAGAAGGACAGTATTCTCAAACCCAGCGGCAACGCCGACAACGACACGCTTGACGCGCTGGAATATGCTTCGTCCTGCAAGCCACCCGAGTGCCAGGTCAACTACAACCGCCATGCCTACTTGCTGACGCGCAAGGAATACATGCTGGTGTCCAAACGCTCCTGTCGAGCAATTCTGAAAGGCCTCTACCGGGATCTGGAAAAGCGCACGGATACCGCAGAGGACATCTGGTACTACTGGCACAAGAAGAACAAAAACCAGTATGTCGTCGGCTTTATCATGAGCCAGACCTTCGGCCGCCCTATCCCCGACCAGTCTGTCGTGATCGAGGCGGGGCTGGCACTCGGCAACCTCAAAGCTGTTCTGACCTCCAATGATATGAAAAAGATCGTCCACAGGGTTGAGCGGGCCGAATTTCACGTCAACTTCGCCATAAAGGTCATGCAGGAATACGAAGCCGACATGATTTCGGGCACGGCCAAGGCCATCAAGGCACTGGAATTCACCAAGACGGCCTCTTTCACCTTCCTGCAATGCGTCGCAACCCCCGGGCCCGTCGGAATGGGCGTTGGCGCGGTACTTAAATACGCCGGAGCCAGCGCCGGACTTACCGCAGTGGAAGCTCTTTCGACCGAGGCCTGCAAAGCATTTGCAGGCACCTCCGGCGGCTTTCGCAAGGCCGCCACGAACGTGTTGAGCGACACGCTCATCACCGGAGCGGTCTCGACCTTTACCGGGTCAAAGCAAAGCGAGCGGTTCTTCGGCTGGCTGGGCAAGAACGGCCGCAAGCTGATCGGCAAGAACGCCAACAAGATGCTCAACGACAATATCCTTGGTGGCTACATGGCCAAATACGTTAAGGCCTCGGCATCCACAGCGCTGGATGGCGCGGTCGAGGACGGGCTGAAACTGACCCTCAAGGACCCTGACAAGATGACTTGGGAGAAGTTCTATACACATCTGGGTACGAACCTTGTCTACGGCGGTGCGTTCAAGGAATTTGAGAACTTCGGGGAGTATGTCGCCGGGGATTTCGTGAAGAGCATGGACAAGAAAACCAAGGCGACGTTGCTTGAGGGGCTGAACGTGCCTAAGGGCAAAGAGAACGAGATACTGGTCAAAATGATGGACAAGACCCGTCAAAGCCTGATGGAAAAACAGTTCATGCGAGCCATGGAGGCCATTGTCAGCCACGCTTCAGGTCGCGAGAAACCGAAGGATCTTCAAAAGAAGGCTATGCAGCGAACATTCGACAAGAAGACCATGACAGAGCTCAACAAGCAGGCGAAGAAACTTCAGGACGCAGGCAAACTCAAGTAGGTTTTGGGCCAGCAACCGTACGGTCCGGCACGAATGGCTAAGGCGTGAATTCTCTCCTGCAAGCGAGAAAGTCACGCTCTCTGCGTCTTCCACGGACAAACTACTGAGACCGCGGACCTTCTCTTCGAGCATTCGTGGATTGCGCTGCGCGAGTATCCTTCCAAGGAGAACAGTACTCCTTGGAAGGATACCTCGGAGTACCGGTCCAGCACAGACCGGAAGCATGTGCTCTACCGTAGCCGCTTGACGGGAAGGCTTGCCCCGACCGTGACGAAAAGGCGGAGCTCAGGAAAGGGCCGCAAACCCCGGCACCTCCTGGGGCTTGCGGCCTAGTAGGCTGCTACACTCTTTTCGAAGATCAGCTGGCTAACGGACCTAAGTCCCGTAAGGCCCGCGCCATATCAAGGTAACCGGCATATCCATACTGTTCGTACATGCTCTCATACCAAGCCGCCCAAGGCTCACGGCGCTCTTCAGGAAAGATATCATTCCAGAACCCTTTACAAACGCTAACTTGCCCATCAGGCAATCTTGAAACCTCAATCCGTGCATCGCTCATACACGCCTCCTGATCAGTAGTGGACATGACGCTTCCGCTCCTGCCGTAGTATTCCATGCGGTACAATCCTCAAAGCCCCCCCCGAGAGTGAAACCACAAAGAACATCTTAGGTTGGAGCCTTGACCAACCGAAGCCAATGGCGGCAGCGTGGTGATATGTGCAACCTCTACAGCAACACCAGATCTCAAGACGCCATGAGACACCTCTTCCCCGGCCTCGTGGATCGCGCCGGGAACTTGGGAAGTGGCTCCTATTACCCCGACCAGTTGGCGCCGATCATTCGGCATTCAGCCAACGGACTGGAACTGGTCAAAGCGCGTTGGGGAATGCCATCCCCTGCTTTTGTGCTGAAGACGAAGCGAGATCCTGGCGTCACCAACGTCCGAAACCTGGCCTCGAGCCATTGGCAAAGCTGGTTGGGACCTGCACATCGCTGTTTGGTGCCGATCACCTCCTTTGCCGAGCCGATCAAAGGGGGCAATCAGTGGTTCAGTTGCGCCGATCCAGATCGCCCAATGTTCTTCGCGGGGATCGAGACGCGCAGTTGGCGCTCGGTGCGCAAGGTCAAGGATGGGGAGACAGAGGGCGATCTTTTTGCCTTTCTGACGTGCCAGCCAAATGCGGAGGTCGCTGCGGTCCATCCGAAGGCTATGCCGGTGATCTTGACGGAGCCGGGTGAATGGGACCTCTGGTTAAATTCGCCCATTGAGACTGCCCACCAATTGCAGCGACCACTGCCTGATGGGGCACTCCTGCCTCTCGACACAGCGGATGGGAGTGGGCGGCTCATATGAAGGTGAAGCTCGCGATCGAAGCAGCAGAAATCAGCTCTGGAAACGTATCGACGTTGCCACCTGTTGCCTCTGGCGACATCGGGGGGCGAGCTGCTGGCATAGCCGGTCGTGGGCGTTTTTACGCCATTCCTGATCGACCGCAATGCGCAGAAACCGGACTTTGCAAAGCTGCGGCTGAAGTCGGGTTAATTCAAAAGCGAACATCCTCTTTGCCGCCACTCACTCTTTGGTCGCGCGAGTGGCGGCGTTGAAGTTAACTTGCGTCTTTGAACTCCGCGTATTCTCCGCGGACTTGGACCGTGACGGTCACATCCACCTTGTCGCGGTTTCTCCAGAACCAGCCGTGTTCGCCATCGAAGCTGGCGATAATGGCGCCTTCGGAGCCAGTAGAGCCTCGGCCCTTTTCATATGTTACCGACTGGCCGCCACCGTGCCCATGTAGGTCAAAGTTAACGCGACCGCCTTCGACGATCATACGGTATTGAGCAGCCTGCCCTTCAGTCATTACCAGCTTCCACTCGGCAGAATCGCCAGGTTCGAGCGTGAAGGTGACCTCATCACGCCAGGCTATGGCCTCCTGCGCATGGGCTGTGCCCACGAACAAGCCAAAGAAGTCGTTGAGCAGAGTAGACTGGTCATCCTCGACCTGTATCAACTGACGATCCATCTCAGCCTCTTCGGCAAGCTGTGTCTTGATCTCGCCCATCTCGGCGAGACCTATGACGCGACCAACCCCCGTGGGGTCAATGCCATATTCTGCTGGCAAAACCACGGAGACGAGGATAGCTGCGGCCGAAACGGCAGCAATGGCGGTGGATTTCAAAAGTTGTGCCGAGCTGGGCAGTTCCTCAAGTGAGGGGCGATTGGAGTTGAACATGTTATGTCTCCTTGTCTTGATTTCAGGCGAGGAAAAATCCGGTGATCTGATAGCCCACGAGGATAAACCCCATGGTCATCATCACCACGTTTGCGGTGTAGGCCTGGCGCAGGAACGCAGTGGTTCGGCGCCAGTACCCCATGACGATCAAGATGACGGCGAGCGCCATGATTTGCCCAATCTCGACACCGACATTGAAGGCAAGAAGGTTGGGCAAAAGCCCGTCAGAGGCGATGTTGTAGTCAAGGATTTTGGTTGCCAGCCCTGTACCGTGGAAAAAGCCAAAGATCAGCGTTGCAACCTTGGTATTGGGTTGAACCCCGAACCAGCGCTGGTAGGCTCCGAGGTTATCGAGTGCCTTATAGACGACGGACAGGCCGATAATGGCATCCACGACATAGGCGTTCACGCCCCAGCCGAACCATACCCCCATCAGCATCGTGGTCGAGTGACCAAGCGCGAAGAGGCTGACGTAGATGGCCACGTCCTTCATTTTGTAGAGGAAGAAGACGACGCCCAACAGGAACAGGATATGGTCATATCCGGTGACCATGTGCTTGGCCCCAAGATACATGAAAGGGATCAGGTTTACCCCCCAGATCTCCTGAATATAGCCAGCGTCACCCTCAGTCACGTTGTGAGCGCCAGCAGCCGTTGCATATAGCGTGGTGGCCGCAAGGGCCGTCAGGATGGCAGTCGCGCGCGAGCTGCGCCACGAACGTCCATCCGCAAAAGCGGAGTGCATGTGTTTCTCCTTGGAAAGTTAATTGTTGCGTGGTGTTGCGCCCATTTAGGGCAAGCTTCACGCGCGCGGAGGTCTTTCCAATCGGAATACAGGCGGCACCCAATCAAATGAGGGATGGCGATGCTTGGTCGTGTCGGTTTCGACCGGCATTGCGCTATACCGGGTAGGTATCAGGACGGCTTGTCCGTGATCGTGGTCTGCGACGTCGTGGCTATGGCCATGCATCGCCCAGAGCAGATCTTCCTCCAAGCCATGGGAATGGCCATGCTCGCCAATAACCTCGGCATGCTCCTGAAAGGTCTCCACGATTTTTGGAACATGTGAGGCATTCGGCGATACAGTCCAGACCGCCAGCCCAATGCAGGTCAAGAGGGCGAACAGACGTACCCCAAGCCCTGCTGTATTGTGCTGTCCGCTTATCAACTGCACTACCTCTGTTCCACGTGATGCGTCTTCTATGACACCTTGTGTTATCCCCCTAGGGGGGATACGCGTTGACTATGACAAATCACCATCAACATGCAAGCCACCCGAACGTAATCGCTCGGCTGAAACGCGCTGAAGGACATCTGCGCAAGGTGATCGACATGATCGAAGACGGACGGCCCTGTCTTGACCTAGCGCAGCAATTGCAAGCGGTCGAAAGCGCGATACGCAACTCCAAACAGCTGTTGATTCACGACCATTTGGACCATTGCCTTGACGCGGATGGATCTGAATCCGACCGGGAAGAGTTAAAGGCGATCACCCGCTACCTCTGAGGCTTATCTATGTTCGAAGTCCTATTAGACCGCACATATCGTCACCTATTTCTCGCGCAGGTCGTTTCGCTTCTTGGCACCGGTTTGGCGACGGTGGCGCTTGGCCTGCTTGCATATGATCTCGCGGGCGACGGAGCGGCGATGGTGCTGGGCACTGTGTTCACGATCAAGATGGTGGCCTATGTGGGTATTGCCCCGGTGGCTGGTGCCTTTGCTGACCGCGTCCCGCGCCGTGCCCTGCTGGTGGCTTTGGACATGATCCGCGCGGCAGCGGCGCTGGCCCTGCCTTTCGTCACCGAGGTCTGGCAGGTATACACGCTGATCTTCCTGCTGCAATCAGCTTCGGCAGGCTTTACGCCTACCTTTCAGGCGACCATCCCAGATGTTCTGCCAGAAGAAGGGCGCTACACGCGAGCGTTATCCCTGTCGCGCCTGGCCTACGACCTGGAAAACATCATCTCACCGACGCTCGCCGCACTTCTATTGGGGGTGATGAGTTACAATACTCTATTCTTTGGCACAGTTGCGGGCTTTGCCGCGTCGGCGCTCTTGGTTGTCTCGGTATTACTACCTAGCCCGGAGGCGTCCGAGCCACGAGCCATCTATGATAGAACCACGCGCGGAATTCGCATTTACCTTTCCACACCCCGCCTACGGGGCCTTCTGGGATTGAACCTTGCCGTGTCCAGTGCTGGTGCAATGGTATTGGTGAACTCGGTCATTTTGGTGCGCGGAGAACTGGGGTTGAGCGCAAGCTTTTTGGCCTGGGCGATGTTCGCTTTTGGCATCGGTAGCATGGTTGCGGCGGTGGGGCTGCCACATCTGTTGGACAAAGTCTCAGACAGGCCGACGATGTTGGCAGGAAGCTGGACGATGGTGACAGCACTGTTGGGTATTGCGGGGGCAGTCGTGACCATTGGCTTAAGCTGGCCGCTCCTGGTGGCTGGCTGGCTGATCGTGGGCCTTGGGTATTCTACCGTTCTGACACCCTCGGGCCGCCTGCTGCGTCGTTCGGCACACCCGGAGGACCGCCCGGCGCTGTTCGCCGCGCAATTTGCACTTAGCCATGCCTGTTGGCTGCTAACCTATCCGCTGTCTGGCTGGTTGATGACCACCTTCGGCACTGTTCCCGCGCTGTTGGTTCTGGCGGCGCTGGCAACGCTGGGTATCCTTGCTGCCCTGCGCCTTTGGCCTGCGGGCGACCCGGAGGTGATTGAGCATACTCATTACAACTTGCCATCGGATCATCCTCACCTCCAGGGGCGGCGCCGCCACGCCCATCCGCTGATCATCGACGATGAGCATCCGCGCTGGCGCTCGCAGTTCTGAGGTACGTTTGATTTGATCCAGCGCAAGGCGCGCCTCAGTCATATATGAACTTCTGAATGCATCAGTGTTCAGGAGGTTTCAGTGACACAACCCGAAGGCTATTCGACAGCCCAGATTGTCCTACATTGGCTCATAGCATTACTGGTCGCAGCACAGTATCTATTTCACGACGCAATTTCCCTTGCATGGGAAGCGATCAGTCGAGAGAAGGACTTTGCCTTTGAGCCGCTAATCCTTGCACATGTGGCGGGAGGAGGGCTGATTCTCTTGATGGTGGTCTGGCGCCTTGCTTTGCGTCTGCGTCGTGGCGCACCGTCGGCTCCTGATAATGAACCCATGCCGCTTAAGATCCTGTCGCATGTGGTCCACTGGGTCTTTTACGCGCTGTTAACCGCCATGTCAGTGACTGGAGCTGTCGCGTGGTTCCTCGAACAAGGTACCGCCGCGCAAGCGCACAATGTGCTGAAAACCGTTCTATTGGGACTGATCGTACTCCACGTTCTCGCCGTTCCCTTTCACCGTATCGTACTTAAAAACAACGTGATGAAACGCATGGTTCGGTCAGGATAGGGAGGGGCGCTCTGGGCATCGGCTTCACACGCCCCCAATGTCCGCTTTCCGTGTGCCGCGCAGCTTTCTGGAAGCTAAAGCTAGGCCAGTTGGCTGCGACCGCTTTGGGCTGACACCGGTCATGAGTGACACCCGGCACGAAAGTCGGTTCTGGGCAGGAAGTGCTGGACTGGGCGGCGTTCTATACTCCAACACTAGGCCTACTTCCTGCGCCGAGTAGTCAAGCCGACTGACGCTTCTCGAGTGCCCTGAAGCCATCCAGACGGAAGGTTCTGGTACCGAAGATTGATGCACCCCAAACACAAAAAAGACGCCCGAGCTTTAGCCCCGGCGTCTCCATCACTCTGTGTCAGCGGCCCGCACAAAGCGCATCAAGAGGGACGTTTCCCCCTTGACACCCCTTGCGCAGGTTTATGCTTTCCTTTGTGCATTCATATGCTTGCTCTGACTTGTCCGAACTCGTAAAAAACTGCCATTGATCTTCGCGCAACCGCTGTAAGTCATTGTTTTATAAGGACCGGCATCGACAAAAAACCTAGGAAGGCGCCTTTTCTGCCATTCCCGCACGAGATTATTTGCCATCGAAAATTTCAAAAAAATGCCGCCCGAAGGCGGCACTCTTGATGCTCATGCGTTGGAACGTCAGATTTCCATGGATTTTGGCAAGTCAGCCCTTCGGTAAAGAGTCCCACCGAAGGACCTTGGATCGAATGCTGGCTTCACTTCGTGAGCATCCAGCCTCCGCTTCAATTGCGACTTCGTACATTTCAGTTCGATCATAAGGCTCCTCAAGGTCACATATCTGCTTCTGAAGCACGCCATGGCGGCGGGCGTGATCCACGCTTCTTCCTCACCCGGCAATTTGACAGCTTTCAGTAGGACCCGCCCCCCCGGCTCTGAGAGCAGCCGTTTTCCAGCAGTGGCCCCAACGCCCAGCATCATGAACGCACAACTTGCACTCATGCCTGGCCGACAACGCGGTGTCAGGGATTTAACCTCAAGCGGGTCGACCAGGAGGCCGTCGAGCCCGGGTTCATTTTCCAACCGCATGACACGTTTAAGTCGCCCCCCAAACACAAGGGCAAGAACCAATTGCATCTTCTTCCGGCTGATTTCAGCACTCTTTGCGAGACTGACCATGGTACGGGGAGCCTCGGCGACAGGACTGGCATATTTCTGAATTCGGTGGAGGAGCGCATCCACATGCTCACGATCGACGGCACAACTAATTTTCCCCACTTTCAGGCCACCGTCGTGCAACTGGGGCAGCAACCCCTCGTCCATGAGCGCTGCCACAATGGGCCGGGATGTGTTGAGTACCTGCGGCAGGACGGTGACAGCAACCGCTCGGTTGATCTCATCAGCCACCCCCTTGCCGGTCTCGTAGTCCACAAGCACGTGGGAGCCGGGCAGCGCCGCTTCACTGTCTGAGATCACGCCTTTGGCGTGCAGCACATTCTTGAGAGTGACATCATTCACGAACTCAGATGTCGCCAGAGACGCGATACTGCTCCGACGCGGTTTCACCCCGATTTCCCCGAGCAGCAACCGCCCAGCCTGCACGTCCATGTTGTCCAGAATATGCTCACGTAGGATGTCACGGATAGGCCCCGGATCCTTAGACAACTTGGATGCGGCAAGCCAAGAATAGAGCATGCCGTAAGTCGTGACCCGGCGAAGGGGCCCATCTCCTCGGTTCTGCGCATCGGCAAGCAAAAGGTCCAATGCCTCTCCGACACCTTTCTCTCCGGCGGACATGTAAGGCCACCCTGCCCGGCCAGCTTCGTCCCAGTCCATCTGCCCCATTTCACCTGCCTTGGCGTCGACACCATACCTCAATACCGCCCCCAGCATTTCGGTGGCGCGGACTGCCTGCTCGATCCCCTGAGCATCAAGCCAATCCGGCCCCTTTGCACCCTGAAGGCGCCCAAGCACATAGTCCTGAAGCGGCGACGGCTTAAGGACCGGTAACGGCTCCGCCAGCGCCTGCAGGTCAGCACCGGTCTCAGGCACCAGAAGTTGCAGCTCCCGGGCCTTACCGTCCCAGGCATCACGCTGCCGCTCCATGAGTGGTTGCTGATGGCGCGGGCAAACCCTGACCGGAGCCAGCAGCCACTCCAGCCGCCCCCGCCGCCGCACGTGGGGACGGATGGCGCCGCCTTCATCCTCCACCAGGCAAGCAGGGCAGAAGCGGGTCACACGGCCAGTCATGAAGTCCTTGGAAAACACCTCGCCACGCAGCTCAAAACGCCTGCCGTCCAAGCTGCGGATAGTATTGTGACCCACCACATTGTGGTCCTGTCCGGCCAGTTCACAAAGGCGGCGGATCGCGTCTGCATGTCCGCTCGCGAGCGGCATGAACGGCACGTCCATGTCATTGAGGAAAGGCCGGAGACCGCCACCGGTGTGCAGGGCTGCAAGACGCGCAGCCCAGGACAGCGGTGTCTCGCCGGATGCAAATGGAAGAGAGGGATACAGCTTGTCCATGGTCATGCCCCCTGCTTCCGCTTGCGTTTAGCCGGTTTCCTGGGTTCTTCATCCTCAGCGGATGCATCCGGGTCGATCGTCCACCATTCTGGAGCGTCGAAGACATTCCGTTCGAGCGGGCAACCCTCGTCAAAAGCCCAGGCTTCCGAGAAATGCCAGATATCTAAGGCCGCCTCACCATGATTCAGCGCCTGCTCGATTGCCGCGTTGATTGTCTCGATACAGCGCCCGAACCTGTAGCGCGAAGCGTGGAACAGCCTGTCGACCAGATCCTCCTGCTGAGGCGGTTGCAGATCCGCGCGGGTGCAGTACCGTTCGATAAGAGCGGAGAACTGCTCCTTGTCAGTATGCACTGCGACCGGTTTCAGGTTGATGGTGGAGAACCGGCGCTGAACCTGCGCGTCGGTGCGGATGATTTCCCGCAGCCTTTCGGTACCGGACAAGATGACGATCACCGGGTGATCCCCCTGCATCAGCGTCTTCACCGCCCTTAGGATCAGGTTCCGGTCTGCGCAGAACAGGTCATGCGCCTCGTCGATCCACAGGACGGCAACCCCCAGCATGTGGAGCCGTTCACGGAACACCTGCAGCTGGCTCCAGACTTCGCTGCGGCCGGATTTGACGGGGTAGCCGCTGCGGGTCAGGAGTTCCTGCGTCATGCTTTTCAGGGTAGCCGGACTCGGCACCACCGCGTCCAGATACAAAGAGCGGCCCTCCGGCTTCTGGGAGAGCACAGGGTGCCGGGACAGCCCCCGGTCCACCAGCGTGGATTTACCACCGCCTGGTCCGTCGATCACCAGGATGCCGCGGGTTTCACCGGTGGAGGTAAAGCGCCTTGCCTCTGGCAACAGGTTCCCCGAGGGATCGCGTTTAAGGAGACGGTCGAGGTGGGACCCAAATTCCGTGTCCCTGGGAGAACCGACATGGAGGTTTCGCAAGGTTTCCAGAGTCGCTGCGATTTTTGCAAAGTCAGTCATGATTAGTTTTCCTCAATGGTCCAGTCGGTAGATTTGGGTTTGTGGCGTGTGACAGCAGGCTTCTGGATGGTGGCTTTCTCGGTTCCGCCGGTTTCTGGGTCCGGTGAAGGAAAAGAGCGGCCGATACCCTCAGAGACTGTTTTCTTGGGTTGGGATTTGCCAAACCGGATCCCTTGGAAGATCCGCTTCTCTTCGCGCGCGATGCGCTCCGGGGACCAGTCTTCGACCACCAGATTTGCCAGCGCCATGGCCTGCGCATTGCGTTCAGAAATTGCTTTGATCGCCTGCTGAACCACGTCGGAGTTGATCCGTTTTGCCTTCGGGTTCCGTGAACGCACGTCCCGGGTGGCCGACAGCCAGACCTGCGCGGGCACGCCCTCAAGCGCATGATCTACTGCAGGGATTGTGAACCAGTCGGTGCCGAGCCGCACTTCGATGGCGCCGATGTCCTTGGGGTGCCAGCGCACATCAACATCGCATTTGTCCTTCCGAAGCATCCAATCGGCTAGCCGCTCCGAATGGTAGCGGACGCCAAGAACAGTCAGGCCCTCCTTGCTGAGGACACGTGTCATTCGGCGGCCAAAGACAAGGCGGTGGCGACGCATGTCCGGAGAAGGCCGTACGCCCCACTGTCCCATCAAACGGCGCCAGCAATCTGCCGGTGTCTCACAACCCAACCCGAGATGTGGGGTGTTGTGATAGTAGTCGACAACCCAGCGCACCAAGACGAACGCGAGGTCGTCCAAGGTCAGCGCCGCACGGTCTTCCGGCTTTGCGTCCCCTTTCTTGACGACGTCAGAGTAGGTTTGCCCCGACAGACTGGGAAGCAGACGCTTTGCGATAGTGCCGAATACACGCTCAATGGTGCCGCGGACCTCTGGGCATCCCGCGATTGCATTTTCCTTGGTGATTCCAAGGTCGGCACATGCGAAGCGGAAGGCCTGCGATTTAAACGCGCTTCCGCAATCAGTGACGATCGTTTCAGGCGTACCATGCATATCCCAATGGCTCTGTGCGGCCACCAGACCAGCCAACTTACCTTTGTTGGACACGACCATCTGGAGCACCTGCACCGCTGCCTGTGCTTTTGGTGCAGTTGAAATGACCATTCCCACGATGCATCGCGTAGTGCAGCAGATCGCCACCGTAAGCGTCCAACGCTTCTTGGTCTTGTCCAAGCCCAGAGCGAGGCGTTCCTCGTCCGTGAACATGTCGATGAGTTCGCTGGAATACATCAGCGACATCAGATCGACTTCCCATTCATCAATCTCGACCCGCTGAAGCGGACGGGTCAGATCAAGCCCGTTTAGAACCGGTCTGAACCTTTTGCGGGCAGCCGCCTCACCGAAGCGGGCCGAGACTACCGCAAACGGATCCAGGGACCGGACCGCACGGCGTGTGGTTTCGCGGCTGGGCACAAAGAAGGCAGGCAGGCCACGTTCAACTCGTTCAGCATTCAGCTCATCGAAGGAAGCCAAAACCTTTTCGTGGATCGTCTTGATGGTCGGCCGGTCAGAGCTCATGTAACCGCGCACTTCCTTCATCAGAAGCCCGACTTCCTCAGGCCCGAGAATACGATTGCGGTTCCCGCGCAGATGCACTGCATCCAGGAGGCCGACTGGGCCATCAAGTTCTGCGGCCTTGATCCAGGATCTCAGCGTCCGAGGGCTCGGCGGAACAGAAATATCGGCTGACTTTCCTGGATTGGCCAACCCCATCGGGTTGAGGTTTTCCGCAAATTGCGTTGCGTGGCCGATCAAAGTTTTCTCGTTTGCTTTAATGGCCGCGTCGGTGCGATTAATGTGACCGTTGCGCTCCATTTCGAGGAAGGCCTCGACATAGGCGCTGCGCTTCGCGACGCGAGCATTTTGGGGCAACGACAAAGCTGACAGAAGCCCGGTATTTGACTGCTGTTGCCGCTTAGCCTTTTCCGGATTGAAGAAGTCTGGCTCAAAGCGGATACGCCCCATCGACGCAAGGCGACTCAGTTCCTCGTGCGAGAACTGATGGGCGCAGCCCGTTCCATCGTCCATTTGCAGCGTAACGCCTGCTTCACTCTCAAAGATAAGCCTGTAAGAAACCTCATTGACGGTGACGCGATCGAACGCACCGATTGCAATGCGTGTTTTGCGGTAATCGAAGGACATCTCCATCAGAACCGTCCTTCCTCAAAGACTTGAAATTTCGGGGATTTATAGTCGTAGCCGACGTATTGGGGGGCGCCGTCCTCATCGCGCCATTCGAAGTCGGCTTGTTCGCAGACCTCACCGGTCTCCGATCCGGAGGTCACTCCGAACAGGAGCCACTCCACTTCTTTGAACCAGTAGATGCGGCCGCCGGAATACATCAGCGTCATCAGATCGATTTTGCATTCATCGATCTCAAGCCGTTGGCCCGGGTGGGTCAGGTCCAGCTTGTTCAGAACAGGTTTAAACGCCGCGTGTGCGGCTCCATTGTGGGAGTCGCAGGACAGCTTCATCAGATCAGCTCCCTTTTGAAGACCTGGGATTTCGGGGAAATGCGCTCGTAGCTGACCAGCTGAAGATTGCGGGACCGGATCAACCGGATCAGCGCGCGAAAGCCCATTGCGCCACAGCCGGTAATGTCCCTGAGGGTTTCCAGCGTCTCGATACCCTCCATTTCCCGAACGGTTTTTCGCGCCGCCGCATCGGCCTCCGGATCCTCCTCGCGAATGGAATGAAGCAGTTCGGCATTGAACAGCGCGACAGGGTCGAGATCCTCTTCCGTCACTAGGCGGACATCAGTGACAAACCCTTCTGTCCGCGCCTGATCCGAAATCCGGCACATTTCTTCAAAGAACGCATCGGTCACGCCATAGGAAGGCCTCACGGAATATGCGAAAATCTCCCCATCGGTCTGCACCACCACGAAGTCGAAATAATGGGTGTGACGTTCGCCATCCTCGTCTTCCCATTCAAAGCCAACCTGCTCGTAGATCTCATCGGTCTCCGGTCGGACGGCCAGGCACAGGCAGGCCTTCAACTCGTGATGGCTTTCGATCTGGGTAATACGACCAGGACCATCGCCCAACACGATGTGGCCAGTGAAGTGGCCCTTTGAGGCTGCCGCGACGTTGCGGTCGGCAAGGCTGGCTTCGGGAAGCCGGATGCCTCCCTGCTGAAGAGTATAGGACATTGATTTATCTCACAGTTGAGTGGTCCGCGGCCCGGAACTGGGCAACGGTGATCGCTCTCGGCTGACAAAAGGCACAGCTCTTCCGGCGCTCCGCAGCGGTGAGAACCGAATGCGAAGCGTTGGAGCTGATAGTTCAGCGCGTGCTCCATCGGCCCCGGACGCGAGACGTCCAGATTGGATGCAGCGGTTTTGGTGAGGCAGTCGCCGTCCTTGAAATCCGAGGCCGGATTTGCTATCGAACCATTGCTACTTGGGTAGACTTTGATCTGCCTTATGAACGCGTCCGTCCCTTTGCCGAGGTTCGGACGTTTTCATTTTGAAGGGTCGCTTTTACATCGGCGTTTCTCCTCGTTCAGTCAGTTTCAAATCGAGCCGGATCTTGAGCGAAAAACTCAGCACCGGGTCCCCGGAGACGATAACAATCTGATCGCCTTCCGAGAAGAATTTTTGTTGTTTTGATTCAACGCGATACAGGCAAATCAAAGTTCCATTTTCACATCCAGACGCTAGATCGGAACCTTACAAATTGTGACTGCATCAAGCTGTGGCACAAGTTTCAGCAGTCCTTGCGGCCGGGCAGCAATCCGACAAAGAAAAGGCCGCTGCGTATTTTCGCAAGCGGCCCGGTCTCAAGGATAGGGAATGATCTGTCTTACGCGTTCCGTCTCACTGATCTTCGCGAACTTCAGAGGCAGAAAAAAGTATTCCACGGCTACTGATTCGATGAAGTGTTATGTGAGCAGGAGCGGTGAACTGAACTGTACCCTGCGCCCGATCCGGGAGGATCATCCTATAAGCCCCAGGGACGTGAGTATGATATGGTGGTTCAAGTTCATGGCGAAACAAATAGCGGAGACACAACCTGAGGGTCAAGTGAGTTTTTAGGGCTCAGTGATGATTTTCGGTTTTCGCGAAAGTTGCATCTTTCCTCGACACCTACGATGCGAAACGCAAATATGACTGCACCAAGCGCCTCCGAGATACGCGACGCGATATCGCGGATCAGAGCACGGCGCTCCTGCCTTGTCAGTGTCGAGGATTTGATCAGACGAGTGAGGCCGTTAAAAAGCCGAGCGCAATCGGGCGAGAACACCTCTCCGCCCGGTTGCTTTTTTGTGAATATAATGCGCGGAGCGGAGCCCTTTCCGTTCCTATGCAGCCTCTGAACTATCAGTAACAGCCATCGCCAGCCAATCGAGCAACGCCGGGCTTTGCGGCTCCAGTTCCTTCGCCAACCCCTCCGCGAATGTCAGGAAGTCGTTCTCATTCAGCTGGTTGAGACCGACTAGAACCGGGATTCCACGCGACAGAGCATCGACGATTACCGGCCGAAACCCACGACCTTCCGCTTCATGTTTTCCGAACTTGTTTACGACCAGGCAATCCACGCCCTGCGCAAGGCTAGTTTCGACCTGCGCGACCGCAGTTTCCAGCGCCGAAGGGTTTAACCTGCAACCCCGCGCCCCACGGCCGAGGTTTTGTGAAATCCGGATGACCGGACCATCCGGCAGGACCTTCACGTCCATGTCACAGGGGCCATTTTTCTCCCGGTCGGTATTGATCTGAACCGTCCCCGCCAAGCGATAACCGCGGGCCTGCATTTGCGCGGCAGCCTCGTGGAGAAGCAGGTCAGTGTCCCCTTTGCCCGGCGCTTTGGTATAGGCGATATGCATTGATGAACTCCTCACATGTCACAGAAGGGTTGAAATTCGACCAGCGCGCCTTCGGACAGCTGGTCCGCCTCGGCTGGCAGCAGCATCAGACCGTCCGCCGCAGGCAAGCGTGCGACCCGGGCTGAGTGGGTGGCCTCCTCGAACTGCACGACCTCGCGCCCCGCCCCATCGAAGCCTGCGATCCATGCCGGGCGTAATTCGCATCGGCCGGGTTTGCGGCGGATGCCGTGCCCCAGCACCACGTTGCGGCGTGCCGCACTGCCTCCTGTCGTTCCAGACAAAGTACGTAAGACGGCTGTCCCGAACAGTTGCCACGTCACGAAGGCAGCCAGCGGATTGCCCGGAAGCCCAAGCCACTGAGCGCAGCCAATCCGGCCGAACGAGACCGGTTTACCCGGTTTCATTGCGACGCCGCTGAACAGAAACTCCGCGCCAAGCGCGTTCAGCGCGGGCTTGACGTGGTCCTCTTCACCGACAGATATGCCGCCAGTGGTGACCACCAGATCGACCTCTGTCGAAAGTTCTTCTAGCTGGCGCTGCAGGCCCGGTCGGTCGTCCGCCCCGGTGCGGATATGAAGCAGATCAACGTCGGGGCGGCTCAGCATGGCGGTCAGCATTGGCGTGTTGACGTCCCAGATCCCTGCCGCCGCGCGCGCGCTCCCGGTCTGATGTACCTCATCTCCGGTTACCAGTAACGCAACCCGAACCGGGCGGCGCACCCGGACCTTTGCGGAACCTGCCGCGGCGCAGGCGGCGACTTCGCGCGGCCCTAGGCGCTGACCGGCGGCAAGGATAATGTCACCGGTCCGCATGTCATCACCCGCGCGGCGAATATTCATCCCCGACACGGGTCTGCGATCGATACGAATGCTATCGCCGCAGTGTCGCACGTCTTCCTGCATCACCACCGCATCGACCCCCACAGGCACCGGTGCCCCGGTAAAGATCCGTGCCGCGGCATCACCGGAGATGCCCCGTGTTGCAGTCTGCCCCGCAGGAACCCGGCCAGCGACCCGGAACATCCAGGGCCCCTCGCCGACAAGGGCTGTGCTGTCGACGGCATAGCCATCCATCGCCGCATTGTCGAACGGCGGCGTCATGGCCTGCGCCCGCACCGGATTGGCCAGAATGCGCCCCTGTGCCCGTGCCAGCGAAATGGTTTCCGTTCCTTCCACCGGGCACGTGTGTTGCGAGATGCGCCGGAAGGCGTGATCGATACTGAGAAGCGCCTTCAGCCGTTCAGGCGCATCGCAGCCGCATCCGGGCTGCTCAATCTTTTCCAGAATGGTCATTCTGCAACCTCCTGCAGGAAATGGCCGGGGCCGAGCGAACAATCCAGATCGCGCAAGCGTCCGTCCCTAAGGCCGTAAATCAGGCCGTGAATCCGGATGTTAGCGCCACGTCCCCATGCTGTTTGCATGATTGGCGTTTCAGCGACACGCCGGACCCCTTCGATTACGTTCAGCTCGGCCAGCCGGTCCCGACGGTCCTCGGTGTCCGCAGCCTGAGCAAGATCAACCACATAGGCCCGTGCAAGGCGCCTGATCGGTTCCAGCCAGTGATCGGCCAACCCGTGCGGGAAATCCTCGGTGGCCGCTTTGACCCCGCCACAACCGTAGTGGCCACAGACCACGATTTCGCGCACTTTCAGCGCCTCGACTGCAAACTCAAGGGCCGACAACAGGTTCAGATCAGAGGAATGGATCACGTTCGCCACGTTGCGATGCACAAAGACTTCACCTGGATCGAGACCGGCAACGACATTGGCGGGAACCCGACTGTCAGAACAGCCGATCCAGAAAAACTCCGGAGCCTGTTGACCGGCCAGCCGGGTGAAATAACCAGGATCTTCGGTGTTACGTCGCTCGGACCAGGCTCTGTTGCGGGCAAGGAGATCATTCAGCATCGTCAGCCCCCATGACCCGGTCCAGCCCGCGACGCTGCAGCATGCACAGCCCAAGGCTATCTAGGTCGCCTTCGGACAGGCGCAGCCGTGCAAACGGCAACACGATGGCGTTTTCGAGAAGCAGGTGATCGCGTATGTCTGCCGAAAAATCGCGCAGGGCCTCTCGCTGTGCCTCCGGGATCCGCCCGCCGTTCTCCGAAAGGACTGCGAAAACGGCGACAACATCCGACAGGCGGCCCACGATCCGGGCATGATCCTGATCGAGACGCGCCTTGAGCCTGTGCATTTCGTCCTCCGGCGCGCTACGCCGGATCAAAAGCGGCAGCAAATCGCAATCCTCATCCTCGATCAGGAATGGCAATTCCTCCGTCAGAAAATCCAGCACCGCGCGGGCCTCGGCCGTCTCAACAGTTGCGGCCTGGGCAAGCCGGTCGATTTCTGCGCACATAGTCCGAATGCGCAGATGATCCTCGGCGAGGAAATCCAGTGGATTGCCGAGCAACGCGATGTCAGTCGGCGCCAGGCAGTTCCCTCGTCTTGGCGATGTGGGTCGCGAGGTCATCATACGCACTCCGTTCTATACCGGCCGCAGATCCGCGCCAGTGATGTCAGCATCAGCGGCCAGCCTGTCGACAAAGGCGCGGGCGGCCCGGGCCCAGGCAGCCTTTTCCATGGCATCGGACACTTTCAGCCGGACCGCCTCGAAAGGCAGCACTGCGCCCTGCGCAACCGCATCCATGCGGATGACGTGATAGCCATGCCGGGTCAGCAGCGGTTCGGCGCTGATTTCGCCCTCGGCCATGCGGCGCAGCGCGGCCTCGAATTCGGGCACCGTATCGCCGGGACCAAGCTGGCCGAGCGCACCACCATTGGCTTTTGAACCACAGTCGCTGTGATCGCTCGCAAGCCGGGCAAAGCTCCGAGGATTGTCCAAGGCTCTTTTGCTCAGATCGAGCGCACGTGCCTGAGCGGCAATCCTTGCCTTCTCATCCCGCGGATCACAGGCACAAAGTATATGCGACACCTCCCACAACGGCGGGGCGCGGAATCGCGACGGATCGCGCGCCCATTCGGCACGGATATCTTCCGCCGTGGGGCGCAAAGTCTCCACCGCGGTTTCAAGAAGGCCCCGGATCAGGGCCTCCTCTTCTGTTTCAAAGCGTCCCGGCCCGACTTCGGCGGGGTCTGCGGATAGGTCGCGCCGACGCGCTTCCTGCAAGAGCAGTGTGCGGATGGCCACCGCGTTGGCGGCCTTGCGCCAAGCGATCCCGGGTTTGCCTTTGGGGGCGCTGTGGTTTTGCGCCTCGGCGGCGACCAATGCATGGGGCACGGTTTCGCCGTTGACGATCAGATCGGGAAATAAAGCCGCGTGCATGGGATCACTCCGCCGGTTTGGCTGCGGTCGTCACCGCGCGTTTCGCGGCGCCCCCCGCTTTCGATGCAACGGAACCACCCCGTCCCTCCATCGGTGCCTGACGCCGGGAGCGGACCACCTGATAGCCGGGCCGCCACAGGTAGCGCACCGGAACAGAGATCATGTGAACCAGACGGGTGAACGGGAAGACGAGGATGATCGTCAGCCCGAGGAACAGGTGCAGTTTGAAGATGAACGCCACATCCGCGATATATTCCGCGGCCGCACCATCGAAGGTGAAAACACCCTGTGCCCAGGCCATGAACTTGACCATTTCATGCCCATCGAGATGCCCCAGCGACGCGAAGATCGTGCCAAGCCCCAGCACCAGCTGCGCCAAGAGCAGTCCCAGGATCGCAATATCCGCAAAGCTGGACGTTTGGCGGATACGCGGATCGGTCCAGCGGCGATGAAACAGCATACCGCCCCCCGCCAGCGCCATCACCCCGGCGATCCCGCCTGCGACAACGGCGAGCAGCTGCTTGGCTCCGTGGCTGATGCCAAGGGCATCGAACACCCAGATCGGGGTCAAGAGACCCACGAAATGGCCCAGAAAGATCACCAGAACGCCGACATGGAACAGCACTGAACCGATTACCAGCTGCTTACGTCGCAGCAGTTGCGAAGACGAACTTTTCCAAGTGAAGGGATCGCGTTCGTAGCGCGCGATGGTTCCCATGATCCCGACGCCGAGCGCGATATAGGGATAGATTCCGAACAGAAAATTATGCATTTCAAGCCTCCATCACTCTGCCGGCACGCCATCGGGGGCGGGTCGAACCGGTTCATCCATACGCGCCAGCATGTCACGTACCTGCGGACAGCCTGCATTGGGATCAGGGCCAAAGCGCACTTCGCTTTCCTCCCAGACCTCATCCAGCGCCTGCAGATCGTTCGGATCCGTGTCTGGCTGTTCCAGAAGCTGAGCTACCGCCTCCTTGTCTGCATTCGCTCCGGCCAGTTGCAAAAGAGCGGCGAACACGGCGGCATATTCGCTTTCCCGCCGGGCCAGCCGGGCGTTGAGAGCTTCGAAAATATGCGCCGCATCCGCCAAGGTTTCCTGTGCTTCGGCAAAAGGACGCGTCGACAGGAATTCCAGAAGAACCGGAAGATGGTCAGGCAATTCGCTGGTCGCCGGTTCGAACCCGCCATCGCGGTAGGTTTCCATCAGCGACACCATCGCGCCGCCCCGGTCCCGGCTTTCGCCGTGAACGTGTTCAAAGAGATTGAGCGACAGCGTGCGCGACCGGTCGAAGAGCATGACATACTGCTCTTCGAGGTCGTACATGTCGCGTCCGCCGATCTCTTCGACCAGCGGGCGCAGCGCCCGGCGCGCGGCCGCAGTCAGTCGCCGCTCGGCGGACAGCACTGCGCCGATCTCGGGAATGGCGCGCTGTAACTCCTGCGTTGGGTAACTCAGAAGCAGGGATAGGGCTTTCAATGTCCGGTCCATATCAGCGCACCTCCTCGGGCATTTTCAGGGGTTTCTTGGCACCACCGAACAGCGATCCCTTGGAGATCCCGGTGGAGCAGCCGTTGCCATCGGTAAAGCCGCAGCCGCCTTTAAGATCATAGGCTTCCTCAACCTGCTCACGATGCGTGGTCGGGATCACGAAACGATCCTCGTAGTCGGCCAGGGCCATGATCTTGTACATGTCCTCGATCACGCGACCGGACAGGCCGACGCGGGCCGCGATCGCCTCGTCCTTGACCCCATCCACCGTCTTCGCCCGCATGTAGGCACGCATCGCCAGCATCCGTTCCAGCGCATGCGCCACCGGTTCCTCGTCACCCGCAGTCAGCATGTTCGCGAGATATTTCAGCGGGATACGCAGGTTGCGCACATCCGGCATCGCACCATCACTGCCGATCGCGCCTGCCTCAGCGGCGTTCTGGATCGGCGACAACGGCGGGATGTACCACACCATCGGCAGCGTCCGGTACTCCGGATGCAGCGGGAAGGCGACCTTCCATTCCATCGCCATTTTCCAGACCGGGCTTTCCTGCGCAGCCCTGATCCAGTCCTCGGGGATCCCGTCGGCGCGGGCGGTTTCGATCACCACCGGGTCGTGGGGGTCCAGGAACACGTCGAGCTGGGCATCATAGAGATCGGTCTTGGCATCGACACTGGCCGCCTCTTCGATCTTGTCGGCGTCATAAAGCATCACGCCCAGATAGCGGATGCGGCCGACGCAGGTTTCCGAACAGACGGTAGGGTTGCCGCTTTCGATCCGAGGATAGCAGAGCGTGCATTTCTCGGATTTGCCGGTCGACCAGTTATAGTAGACCTTCTTGTAGGGGCAGCCGGAAACACACATCCGCCAGCCACGGCATTTTTCCTGATCGATCAGGACGATGCCGTCTTCCTCGCGCTTGTAGATCGCGCCCGAGGGGCAGGATGCGGCACAGGCCGGGTTCAGGCAATGCTCGCACAACCGGGGGAGATACATCATGAAGGTGTTCTCGTATTCCCCGTAGATCTGTTTCTGCACCCCGTCGAAGTTGTAGTCCTGACTACGCTTGGAAAACTCACCGCCCAGGATTTCTTCCCAGTTCGGCCCCTTTTCGATCTTCTCGATCCGCTCTCCGGTGATCTTCGAACGCGGGCGCGCGGTCGGGAAAGCTTCCATTTCCGGCGCCGATTTCAGGTGGTCGTAGTCGAAATCGAACGGTTCGTAGTAATCGTCGATTTCCGGCAGGTCGGGGTTGGCGAAGATATTCGCCAGGATCCGCCATTTCGATCCCTGTTTGGGCTGCAGTTTGCCCGACCGGGTACGCTCCCAGCCGCCATTCCAGCGCTCCTGGTTTTCCCAGTCGGTCGGATAGCCAGTGCCGGGCTTGGTCTCCACGTTGTTGAACCATGCGTATTCAACACCATCGCGGCTGGTCCAGACGTTCTTGCAGGTGACGGAACAGGTGTGACACCCGATGCATTTATCGAGGTTCAGCACCATGCCGATTTGGGCGCGCACTCTCATTTCGCTGCCTCCTTCTGGGTCGCTTCGCGGTCGAGCCAGTCGACCTTGCGCATCTTTCTGACGACGACGAATTCATCCCGGTTGGCGCCCACGGTTCCATAGTAGTTGAAGCCGTAGGACTGTTGGGCATAGCCGCCGATCATATGGGTGGGTTTCAGCGTGGCGCGGGTAACCGAATTGTGGATCCCCCCGCGCTTGCCGGTCTTTTCCGAGCCGGGCGTGTTCACGATCTTTTCCTGGGCGTGATACATGAAGGTGGTTCCATCCTTCATCCGCTGCGACACCACGGCCCGCGCGGTCAGCGCGCCGTTGGAGTTGTATAGCTCGACCCAGTCGTTATCGACGATCCCCACTTTCTTGGCGTCGTTTTCGGAGATCCAGATCACCGGCCCGCCGCGGTTGAGCGTCAGCATCAACAGGTTGTCGGTATAAGTGGAATGGATGCCCCATTTCTGGTGCGGAGTGATGAAGTTGAGCGTCAGGGTGTCCCCTTCATCGCGCACCGCCTCGGTGATGGTCTTGAGATCCACCGGCGGACGATAGGACATGAAACCTTCGCCAAAGGCCCGCATCCAGAGGTGATCCTGGTAAAGCTGCTGCCGTCCCGTGAGGGTGCGCCAGGGGATCAACTCATGCACGTTGGTATAGCCCGCGTTGTAGCAGACCTTCTCGCTTTCCAGCCCCGACCACGTCGGCGAGGAAATGATCTTGCGCGGTTGGGCGGCGATATCGCGGAAGCGGATCTTCTCGTCTTCCTTGGGGATCGCCAGGTGGGTGTGATCCTGACCCGTCGTCTTGCTCAGCGCATCCCAGGCTTTCACTGCCACTTCGCCGTTGGTTTCGGGCGCCAGCATCAGCACCACCTCGGTCGCGTCAATGTCGGTGACGATCTTGGCACATCCCTTGGCCGGGCCATCTTCCCAGACGCCGTTCAGATCGCGCAGGTGCTGGACCTCGTGCTCGGTATTCCACGAAATGCCCTTGCCGCCATTGCCAAGCTTGTCCAGCAGCGGGCCAAGCGCGACGAACCGGTCATAAAGCGCGGTGTAATCACGTTCCACCGGGATGTAGTTTGGCGCAGTTTTACCCGGGATCAGATCGCATTCACCTTTTTTCCAGTCCTTGACCTGGTCCTGTGCGACTTCGCCAGGCGTGTCGTGCAGGATCGGCAGCGCGACGATGTCGGTTTCCTTGCCGAGGATTTCCGGTGCGACTTCCTGGAATTTCTTGGCGATGGCCTTGAAAATCTCCCAGTCCGACTTCGATTCATAAGCCGGGTCTACCGCCGCCTGCAGCGGGTGGATGAACGGGTGCATGTCGCTGGTATTGAGGTCGTTCTTTTCGTACCAGGATGCCGTCGGCAGCACGATGTCGGAATAAACCGCCGTGGTGGACATGCGGAAATCGATTGTCACCAGCAGGTCCAGCTTTCCACGCGGGCCGTTCTCGTGCCACTTGGCTTCCTTCGGCAACTGTCGGCCTTCCTCGCCCAGATCCTTGCCCAGCACGCCATGATCGGTACCCAGAAGGTGTTTGAGGAAATATTCGTGCCCCTTGCCCGAGGATCCCAACAGGTTGGATCGCCATACGAACAGGTTGCGCGGCCAGTTTTCCGGTGCGTCTGGGTCCTCGCAGGACATTTCCAGATCGCCGGATTTGAGCTGCTCGGCGACATAGGCGGGAATGTCCATGTCTGCCGCCTTGGCCTGTTTTGCCACCTCGAGCGGGTTGGTTTTCAATTGCGGCGCCGAGGGCAGCCACCCCATCCGCTCGGCGCGGATGTTATAGTCGATCATCGACACGTCCCAGTCGCCCTCGGGAGCGGTGGGAGACAGGATTTCCCCTGCCGTCAGCGTCTCATAGCGCCACTGATCGGTATGCGCGTACCAAGCGCTGGTCGAATTCATGTGCCGCGGTGGACGGCCCCAATCGAGCGCAAAGGCCAACGGCAGCCAGCCGGTTTGCGGGCGCAGTTTTTCCTGACCCACGTAATGTGCCCAGCCGCCACCGGATTGGCCCACGCAACCGCACATCACCAGCATGTTGATGACGCCGCGATAGTTCATGTCCATGTGGTACCAGTGGTTCATCGCCGCGCCGATGATGATCATCGACTTGCCTTGGGTCTTTTCGGCGTTCTGGGCAAATTCACGGGCGACATGGATGATCTTATCCGCCGAAACGCCGGTGATCTTCTCGGCCCAGGCAGGTGTCCCGGGGATGTCCTCGGCATAATCCGTGGCCACCCAATCACCACCCAACCCGCGGTCAAGACCGTAGTTGGCGCAGAACAGGTCAAACACCGTCGCAACCCGGACTTCGCCCTCGGCGGTCTTGATGGTCTTCACCGGCACGTTCTTGGTCAACACGTTGGGACGCTTGTCACCGGTCGAAAACGCCTCGGTTGCATCGGCACCGAAATAGGGGAAATCAACGCCCACAACCGCATCGTGGTCTTCGTCGAGAACCAGCGACATCTTCAGCCTGGTGGCGGCTGCATCGGCCTTTTCTTCAAGGTTCCATTCGCCCTGTTCGCCCCAGCGGTAGCCGATCGACCCATTCGGCGCGACAAGGCCATTCGAGGCCTCATCCCAGGCGACGGTCTTCCATTCGGGGTTGTTGTCCTCGCCCAGCTTGCCATCCAGATCGTCCGCCCGCAGGAACCGGCCCGGGATCATCTTGCCGTCCTTTTCCTCCAGCTTCACCAGCATTGGGAAATCGGAATACTTGCGGCAGTATTCCTCGAAATACTCGGCCTGCCGGTCAAGGTGGAATTCACGCAGGATGACATGGCCAAAGGCCATCGCCATTGCCGCGTCGGTGCCCTGTTTCACGTTCAGCCAGACATCGCCGAACTTGGCGGCCTCGGAATAGTCAGGACAGATGACGGCAGACTTGGTGCCGCGATAGCGCGCCTCGGTATAGAAATGCGCATCCGGTGTCCGGGTCTGCGGCACGTTCGAGCCCCACAGAAGCAGGTAGCCCGCGTTATACCAGTCTGCACTTTCCGGCACGTCGGTCTGCTCGCCCCAGGTCATCGGAGAGGCAGGCGGCAGATCGCAGTACCAGTCATAGAACGACATGCAGACCCCGCCCAGCAGCGATAGGTAGCGGCTGCCCGCAGCGTAGGAAATCATCGACATCGCCGGGATCGGCGAGAAGCCAAAGACACGATCAGGACCGTAAGTTTTGGCGGTATAGGCGTTGGCGGCAGCGGTAATCTCGGTCGCCTCGTCCCAGCTTGCGCGCACGAAGCCGCCCTTGCCACGCGTTTCGACGTAGGAGGCGCGCAGGATCGGATCGTTCTGGAGCTTGGTCCAGGCATCAATCGGGGTCATGGTTTCCCGCATTTTGCGCCAGACCTTCATCAGCCTGCCGCGCACCAGCGGGTTCTTCACCCGGTTGGCGGAATAAAGATACCAGCTATAGGATGCACCCCTTGCGCAGCCGCGCGGCTCGTGGTTCGGCAGATCCGGACGGGTTCGCGGATAATCGGTCTGCTGGGTTTCCCAGGTCACGATCCCCGATTTGACGTAGATCTTCCACGAACAAGATCCGGTGCAGTTCACCCCGTGGGTCGAGCGCACAACTTTGTCATGGCGCCAGCGGTTGCGATAGGTGTCCTCCCAGTCGCGGCTCTCCCGGGTCACTTGCCCGTGGCCGTTAGAGAACTGTTCCAGCTCCTTCGGCTGGAGGAAGTTCAGTCTGTCGAGCAAATGGCTCATGTCATTCTCCTATGGGCTGGCCGGGAGCGGAATGTCCCGCACCCGGTGGCATTATTTCGGGCTTAGCAGGGCACCGGCGCGTTCTTGCGGCTGTAGAAGATCCAGGTGATCACCAGGCAGAGCACATAGAACCCGGCGAAGGCCCAGAGCGCTGCTGCAGGTCCCCCGGTCATCGCGATCGAGGTGCCGTAGGCCTTGGGGATGAAAAAGGCGCCATAGGCGGCAATCGCGCTGGTAAAGGCGATGATCGCGGCGCTTTCCATCTCGGACTGTTTCAGCATCGCCGCCTCATTCAGACCGGGATTCAGGCGCGGCACTTCCTGACGCATGATCGAGGGGATCATCTGGAAGGTGGAGGCATTGCCGACACCAGTCAGGAAAAACAGCGCCATGAAGCAGGCAAAGAAGCCCCAGAAATTGCCCGTGCTGTCACCCAGCGGCAGGAATTGCAGCACGCCGACTACCGCGATGATCATGCCAAGGAAGGTCCAGAATGTGACGCGGCCACCGCCGAACCGGTCGGAGATCCAGCCCGTGCCGGCACGGCTCAGGGCACCCACAAGCGGCCCGAGAAAGGCATAGGACAGCACGTTCACGTCCGGGAACTGGGTTTTCATCAGCAGCGGAAAACCTGCAGAATAGCCGATGAAACTGCCAAAGGTGCCTGTGTAGAGGATGCACATGATCCAGTTGTGCCGACGCTTGAGGATGGTCAGCTGGTTCGACAAAGAAGCCTTGGCATCGGCGATATCGTTCATGCCGAACCAAGCCGCAAGAGCCGCGATGGCGATGAAGGGCACCCAGATGAAACCGGCGTTCTGAAGATAGAGTTTGCCACCGTCGCTGAGCGCCTGAGGCTCACCACCCATCGCGCCGAACACACCGGCGGTGATCACCAGCGGCACCACGAATTGCATCACCGACACCCCGGCGTTGCCCAGGCCCGCGTTCAGGGCCAGCGCGTTGCCTTTGGTTTTCTTGGGGTAGAAATAGGCGATATTCGCCATGGAGGAGGCAAAGTTGCCGCCGCCGAACCCGCACATCAGGGCCAGGATCAGGAACCAGGTATATGAGGTATCAGGATCCTGCACGGCGAAACCGATGCCGAAGGCCGGCAGCAACAGCGATGCGGTGGAAAGTGCGGTCCAAAGCCGCCCGCCGAAAATCGGGATCATGAAACTGTAGAAGATGCGCAGCGTCGCGCCCGACAGGCCGGGCAGCGCAGCCAGCCAGAACAACTGACCGGTCGTGTAGTCGAACCCGATGGCGGGCAGTTTTGCCACCACCACCGACCAGACGAGCCAGACCGAAAATGCGAGCAGCAGGCAGGGAATGGAAATCCAGAGGTTCCGACTGGCCACAGCCTTGCCGTGATCGGTCCAGAATTGCGGGTCTTCGGGGCGCCAGTCGATCAGGGTGTGCCCCTGTTGACCGGCATGTGAAACGGAAGTCGCCATGAGATCAATCCTTTCAGGCGGGGTGCGGGGGGTGGGCCGCCGCCGGACGGCCCACATGTGTTGGATTATTGGGCAGGTTGTGCAGAGGCGGCTTCGTCGCCTTTGCGGCCTTCGCTGACGGGTTTGGCCACCGGCGCTTCGGGAACGTCAGACAGGAACTTCTCTTCTGCCAGGCCCGGATGCCGGGAGCGTTCCATCCGCCGGATTGCAACATGCATCCAGACTGTGGAGATCGCGACGATCACGAACAGCAGCATGAAGGGCGCAGTCCAGATTCCGGTAAGGTCGAGCAACATACCAAAGGCGATGGGCAGGAAGAAGCCACCCAGCCCGCCGATCATGCCGACAAGGCCGCCGACTGCGCCGACGTGATGCGGGTAATAGACCGGGATGTGCTTGTAGACCGCCGCCTTGCCCAGGCTCATCACGAAACCCAGCAGCACGGTCAGCGCTACGAAAAAGCCGACGGACAGGCCAAAGTCGAAGCCGATCGGCCCTGTAATGCCCGCAACGGTGTAGCTCGTCTGCGGATAGCTCATGACAAACAGGACGGCCAGCGAGACAAAGAAGGTCAGATACATGACAGACCGTGCGCCCCATTTATCAGACATCCAGCCGCCAAGCGCGCGGAACACCGAACCGGGAAGGCTGTAGAGGCCTGCGAAGACACCAGCGGTGGTCAGCTCCAGACCGTAGGCGCCCACGTAATAGCGCGGCAGGAAGCTGGCCAATGCCACGAATGCACCGAAAACGAAGAAGTAATAGGTGGCAAAGCGCCAGACCTGGACATTCCTCAGCGGCTCCAGCTGCGAGCTGGCGGAAACCGGGCGTTCGCCGGTGCGCTTGCGCTCCTGCTGCACCGGATCGGTTTTCGCCAGCAGGTAGAACAGAACCGCAGTTGCCGCCAGCACGACAGCATAGACGCGGGCAGTGCCCTCCCAGCCAACCGCGACGACAAGAAATGGCGCGGCGAAATTGGTCACGGCCGCCCCCACATTGCCGGCCCCGAAAATACCGAGCGCAGTGCCCTGACGCTCTTTTTCGAACCAACGCGATGTATAGGCGACACCAACGATGAACGAGCCCCCGGCCAAACCAAGCCCAAGCGCCGCCAGCAGGAAAACCTCGTAGGTCTGCACACTGGTCAGCAGCCAGACGCAGACTGCGGTGATCAGCATTTGCAGCGGAAACATGATGCGGCCGCCGAATTGCTCGGTCCAGACGCCAAGGAAGATGCGGCTGACCGAACCAGTCAGGACCGGCGTCGCGACAAGCAGACCAAACTGGGTATCAGAAAGGCCCAGCTCCTGTTTGATCTTGACGCCGATAATCGAGAAAATCGTCCAGACTGCGAAGCAGACCGTAAATGCGAATGTGCTGAGCCCCAATGCGCGGTATTGCTCTTCGCGCGTGACTCCATCGAGTGTATGCATGGTTTCGCCCCTCTCGGCTCGCCCATCCGTCTTATGGGATGGGGTTGCTTCGAGCCTTAGTGACGCACAGGGGTGCAAAGCTTGATCCAGATCAGAAAGGGAAATATTTTCCTTTAAAATAAACGTCTTACTGAAATTTTTGGCCTGCAATCATGACGAGAGTCAAACGCCATGCAGACATCAAGCAACTGATGGGTTAACATTTATCAAGACGACATGAGACAAATGTCGGCACAGGGAGGGATGGAGAAAACAGATGGCTGAGTCGCATTTCGATGACATACGAAAGCTCGAACTTTTTTCCGCCATGCAGGAAGAAAACTTCGCCTCGTTGATGCGCGGCTCTTATGTTCAGAACTTCCCGCCGCAGATTGACCTTATACATGAGGGCGACAAAAGCGACTTTCTGCATATCGTCCTGTCAGGCTCTGTCGATCTTTACGCTGGCTGGAATGATCGCGACACCAGCCTCGAAACCGTCAGACCGATTTCGACCTTCATCCTGGCGGCGACGATCAAGGATGCCCCCTATCTGATGTCGGCGCGCACGATGGAGAAAAGCCGTATCGTCCTGATCCCCAGCCAGGACGTGCGTGCCGTATTCGATCGCGATCCGGATTTTGCCCGCGCCATGGTCACCGAACTGGCCCTTTGCTACCGCCGCATGGTCAAAAACACGAAGACGTTAAAGCTCCGGACCTCATTGGAACGCCTTGCCAATTATCTCCTGCGGCAGCAAACCCGCTCTGGCGGCGCTGAAAGTTTCGAGCTGGACACTGAAAAGCGGCGGGTCGCTTCACTGCTGGGCATGACGCCAGAGAACCTCAGCCGGGCTTTTAAGGGGTTGAAGCCCTACGGCGTGACGAGCACCGGCAACCTCATCACGATTTCGGACCAGAATGAACTGGAACGGTTCGCCAAACCGAGCGCATTGATCGACGATCATTCGTTTTAATCCGGGACGCGAAGCTCAAGGGCGACTTCCAGGAGCTTGGATGGAACTGCCACGCTCTCGACTGCACCCATTGCAATCAAATAGGACGGTCTACCGAAGTGAGGCCAGCGAAAGATCTGGGGCAGTGTTGATACACTTCCCCGCGTGGTGCCCCAGGTCTCCCTTCCAACGATGTCTTGCGATATCCAACCCAGCCGCTTTCCAAACAGCAGAAAGTCAGGCCAGAACCTGCCCCGTCGCTTGTTGTTGGCTGGGGTCCGGCTCAGCCTGAAAACAGACAATGAAGTTGACTTGCTCCTCCATTAACGTGAGGGAAACGCCCTTTCATTTGAGCCTACCCTTCGATGAAGGTGTATTCCCCTGCCGTCGCAGCCGCGAGATTCGAGGCAGCACTCAGAGCAGAACAGCCCAGTTCTGTGAAAAAAGAACTCCTGAAGAGCCAGTCACACCGGAAGTTTGTGTTTGCGCAACGTTCTGAGTTCCCGCCCAGGATAGCTTTTTCTCAAACAGCAGTCAGAACGGAAAGGAACGGGACATGCTGACGAGAAGAGCCGCATTGATGGGGGGCGCAGGCGTTGCCGCGCTACCGCTTCTTGCAAAGGCAGCCACGGCTGAGGAGATCATGGACACCTCCATGGCTCCGCCCGCCGACCTGTCGAGTCTCAAGCGGATCAAGCGGAGGCTGGTCCGTCCGCCGATGGTCCACGAGCATGAACAGGTGGCCCCTGCGGAACCGCGCATCGTCGAATTCGAGATGCAGATCGTTGAAAAGGAAGTCGAGGTCGGCGATGGTGCCTATCTTCAGGCGATGACCTTCAACGGATCAATTCCGGGGCCTTTGATGGTGGTACACGAAGGCGACTATGTCGAACTGACGCTTTATAATTCGCCCGAAAACCTGATGCAGCACAACATCGACTTCCACTCTGCTACAGGTGCCCTTGGCGGCGGGTCGTTGACGCTGGTGAACCCTGGCGAGAAAACCACACTGCGCTTCAAGGCAACCCGTCCGGGCACCTTCGTCTACCACTGCGCTCCGGGTGGCCCGATGATCCCGTGGCACGTCGTCAGCGGCATGTCCGGCGCAATCATGGTCCTGCCGCGCAACGGTTTGAGCGACCACAATGGCGAGCCGGTCCGTTATGACCGCGTCTTCTACATCGGAGAGAATGATTTCTACATTCCGAAGGATGCAGACGGAAACTACAAGCGGTTCGAGGATGTCGGCGAAAGCTACCCCGACACGCTGGAGGTGATGAACGGGCTGATCCCGAGCCATGTCGTATTCAACGGCAAGATCGGATCGCTGACCGGCGACAACGCGCTTCATGCGGCGCAGGGCGAGAAGGTGCTCTTTGTCCATAGCCAGGCGAACCGGGATACCCGGCCGCACCTCATCGGCGGCCACGGTGACCTTGTCTGGGAAACCGGCAAGTTCAACAACCCGCCGGAGCGTGATCTGGAAACTTGGTTCATTCGCGGTGGCTCTGCCGGGGCTGCGCTCTATGAATTCCTGCAACCCGGTGTCTATGCCTATGTGAACCACAATCTGATCGAAGCGGTGAACCTTGGCGCGACAGCCCACGTGGTGGTCGAGGGCGACTGGAACAACAACCTGATGGAGCAGGTACAGGCACCGGTCGAATATAACGCGGCCTATGAGGGCAAGACCGCGCTGCCATAACGGCCAGGCACAATCAGTGATGATGATGGGGGCGGCCAGAGTATTGGTCGCCCCGCTATGGTTCAGGAGTTCGGATATGAAGAGGATTGCGCTTTCGTTTGGAGCCACCGGTCTGGCCGCGCTTGTCACCCTGGCAATGTGGCCCGCACAGGAAGCTGCGCCCCCGCCCTTTGACCCGGTTGAGGTTGTGGACGTTGAGGCAGGAGTCATTGACTACCGCCCCTTCGGGAATTTCGAACAGGCGGGAAAGGCACAGACCCCACAAGAGATCCTGCTCAGGGTCGAGGGGTTTTCAATCATGAAATTTCAGGTCAGCCGAGAGCAATATGGCGCCTGCGTGGAGGCCGGTGCCTGTGCGCAGGTTCCCGCCGAGGGAGTGGGACTGCCGCAGACGCAGGTGAACTGGCAGGATGCCAGTGCCTTTGCGGCCTGGTACTCAGACGTAACCGGGGATGTGTGGCGCCTTCCGACCGACCGCGAATGGCAATTGGCAGCAGCAGAACGCTACGGGGATGCGGTCGCGGATCCGGGCGATCTGGATCCGGGTGAAAGGATGCTGGCCCGTTACAAGGCAGGGGTTCTGTTGCGCGGCACGGCCAGCCCGGCACTGCGGCCTGCCGGGGGGTTTGGAATAAATTCCAAAGGTGTGGCTGATCTCTCCGGCAACGTCTGGGAGTGGACAGGCGGCTGCATGGAAAACGGAACCCTGAACCCGGACGGCTCCATCGCGTCGAGCGAACCCTATTGCGCGGTTCGCATCGCGGGCGGCCTGCATCGCGCCGCCATTGTCGATTTCATCAGAGATGCGCGTTCAGGTGGATGCGCCGTTGGCCTGCCGCCGGAACACCTGGGGTTTCGGCTGGTCCGGGAGCCATGAGCCAATCGGCGTCTCTTCCGGGTTTGACGCTCAGAGCGGAAAGGGGGAAACGCCGATCACCAGACTGTGCAGGTGCAGCGCGGCAATCCAGAGGATCAGGCCGAGGGCGGCGCGCATAGCCAGCGCCCGACCATTGACCGCCAGCCAGCTGCGATCTGCCAGTGACATCAGCGACAGGGTTGACGTCGCCGCAAAGAAGCTGGCGGCTTGCGGCCCGAGTTCCCGCCGCGCGCGGGCATCGAATGCCGGGATCGCGGCAAGGGCCATCACCGTGAAACTGCCGAACAGGATGACATGAGCAAGGTCACCATTGGGGACAAGATGCGCCCCAGCCCAAAGCGCGAGAGCGACAAAGAGCGGGTGACGCGTGATGGAGGCGAAGCCGGGATTTGCCGGATCGAAAACCGCCTTCCGTTTGCCGCCGAGTGTAAACGGGTTCGACAGCCCGCTCCCACAGGTCACCAGAACGACAGATAGCGGCATCAAGACGTTGGGCACCCACCGTGACCACGGCATCTGTGGCCAGAGTTCGACATAGGGCGCCCGGCCCGCAGCCACGATCACCCAGACCAGCAATCCGAGGGACAGCAGCCCGTAGGCCGAAAAATACACCCGCCGCCCGAACGCGCGGATCAGCCGTTCGCGCAGTCCCCCAACACGCGGCAGGAAATGGCTCGCGACGAAGATCCCAAGCGCGAAGCCGTATTCTGTCCAGTCGGTCATTCGGTGTCGGCCTTTTCCATCAATCGCACGATGTGACATGCGAAGGCGTACGTCGCCGGAAGGCCGATGACCAGCCCCCCGGCAGCCGATTGTGAGGGCGTCAGCACCGGCCAGCCCAGCCAGGATCCGATCAGGGAGGCAAAGAAGAGATTCACCGCCATGGCCCCGGCACCGAACGGATAGAGTGCGGCGACAAGTTTTGGTGAGGGCCTCATCGGCGGCTCACCAGCATCTGCACCGCGACCAGTGCAAGGATCAGCGCGATCGATCCGACGAAGAACCATAACTCCGCGGTGTCTGTCTGCGGTTGCGGGATCGGACGGTCAAAGGCCTCGGCAATGGCCGTACTCGGCAGGGTCAGGGCGACGGCAAGGATGGGTTTCATTTCAGCTCTCCATGGTCAGAGTTTGATAGATTTCAGGCAGAGCGCGCGGCAGGCGCTCGGGATGGGGCAGCAGGGTGAAACCGGCGCGGCCAAAGATCCGGGCGAACCAGTCCTGTCCGTCCTGATCAACGATGACCCCATGCACCGCCTGCCCAAGGGCGCGGGCCTCGCGGACGGCCATGCGGCTGTCCTCGATCCCATGCTGGCCTTCGTAATGGTCAAGGTCATTGGGCTTGCCGTCGGTCAGCACCAGCAGCAGACGCCGCGTCGCGCCTTCCTCGGCCAGTTGGGCAGAGACATGGCGGATCGCCGCGCCAAGACGGGTGTAGTGGCCCGGGGTCAGCCCGCCGATCCGCGCTGTCACGTCGCGCGACATCGGTTCGGCAAAACTCTTTGTCCGGTGCAGGAAAACGCGGTCACGGCGCAGCGAAGAAAATCCCCAGATGCCAAGCCTGTCTCCGGCGGTGTCGATGCCTTCGGCCAGCGACGACAGCGCCTCGCGCGCCACCTCGATGACGGAGGTGGCGCCGATCGCGGCCTCGGTCGAGCGGGAGCAATCCATCAGGATCGCCACCGAAAGGTCCCGCGCCGTGGGGCGGCCCGCCTGCCAGACCCGGTCCGATCCTTCCTGCCCACAGGCAATATCGGTGCGCGAGGAGACCAACGCGTCAAGGTCCAGATCCTCGCCGTCGATCTGGCGCGGCAGGACCACCCGGCGGGGGTGCAGCGGCGCGAACTGCCGTTTGACCCGCGCAACAAGACGCGGATCAGGCGCATATTCCGCGCGCGGTTTGGCCGGGGCCTCCAGCACGCGGGTGTGGCCCTGCATGTAGTCTCCGGTGCGGCGGTTCCATTCGGGATAGGTGAACTTGCCCGCCAGCATCTCGTGATCGGCGTCCTGCGGTGACAGGTCCAGCGACAGGCGCAGCCGGGTCGCCGCGCGTTTCATGTTCTCGGAAAAGGTCAGGTGATCCTGATCCTCGGCGGCCTTGGCAGCATTGTCCTGATCATCGTCATCGACCATGCGGTTGATGTTCAGGCTTTCGGCCCAGGACATGATCGTCTCGAATCGGTGAATGATGAAGCCATCGTTGCGGTTGGCCTGATCACGTTCCTCGCGTCTGGCTTCCTTGCGGCTCGGGACGGCAAAGGCGGGCGTCTGGCCCGGCTCTTCTGCCGTTTCGGATGCGCCCTTGCCAGCGGCGCGCTGCAGGAAGCGCAACCAGATCGGCACAGGGGCATAGCTGCGATAACCACGCGGGGCTGGGGTGTCTATTTCCTCGATCCCGCCGCGTTGGCAACCGATCTGATCGAGGATCATCCGCTCGACCGATGCCTCATGTTTTGGCAGGGCGCTGCGGTCCCGCAAAGCACAGGTTTCAAGGCACAGTGCGCGGTAGGCGTCCTGAAGGCCCGGACAGGCCGCAAAGGCACGATCCATCGCAGCCGCGTTTGCTGCGATTTGTGCCAGGTCGTTACGGTAGGGATCATCTTGCTGCGCCGGGATTTCGGCAAAGGCGGCGATGGCAGCGAGCCACAGATAGGCGGCGCGGTTCAGCTCGTGGGTGGAAAAGACATCCACCACAGGAGGCAGACGCAGGCGGTCGCCATCGAAATCCGCCACATGGGCCATCTCGCGCGGGGTGCCGATCCGGCGCAACAGGCCGGGCCGATGGTCTGAGGAAGCAAGCGGCGCCGCCACGATCTCGACCCCTGCCGATCCGCCAAGCGCGCGCAGCAGCGCGGCTAGGCTGGGGCGTATGGCATCGAAACGCACGGCGCGCTCCACATCGATTGCGGCCTTGCGCGTGGCCATGTCGTGCCAGAGGTTGCCGACGGTTTCCTCCGGCTCCATGAGGTCGAGAACGTGGATCATGGCGTCACCCGTAGACGGCACTGGCAAGATCGCGCAGCGCCTGCTGAACGTCGGGTTCATCGGACAGCGGTTCGATGATTGCGGCCTCAAGCGCCCGGTCGACGGGCATACCCTTGGTGATCATCGTGGCGGCGTAAATCAGCAGGCGGGTCGATACCCCCTCCTCCAGATCCATCCCCGACAGGTTGCGGATGCCAGCCGCCAGCCGGACCAGCGCCTTGGCCCGGCTTTCATCAAGACCGCTTTCGCGGGCGACCACGGGCGCCTCCACCTCTGGCGAGGGGAAGTCGAAACCAATGGAAACAAAGCGCTGCCTAGTTGAGGGCTTCAGCTTTTTCAGGATGTTCTGGTAGCCTGGGTTGTAACTGGCTACGAGCATGAAGCTGTCTGGCGCCACCAGTTCCTCACCCGTCTTGTCAATGACCAGCCGACGGCGGTCGTCGGTCAGCGGGTGCAGCACGACGGTGACATCCTTGCGGGCCTCCACTACCTCATCAAGGTAGCAGATACCGCCCTCCCGCACCGCCCGTGTCAGCGGGCCATCGACCCAGACGGTTTCGCCGCCTTTTAACAGGTAGCGCCCGATCAGGTCAGAGGCGCTGAGGTCATCGTGGCAGGCCACTGTGTGCAGCGGCAGGTCCAGCCGCGCCGCCATGTGTTCGACAAAGCGCGTCTTGCCGCAGCCGGTCGGCCCCTTCAGAAGAAGGGGCAGAGCGTTGGCTTGGGCCGTCTCGAACACCGCGCATTCATCGGCAACGGGCGCATAGAACGGCAGGTCGGGTTTATGCAGGTCTTTCATCGGATCACTCTCCCGCAACGGCCACAGGGCCGGGTTTGACCACCTCGCGGCGCACCACGAGCATGGAGTAGATGAAGAGGATGGCGCCAAGGACCACCGCGATGCCCGATCCAAAGCGCATCAGGTAGAAGAGACCCAGCTGGTCCTGCACATCCATGTAATAGTCGCCCACGATGCGCTGCATGTGTGTCTGGATCGTCCCGGCAAAGGTCAGCGTGAAGGTCATGAAGGCCATCCCGCCGGTCATCAGCCAGAAGCTCGCCATATTGAGCACCTGATTATAGGGCGCGCGGTTCCGCAGCAGCGGCATGGCATAGCTGAACATCGCGAGGTTCAGGGCAACATAGGCACCATAAAAGGCCAGGTGCCCGTGGGCGGCGGTGATCTGCGTGCCGTGGGTGTAGAAGTTCACCCCGTGCAGCGTGTGCAGGAAGCCCCAGACGCCCGCGCCAAAGAAGGCAACGGTGGAAGATCCGAGCGACCACAGCAGCGCGGCCTTGTTCGGGTGGTTCTTGCGCCCTTTCCAGACCATGACAAAGGCAAAGGACATCATGGCGAAGAAGGGAACCACCTCGAAGGTCGAGAAGATGGAACCGATCCACTGCCAGTAGCCCGGGGTACCGATCCAGAGGAAGTGGTGGCCGGTGCCGAGGATGCCCGAGAACAGCGCCGTCGCGACGATGATATAGAGCCACTTCTCGATTACCTCGCGGTCAACGCCCGTCAGCTTGAGCATCAGGAAGCCGAGGATCGCGGCCATGACGAGCTCCCAGGTCGCCTCGACCCACAGATGCACGACCATCCACCAGTACATTTTATCAAGGCTGAGGTTGTCGGGATTGATGAAGGCGAAAACCCAGAGCAGGCAAAGCAGCCACAGCCCCATCATCAGGATATTGGTGATCGCCGTCTTGCGCCCTGCAAGGAAGGTCAGCGAGACGTTGACGAGAAAGATCACCGCGGCGACGAGAATGCCGAACTTGACCCAGAGCGGCTGCTCAAGGAATTCGCGCCCGCCGTGAATGCCGCCAAGGTAAGAGCCGACAGCGCCAAGGGTGCCGACCACGAGAATGGCGAGTTGAATATAGGCCAGCTTGACCGAGAATATTTCGCGTTCGCTTTCCTCGGGCACCAGGTAATAGGCCGCGCCAAAGAAGCCGAGCAACAGCCAGACGATCAGCGCATTGGTATGGATCATGCGGATAACGTTGAACGGCAGGATCTCGGATAGCGTGTTCGGTGACACGTAGATCCAGCCGGCCAGCAGCCCGCCCAGCACCTGAATGCCGAAAAGCGCCATGGCTACAAGGAAGTAGGCGTAAGCTACCTTTTGAGATTGATATTTCATGCTTGTTCTCCTGACGCGCAACGTGATCCGAAAACCGGTTCACACTTTTCGGGTTGCGCTTGTCTCCTGTCCCTCGATCAGCCCGCGTCGTTCGGCGGCCAGTTCTGGGTATCGGTCTGATCAGCCCAGCGGAGGAATTCGGCAAGCCCGCGCATTTCCTCTTCGGTGAGCTCGAAATGCGGCATCTGACGACGCCCCTCGATGCCCGAGGGCTGGGATTTCATCCAACCGTCGAGGATCTCATAGGCGAGTTCCGGATCGTCCTGCGCGCCCCAGCGGGTCATCACGTTGCCGACCTCGGGGGCGAAATAGGCGCCCTCGCCATGCAGGGTGTGGCAGTTGATGCAGGAGTTGCGCTCCCACACATGTTTGCCCAGCCTGACCTCCTCGGTCAGGGGCATTCCGGCCGTGGCCTCGTTTACGATATAACGGTGGCTATGCGCCGTCAGGGCCACGAACACGACGACGAAGAAGATGGATCCCCCGTAGAACACGTTCCTGGCCCGCGATTTGGTAAGTATTTCTGACATGTCGCGGTCCCGACAAATTGTTGCGGATACCTGACGTCTATGGGGGGTAGCGTGGTCGCTTATTGCGGAATCGCAAAGAACGAGCCGAAAGATGCGCGCAGCATGTCGGTATGAAAGGACCCGCCATGCGCAAGCCTGATTTCGATGATCCCGATCTGGCGCTGTCCGAGCTGTTTGCAGCTTGGCCACAGATGGCGACTGTATTCTTCGACCGGCGCATGCTTTGCCCCGGCTGTCCGATCGCTCCCTTCCATGCGCTGACGGATGCCTGCCTTGAATATGATCTTGATGAGGATGCGTTCAGGGCGGAACTGGCTGCGCTGATACCAAAAGACTGATCCGGTCAGCGCGCCTGCAGCCCCTGATCCGGCAGCACACAGCCTGTTCGGTCTCAGCCTTCCAGGCCGCTCAGCAGGACAAGCCGGTGCGGGTCTGTGACAACGATATGCTTGCGGGTTGAGCGAACGACGCCATCCTTTTGCCAGGCAGACAACAGGCGGCTTACGGTGTGGAGTGTCGTGCCCGTCATTTCGGAAATGTTCTGGCGGGTCACGGGAAAGGCGATCTCGATCCCGTCCGCGGTCTTGCGGCCAGTCTGATTGACCATCCGCAAAAGAGCACAGGCGACGCGTTTTTCCACCGCCTGGGTCGCCATCTCGGTGAGTGTTTCCTGGATCTGGCCAAGGCGCTGCCCAAGGGTTTTGTAGCTTTCACTCGCGAAGCCCGGAAACCGCGATGTGAAATCCTCCCACACGCTGGTGGGCCAGGACAGCGCAATGGACTCAGCTGCGGCGATGGATGTCGCCGGGTAGGTATCCCGCTGGAGCGCAGGGGCGATGCCAAAGAGCTGCCCCGGCGAAATGTGCAACACGATAATCTGGTCGCCGCCGGGCGTCGTCCGCACAACGCGCAGGTAGCCATCAAGAAGCAGGTAGAACCGCTCGGCCTCATGCCCCTCCCGGAAAATCTCGGTCCCCTCTTCATACCTGCGCGATACCGCATGGTTCAGGATCTCGCGAATCTGTCCCCTCTCCAGAAGCGAGAACGGCGGCAGATCGGTCAGCAGGCTTTCATCGAGCTGGGGCACGTTTTGTGTCCGGAGTTTGTTTCAGAGCAACGTTCGGCATCTCCCCATAACGCATATCAGGGGCAGAGAACGCAACCGGACAAATGAAAGGATGTTCCGATGCTGAAGAAACTGATGCTGACCGCCTGTGTTGCCCTTGCCGCCGGAGCTGCTGGTGCGGAGACCTTCGAGGTTAGAATGTTAAACAAGGGCGAAGTTGGTGCGATGGTCTTCGAACCTGCCTTTGTGAAGGCTGCGCCGGGCGACGTGGTGAAATTCATTCCCACCGACAAGGGCCACAACGTCGAAGATATCAAGGGAATGCTTCCCGATGGCGTCGAAGGGTTCAAAAGCAAGTTCAACAAGGAGTTTGATCTGACCGTCGAGGCGGAAGGCGTCTATGGGATCAAATGCACGCCGCATTACGCAATGGGCATGGTCGCCCTGATCCAGGTCGGGGATGCGGTGAACCTGGATGGCGCGAAGACCGTGAAACAGAAGGGCAAGGCAAAGGGCCGGATGGCGGATCTCATCGCTCAGGTCGAATAACGCGAAAGGCCCGCGTCAACTGACCGAAGCGGGCGGTGCCAGAGGTGCCGCCCGATTGCTTTGAAAAGGGTGTGATCAATGAAACCGCGGAATGATTTTCAGGGGCCGCCGCTGTTCAGCTATGGCTTTCGCCCTTTCTTTCTTTTTTCCTGCATCTTCGCCTGCGGGGTAATCCCGCTATGGTGGCTGGTCTGGCGCGGGTATGTGACCCTTGGCGGATATTTTGTTCCGGCAGACTGGCATATCCACGAGATGGTTTTCGGATACGGTGCCGCCGTGGTCGCCGGTTTTCTGTTCACCGCGGTTCCCAACTGGACCGGAAGAATGCCAACGCGGGGCTGGCCACTGGCGTTGCTGCTGATGCTGTGGCTGGCTGGGCGAGTGGCCGTCGCGGGCCTTGTGCCTTTTGCTGCGCCCTGGGTTCTGGGCATCGACCAGATGTTCCTGCTTGTCGTTGCCACAATGATTGCCCGCGAAATCGTGGCGGGCCGCAACTGGAAGAACCTGAAGGTGCTTGTCCCCGTATCTCTGCTCTGGGGCGCGAATGTCCTGTTTCACATCGAAGCGCTGACAGATGGTGTTGCTGACACCGGTCGGCGGCTTGGCATTGCGCTCTTGATTTTCCTGATCATTCTGATCGGCGGGCGGATCGTACCGAGTTTCACCCGCAACTGGCTGGCCCAGCGGGGCGCGACGCGGCTCCCGGTCGCGTTCAACAGGTTTGACGGGGTCTGCATTATCTCCGGTCTGGCCGCCTTGCTCAGCTGGACAGTGGCCCCCTTCGATCTGGTGAGCGTGTTCACAGGTGGCGCTGCGGCCATTCTGCACCTCTGCCGTCTTGTGCGGTGGCGGGGGCAGAACACCTGGCGGTCCCCCCTGTTGCTGATGCTGCACATCGCCTACCTGATGGTGCCGCTCGGCTTTGCAACGATTGCAGCGGGTGCCCTGGGGATCGCAGAGCCTGCCGTCACTGCCCATGTGTTCGGCATCGGGGCAGTTGCGGGTATGACCCTGGCGGTGATGATGCGGGCCACCATGGGGCATACAGGCCGCCCGCTGGTAGCCGGGCGCGCGCTAAGTCTGGCATTCGCAATGATCTGCGCCGCGATGCTTGCCCGCGTTGCCGGGCAAGAATTCGGTATCGGAAACTTGGATGGGATTGATCTCTCGACCATGTTTTGGGCTGTTGGCTTTGGCATTTTCCTGTGGCGTACGGGACTCTGGATGACGAGGCCAAAAATCGGAAGGAAACCAGTGTCAAACGTAGCCGCACGGGTAGGAGTGGACGAGGTGTTGATCAGCCGTTATTCTAAAAGGCATAGGAGTTCGTGATCGACTGCAAGGGCTCCCCCGCTGTCGTTTGACAGTTCAACCGCAAGGGTGAATAGCTAAGAGGTTGTCGAGGTAGCCAAGGGGCCCAAATGGGCCCCTTTGGTGTTATTGGAAGCAGCGGCCAAGGGCGATAGCCAGAACGCGGAGTTTGGCCTAAGTGGCAGCAGCGACATGGCGAGCGTTCAGGCGCTCTGGTCAATTAGGCGCAAAAAGCACCATTCGCAGAGTTGGGTTTTCTCCGCGGGTTCGGGGGGGGGGGAACCGGCCCTCTCTGGACATTCACGAGGTTGGCCATCGCTGCACTGCACCTTCCTCTAACCGACCTTCGCAGCAACGTGCATCATAGTCTTCCTGTCCGAAGTCAGCAGAGCGGACGAATTGGGCATCCATTAGAATGACTTGAGCGTCCGCTAAACGCCTAATCCGGATGCCCGACATTCTGTGGGGCGTCTTCGCAGATTTCATACCAAGAGGGTTTCTCGCCAACGAACTCGTGGAATTGATTCACGAGGCCCGGATCGCCATCCAAAGTGTTCGCGGCAATGGGGAAGCTGTCTTCAGCCGACAAAATCTCCCTCAAGGCCGTGCCGCAGATCCTGCAGAAGCAACCGCCCACCGGCACTGGAAACCATCGTACTGATGGAACTGCGGACGATCATGCACTAACAATCGAACCGGACCACCCGATGGCGGCACGCCAACCTCCTGGTTCCTCTGCTGGTTCTCTCCACTGTTATGGGCGAATCCAAGGCGACAGATCGAACGGCAAGATGGCGTTAACAGTAGATCCCGTAGTCCATTCTGGCGATGTGGTCTTCAATTGCTTTGGTCCCAATAGCGGTCCCCAGTAGGTCGATCGGTCTCCTCTGGTTGAGACCGAGTGCAGGTTCCAGAAGCCAAGCCTCTGCCAGCTTCTGGTCTCCTAAGACGTCCGAGGCCCTGGAAAGGATGTCGGCAAAGCGCCAGATCCTGCTACCAAGTTCCGTTGAAAGCGTCTTTCTTTGGCCTCCAGGCTTCCGCCGCACAAGCGCGCAATGACTGAACCCGATGGCCTTGTGAAGTGTGCCACCAGTCTTTAGCACCTGCACTCTGTCTACCAAGAATAAGAGAGCCTTGAGCGGTAGCCCATCTGCGATCATGTCGTGCGCCTCCAATGGGGTTCGGACAGGACGTTTAATGACCTTGCTGCCGCCAAGTAGATTGCAGACACGCATCACGTTATTCGTAACCTCCGCCGGACGACCCGGAGCATCCGAATAGCGTATTGGGCCGGTTGCAGCCATTCAAAATCTCCCTATACGTTTAGCTTGCCGATACTGACAAGTTTGTTAGCATGCTTGCAGTCGGGATACCAAAAAACAGACATTGATTAGCCTTGTATTGGCCACTCAGGCCGCAAGTAATGGGGACTTTGCCGACACTGGAGCGACTTTCACGAAAAACTGTAGGCGGATTGTTCTTGCTGCAAGCTAGGCAAAGTGCAGTCACATTCGGGGCGTCGACCGAGCGACATCGCTGTAGGTCTGCTGGCGGCCACGCCTGCCTGTCGGCGCGGCATCCCAGTTCATCTCGGGGTCGAACCAGATCGTAAGCGAGCCACGGCGCTTGAGCGCTTCATTGTGGTCTGGCCAGTTCTTGGTCCTGTAGGTCGGAGGTGTGGGTCTGCTCATGCATCCCAGCTACCGCGCTGGAAGCGCGAGATGAATCCCTCAGAGGATATGTGCAACAGAGCCACCCTTGGATAATAATGCAGTGAGCCCGCAACCAAAAAGAAGCCAACGACATCTTTCGACAATCCTGGGAGGTAAAGAGCTTGAAGTGAGACCGAGTATTTGGGCAGAAAGGAACCAGGTTGGGTCAGCGCCCTGCGTTCAAATTTGACAAGGTGCCACTTATGTCGTCCGAAATACATTCGAATGTTTCAATTCCGCACGAGCTTCATGGATATATTCCAGCCGCAATCCTACGCCTGAAGTACATTTTTCCAGACCTGACAATTGAAAGAACAGAGACCGGGGTCACGTTTCGCGGCCCCGAAACGACGGATCAGGCAAAACTTGAGCGCGAGATCGCTTATCAGGTCTACCGCGAGAGCATTTTCCAACAGACACTGCCTATGCGGCGCTGCCTATATCAAATGCTTGCAGTCTGATGCATACTTGGCCTCTGAAGTTTCGAGAGCTTTCTGACCGACGTGTGATAATGGCGGATGACTCGGGCAGCTATTTTATAGCGCATCAAGATTTCGTTGAACGTTATGCTGTTGGACAGCTTTCGCGAGCGGATACCGCATTCCTTAGGGAGAAAGGACATACCTTTCGAACAGAAGGCGACCTTTCACACACAGCCTTTATGAGCAGATGGGCGCAACGCCAATATGTTGGGGGTGGACCTGCCTACGTCATACTCATTCCAACTCTGCGGTGCGATCTGAAATGCTCGTATTGCCAAGTGTCCCGTGCCCCCCTTGCCTCCAAGGGCTTCGACTGGAGCGACGAGACACTTGAACAAACCCTCGGCTTCCTCGACCAGCTTCCGGGCGATGAGATCCAGATTGAGTTCCAGGGAGGAGAGCCATTCCTGCGTATCGATCACTTGAAAGCAGTTTCCGAGTTCGCTCGGCAGCGCTTCCGCAGTGCGCGCTTCGTGGTCTGCACCAATTTGCAGACTCTGAATGACGATATCGCCGACTTCATAAAGAGCGACGACGTATTCATCAGCACGTCTCTCGACGGCCCTCACCATGTTCATACCCGCAACCGGACAGCAAACCCCGAACTAACCCAGGAGTTTCATCGCAATCTCGCCAGGGTGATTGATCTGGTCGGGTCCGAAAGAGTTTCGGCCCTGCCAACAATCGACATTACGGATCCCCCTGCGGCGGAAGAACTCATTGCGAGTTACGAGCAGTTTGGCTTCAAGTCACTTTACCTGCGGCCGGTTAACTACCAAGGTTTCGCCCGCAAGATCCACCCGGCAGCACGGGCGTCTGAAAGCTGGTCAACCTATTACCGTGACTTCATCGACGCGCTCATCGCCCATACCGCTCGCACAGGCAGGGTGATGGAAGAGTTTTATCTCACGCATTGCCTGCGTCGCGTCCTTGGACCAGGTGCCGACAACCATACTGACCTGAGAAACCCCAACATCCCGAGCGGCGCAAATGCCGTGGTCGACTTCAACGGGCTGATCTACCCCAGCGATGAAGCCCGCATGCTGGCGCGCATCAAGCAGGTGGACCTGTCGATCGGCAGTGTCGCGGAGGGGCTGGACCAAGACAAACTCTCGCTGCTAGCACCAGGGCACATCAACAACTTTGATCCCGACTGCATTCACTGTCCTTATCAGCCATTCTGCGGGACCGACCCAATCGACGATCTTTCACGCAGTGGCAGGATAGACTTACCCCGAGGAGACAGTTGGTTTTGCCAGCGGCATCTCGGTGTCTTTGATCTCGCGTTCGACCTTCTCTACAGCGATGATCCGGCAGTCCAGCATACCCTTTCGAAGTGGCTCGGCCTTGAAACGCTTCCTGACGCTCTAAAGCCGGTGGCCCCATGATCTCTCTACGCCTCAAATCTGAATGTGACCCATCGCTTGCGCCCTTTGTCGTGAGAATCGCCAACGAAGTGTCGCAAGACACCTCAGACGCTCAGCTGATCATGGAAGAGCCGAACCTCCTTGGATTTCAATCGGTTTGTGGCGATTTTCATCTCCACAACGTTGCACCTGCAGACGTTGCCGGAGACGTTCTGCTTGTTGATCCTCGTCGGCAAATCGCCCACAGGCTGATCCGAGCAGCCTCGCAGCACAATACCTTCCTAATCACCGAGCAATGCGATCAGCTCTGCGTCATGTGCTCGCAGCCTCCTAAGCCCCACCATGAGGACATGTTCGCCCATTTTCTGGCTGCCGCTAGACTTGCCCCCCTCGGGGCTCGTATTGGCCTGTCAGGTGGCGAGCCCCTGCTGCACAAGAAGCAGCTTTTTGAATTCATCGAAACGTCCCTTACCGACAGAGACGATCTGACTTTCCACATTCTCACCAATGGGCAGCATTTTGAGCGCGATGACCTGCCATGGCTGCGCGCGCACCGAAGTAAACTGCTTTGGGGAATCCCGATCTATTCTGAAATTCCCTCGGTTCATGATGACCTCGTGGGTAAGTCTGGCGCTTTTGATAAACTGTCCAACAGCCTTTCGCTGATGGGGCTAGCTGGGGCGGCTATAGAGCTGCGAACGGTGGTGATGACACAGAACGTTGCAGGACTGGCCGGGCTTGCCGACTTCATATCTCGACATATTCCCTTCGCGACCACATGGGCGATTATGCAGATGGAGCGCATCGGCTACGGGCGCATGAACTGGGACCGTTGTTTCTTCGACAGTAGCGCAGATTTCAATGAGCTTGGCACCGCCATCGACCTAATACAGGCTCGCAATCAAGATGTGACCCTTTACAATTTTCCGCTCTGCACCGTGCCTCCGGCATACCGACGATATGCAGCCCGTTCGATTTCGGATTGGAAACAAAAATACCTTCCCGCTTGCGCAGAGTGCCAGCTCCGCTCTGATTGTACCGGTTTCTTCGAATGGTATCGCGAAGATAGTGGATTTACGGAGATACGTCCCCAATGAAAAAATTTGGAACCTTTGCCATCACTCTCGCTGCTGCCGGTTATCTGCCTCAGGCCACCCAGGCGGCCGTGGCAACATCAGGGTTCGATGTGGATACTGATAACCCCACATCACTGTTCCGAGTGCTACGAGGTGAGCACAAGTACACACTTGCAGGTCATCGGTCCCACTCGAGCCATGGGTCACATGGCTCTCACGGCAGTCACCGTTCCTCGTCGGGTGGTGGGTATTCAGGGGCTGGGACAAGCCGTTCTACCGCACCGTCAAGCAACAGCACCCCTCCCGCATCGGTGATGCCACGGGCTTCTCAGGCACCAAAGCCACTGCCAGGCAATAGCTCCGCTTTCATCGACATCGTAAAGCGCGTCCAAACGGCACTCTATACCTACGGATACTACACCGGCCCGATAGACGGCATCGTCGGCACCGGCACCAGATCCGCGATCAGCAAATTCCAAAAAGACTGGAGCTTGCGTATTACTGGAACGATCACCCCGGAGGTCTTAGATGCGCTCAATATCGTCGCGAAATAAATGGGCCGGTCGCGCCTTGATCTTTGTAGCTGGCGTACTTGTCGGTCAAATCGCTCCACCGGCATGGAAATGGGCGGTGATCTCGGTGGCGCAAACCTCTTATCAAGAGGTCACCTACAGATGTGATCGTTCCATGCGAGCCCATCTCATTGCCAAGCAAAAGGTCGAAGCTGCGCCTTCCGAAGAAACGGTCCGTGCGCTTGAGGCGAGTGAGATTGGTCTTATCGACTGCCAGGACTACGATCTGCTCCGAAAGCGATTGCAGCTGTTCGGCCTTGATGAGAACGCCTTGGGCTTCATGGCGCTAAAAGCCATCGAAGCGAAAGCCATCGATTTGCAAGACGTGATCGAGATCCATGAAATTCGTTACTAAACTTGTATGCACTCTCGTGCTGACCCTTTCTGTCCCCGCCGCTGCGGAGACCATGCGAGAGGCAGTGCTACGGCAGGCTGCACTCGACAACGGTCTGAGCCGGTCTGAAGCGCTCTGGCCGGAATTCAATCCCGCCAAGGCCGCTGTCGGCGAACGCCTTTTTGAGAGCGAGCTGCTTTCGCTCACGCGAAATGTCTCCTGTCGAAGTTGCCATCTGGATGAGTTCGGGTCTGCGGACGGACTGCCGCTCGGTCACGGGGCGGGCGGCGTCGGGGTCGGCGTCGAGAGGATGAAAAGCCCGGCGGGGCTGCTTTCTCGCAATGCCCTAGCACTCTGGGGACGAGGAGGCGCAGGTTTCGATGTTTTCTTCTGGGATGGCCGGGTCGATGGCAGCTCCGGCTCGGTGCAAAGCCAGTTCGGCGCGCTCGTCCCTTCAGATGACCCGCTCGTCGTGGCTGCACATCTACCTACAGTCGAATTTCGTGAAATGATCGGTGAGAGCGATGCTACGGAATGGCTGCGCCAAGGCGACGTCGATGCAGCCCAACAAGTTCACCAGGAGATCGCCAGACGTATCCGGGCCACCCCCGAGATCGCAAAACCAATGGCGGATGCCTTCGATATCAACATTGCAGAACTGGACTATCTGCAGGTTGCTGAAGCGCTCGCAGCCTTCATCCGGATGGAGTTTCGGCTTCGCGACACTAAACTGCACAGGTTTGTTTTCGATGGCGAGGATCTAAGTGAATCCGAGTTGGCAGGTGGTTTGATTTTTTATGGACGCGGCCAATGCGCGGCGTGTCATTCTGGACCCTACTTTTCGGATCTCGATTTTCATGCGGTCCCCTTCCCCCAGTTCGGTTTCGGCTTCAACGGCTTCGGTATTGATTACGGGCGGTACAACTTCACCCAGGATCCCCGTGACCTTTACACCTTCAGGACCCCTCCTCTATTCAATGTGACGAAGACAGCTCCCTATTCCCACTCCGGGGCAGAACCTGATCTGGCTAAGGCAATCCGCACACATGTGGACCCGCTGGCAGAAATTGACACCAGCGCCCTTTCCCCCTTGGATCGCGCGGAAGTCTACCAGAGGATTGCGCGCTGGTCGCAGGAACCAGTGTACTCGGTCGAACTCAGTACGCAGGAGATCTCAGACATTGTCGACTTCCTCTCGGCGCTGGATTTCGACCCCGAGTCCGAACGTTGAGGCCGATATCAGCCACATCTGTACTCAGCATCTTGTTTCGCCTGTCGGTAGTCGGAATATGCTTTTCATTGGCGATCCACCTTTACTTGGCGCAGTTCCATCCTCGCCTCCAGCTTCATCTCAGTGAGGTAGAGTTCCGACACCTCGCTGCGGCCTGCGATCAGGCCGTGCGCGCCGCTGACATGGATGGCGCCACCCGCGAACGCATCTCTTCGGCCGAGATGGCTCGCCTGGACCAGGCTCTGGACATAGCGCGGCTCCCTTGCAAGAGCTACGCGCGGCTAAGAGAGCACCTGCTTGCTCAGGACGTATCTAAGCACGCTCTCGCAGCGTTGCACCTCTCTGCCACCGCTGACCCAGCCTATCCCGATCTGAGAGAGGGTGGTGCCACAGAGGCTGAGCTCGATGCTCGACTGCGCATCGCGATCGAGAGACTGGACCTCACCCCACTACCCCTGAAAGAATACCTGCGAGATCCAAAGTTTCTGCTTGGCGAGAAGCTCTTCCATGATCCGCGGTTGAGTGGCTACGGCGATCGGACCTGTGCGACATGCCACAACCTGCAGAATGCCACTTCTAACGCGGATGATCTTGAACCGCGGCTCGAGGTGGCGCCAGAACTGGTGCCAGAAATACCAGCCCGCAATGTACCGGATTTATGGAACCGCGACCATAATGACGTTTCTGCGATGCTATGGGACGGACGCCTGGAGGTGGAGGTTGCAGCAAGCCTTGGAGGCCTCTCGTCTCCCGAAGGACTTGACACATCCGGCTTCGAAAACCTGATGGCGCTTCAATCAATCCGCCCGGTGTTCAGCCCGGTTGAAATGCTGGGGAAACCGGGGCCTCAAAACGCGATAGCACCTGGTGGCATCGCCCCATTGGAACCTGAAGACGTCTTGGCGCGCCTTAGCCAGTTGCTCTTCACCGGTGAAGCAGAGATGTCGGGTGAAAACACTGGCTACCAGGAGCTATTCCAGACAAGCTACGGCTTGACCCGTGCCGAGCAGATCAGCCCAGCCCATATAGGAAACGCGCTGGCACACTATATTGAAATCGAGTTTCAAACCCGGGAAACACCGTGGGACATGTACCTCACCGGAGACCTTGAAGCTTTGACGAAAGAGCAGAAGCGCGGCGCTCTTGTCTTTTTCGGAGTGGGAAGGTGCTCCGTCTGTCATAGCGGGAACCTTTTCAGTGATTTTGGCTTCCATTCTGTGGGTGTCCCAGACCCGCGAGAGCACAAAGATCTGGGACGGTATTATGCTACGGGTTTCCCAAAAGATCGCTTTCTCTTCCGCACGCCTCCGTTGCGAAACATCACATTGACTGCTCCATACTTTCACAATGGGCAATCCAATAGCCTCATCGACGTAGTCACTCAGCACCTTAATCCATATCGATATTCACGAGAATACGCAGAAACTGGCGCGCACCTCATGGAGCCCGCTGAGATCGCGTCAATTTCGCCAATTCTTTCAAGCAAGAAGGTAGTAACCCGAGAGCAGATGGAGCTACTCGTCAAATTTCTACGGTCTCTCGAAGATCGCCGAGCTGGGCAGGCTAGGAATTAAGTGACTGCCGCCTGAGCTGAGCTAGCGGCTCATCAAATCCCACCAGGAATCGGAACTTTTCCTGTCAAGTCACTTCAGACCCGCGTAGATCACTTCTGCGATCTCAGGATGCGCGAGGTATCGCTCGATCGAATGGGCATCCTCGTGCCCGTTGTCGAGATTTGGAAAATTGACGATCTCCGCCGGGCCGAAACTGACCTGATCAAGACTGGGCTGAAGTGCCACAAAATCCTCCGGATCGGCGCCATTGACCCATCGCGCGGCCACGGGAGGCGTGATCCGGGGATGACCCACGCGATTGCGCACGATATCGATGCCGAGCGGTGAGCCAAGCGTGACGAAAACCGGCAGCTTGTCATCCCGCACCATCCTGCGCAGCAGCACATAGCTGACGACGGTGCCGAGAGAATGGCCGACGACAACGGTCCGGTCCAGCGGATCCAGATCGCTGAAAACCTGTTCATTCACCATTTCGTTGATCTGATCGAAAACCCCTGGCTTGTTGAGATAGGCTGCGGCTTGCGCAAGGAACTTGCGAGCCAGTCCGTCAGCCGCCGAGGGGATGACCTTTTCCAGTGTGCGGGCGATGGCTTTGAGCCATTCCTTGTGGATGCCTGCAGCCATGCGCGTCGCCGCTGCGCGCTCGTCGCCGGGGTCAAGTTCCTGTGCCACACGATCATCGTCTATGCCGTAAGCCCGCTGCAGCGCAAGGTAGAGAGCCGCAACGTCCTGATCCGCGTAATCGGTGTTGGGAGAGGCAGCACTCATCCGGGTGCCGGTGGTCTCCACCTTGTCCCAGTCACTCGTTTCCCGCGCCAGTGTCGTCGCATAGTAAGCGGTACGCACTTCCACTTCACCCCACCATGGATCAGCGCGCGACCCGATTGATTGTCGCAGTGCGTCGCACCACAACTTGGCGATGTCTTCGCGGGTACGGCTTTCATTGTTGATGCCGTGGACGAAAACCAAACGTCGCATGGATTAAATCTCCTATCGGGACAAATCACGAATCACATACGAGAAGTGCTCTTGAATGATGGGCATAGCGCTGTCGGGCAAGACAACGGCGGCGTAGCCCTCTGTCATATGCGACAGTTCTCGCAAGACCTTCGGCATGCTGCTGTAGGGAAGTTCGGCCATCCGGCGCCAGCCCTGCCGGAAAACTGGGAAAAGCGTGTTCACAGGCACGTTGCGCCAAGGGTTCATCGCTGTATTCGCAAAATCGGGGCGCAGAGGGTCATCATCGGGCTCCACCGCTGGCAAGTCGGCATATATCTCCCAGCCGTTTGGGCCCTGTGACCACCGAAGTTCCGTCGCCGCAAGACATGCTAGATCGCAGCTTAGGAAACCGACCTGGGCCATGTAGTGCGCAGTGCGGACGACGTTATCGGTGTCACCAATCATATGATAGATATACCCAGCTTGATCGGCATGCAACGGCTGGCGCTCCTTGCCAAAGCGCAGCTGATCCGCGGCTCGGATCGCGTCTTCCATACGGCGATTTTCCCATCGGCTATTAGCGACGGAGGAATTGAGCGCGGTGTCCCATTCCGTCCCAGGGTCCTCGCCACGTGTCTTGACCAGAACATCGCCGGGGTTTGACGGCTGCAGCACCGTCACACTGTGTGGATAGACCGGGGCGAGCGTCCAGAAATGGCGCTGCCTAACGAAAAGCTGCGGTGCTGGGTGGGCGTTTTCGGGCAGGAAACTCCAGCGGCTCCCATAAACTGAAAGATTTCTCGTGACCGTTTCCGGAAGAGCGACCCGTTCGTCGAATTCGGAGACGACCGCGCCATCGCGGCGCCGACCAACATCCAGCTTGTCCATAAGATCGGCACTACGGGCGATGACATGGCCAAAGCCACTCGACCGCATTTCGGCGGGTGCGAGGCCAAGAGCGGAAACGTCGCGGGCGATGCGATCGCCAGCCACTGGGTTGAGCGGCTCTATGGTGGAGTTCGCAACGACGGTAGCGTAACGCGCAGCCGCTGTCGGAACTTCCAGGCGCGGCTGGGGGGCTACGTCGTAGAAGTTGAAGTCGCGCCGCAGACCGCTGATTGTGTCAGGCGTCATCTTTTCATTGTATTTCTTCGCCCTTTTCGGGACTTCATCGTCGAGATAGGTCGCCAATTTCTGGTTATCGATGACCGCGCCGAAATTGTGATCAGGGTCGATCACGCTTGGCACGCTGCCTTCAAGCGCCTCGCACAGAACATCGGAAAACAGACACGAAGCGCGTGCGCCCGCGACTGCAGCGGGCTGATAGGCAAAATCGCCCAGTGTCGTGGCCAAGAACATATCCATGTCCATCGGGCTAGCCTGCGCAGCAGAAGTTAGGATCGGATCGCCGGTGAAGTTGATTGCCTCACGGCTGGTATCGCGACAGGCATCCGCGATGATGCAAAGCTGCCCCTTGTTAAGATGCCGATTGGAAGCACCGATGCTGTAGCGCTTCAACCCGTCGATGAAAGGCATCAAATCAACACCCTCTCGCCGATCATGTGCAGCATTGGTCAGAAGCCAAAACTGGTCGGTGGCCGAGCGCACAAGGCCATGACCGGCGAAATAGACCACCAGCCGGTCGATGATTGTGGTCGACAGCAAGGCCTCGATCTCCTTGCGTAACCGGTCAACCGTGACAGGCTTATTGGCTGCATCGGTGATCTCGAGTACCTTGTAGTCTCTGCCCGGCGCAGGGTCCCTGGCCCAAGTAGCCAGCCTCGCAGCACTGGTTAACGTGCCAGGCAGTTGCGCGTAGGCGCCCACGTAGTCAGAGACGGCAATAATGATCATTGCCTTTCGGATCGACGTTGCGTCGGGCATCTCATCCCCCAGGACTTTGTATTGAATGCGTGAACCTTACCACAGGGAACGCAAACTCTCTATTGAAAAACGGAAACCAAAAGGTGAATTGCAATCCATACGATTTCCAATGCAACCCTCACAAACAAAATTGAAACAGTACATCCGGATCCGGATTTCCAAAAAGAATAATACCTCATCCTGGATGAACACCGATATCCTTGAGCAGTTGGGCAGGCACATTTACGTAACAGCCTCACGTAAACCAAAAAGCACTACCGCCTACCACACGCCAATTGCGCGTTTAAGTATAATACAAACCAGTGAACAGCATGAAATTTCAAGGATCCATTCAAGCGGCATGGACGCACCTCAGAAAACCACAAAGGCGGAGGTGGACATAGGACGGTCAAGCTAGGCGACAAGACCTCTCAGTCACCAATGCTTGGCTAGAGAAAAGGGCTTAAAACAGGTCTCCTGAACAGAATACTCCAGGCCTCAGTCTTGAATAAGGCCGGGATTACCCACAAAGGAACCCGCCATGTCTTACCCGATTTAACGCCCCCCCTGACGATAACGACCCCTTTCTGGTGACCTGCCCGGCCCTCCCGGAAGCAACCTCCTTTCGCGACACCAAGGAGGAAGCAAGGGAGCATGGCCGGAAAGCGGTGCTGCAAGCTATCGCAGCGCGGATGAATGGCTTTCAGGAGTTTCCCTACCTATCCGTCAATCATGGCTCTGCCGTTCCCCTGGCACTCAGCATCAAGCTTCAGCTCTACAGGGAACTGACAGCTGCAGGCATGACCCGCGCGAATCTGCAACAGGTCGCCGGGTGGCCCAAGACCAAGGCTGACAGGATGTTTGACCCGAACCACGAAAGCAAGCTGGCACAGGTCGAAACAGCATTTTAAGGGCTTGGAATGCAGCTGGAAGTCACGGCAGCTGCCGCCTGAAAAGTCTCCGATATACCAAGAACCCCCGCGTTTTATGGGGCTTTCTCTACTTTTCCTGACGAGGCCGCAAATCACCCCATTCCATAGGCCAGTGCATTGGTACAACGCTCCACTAGCTCAAGAAACTTCTCGCTGTCTTCTACAGAGGGGCGTCTACCAGCATTGGTTTCCGTCCACATGCCCAGAGCCATCTCATAGGCAACGCGGTGACGACCTTCATTGGTTGAAACAAATTTAGCTGTATCGGACATGATTCTCTCCAAATGGTTGTAGTCGTATCTTGGCTAGGCAGACGAGCTAATAGCAAGCTCCCGCACCAGCAGGCGTGGATACTCTCGCACCAAGCCGCCCGCAGTTCACGCCGCTCCTCAGGGAACACATCACTCCAAAAGCCCTTACTGACGCTCACCTGACCATCTGGCAATCTGGACACCTGGATCGTCGTCAAACTCACATCGTTCTCTCCAATGAAAGAACCCAGTAGGGACCGACGAAAAGCACCTACTCCACTACACACGACTGTAAAACAGAGTCGTGATTTTGCTAGCGCAACATGATCGAGCATGCACCGCACGAACAGTACGCCTATCAAGCGCCTGGACCATAAGGAAAAAAATTCTTCTGGCGATACCGAAGTGGCTCAGCTACACTTTTTCTCAAGGAGTGCGACAGAACGCTCTGCAAGCCGAATTTAACAAAATGTTATCTTGCAAACGTCATAATCATGACGTAAGCGGCTGGAAAGTTATCATTGACTCGCCCATGTCGAGTCGGACAAGCGAAGCACAAGGAGGTGCGAAAAATGCAAAAGCTGTTCGTCGCGCTTCGCGAAAAGTACCCCGAAGCCGAGGTGCGCGACGTAAAATTTATTGTCAATCCTGTTGAAGCAGCCGACCAAGCTGTAACCAGCATTGACATCAAACTGGCTGAAGTTGTCAAAAACGCCTCGCCTCTTGCGGGAGCGGAAGCTCTGATGTAATCAGTCTGGACGCCGTGCAGTGTCCACACAATCAACAAGGGCCTCCGGTGCCAAGCCGGAGGCCTCGTTTTTTGAAAATTACGTATCTAGCCCAACACCTTCACCAGTTGCGTCACAACAAAACCGGTCGCGCTATTGGTAGCGCTATGACCGTCGCGGAAGTGTGGAACGCCGTTCTCGCATCAGACCATACGAGCATTGATCAGATCGACGTACATATTGAGAGACTGCCCAGACCGGTTGACGGGATGTTCGCCCGACTTGTGTTGCCGGGAACCCCCGAACCCGAGGTGGCAGCAGTCTACGTCCACGATGAACTAGAAAATCACTGGCGCGATTTCATCATTATCAAAGAAATGATGCACTGCTTTACTCCTATGGATGGGTATTGCTCGACCCCAGAGGATGCTGGTTCCTTGCTCAATGCTCTTGTGAAGAGAGCTGGCCGCTACACTCTCAATGTAGCAGCGGATGACGCTGGTATTATTGCTGCCGCCGAAGTGATCCTGCCCCACAAAACTGTAGAGGGGCATATAGCACAAGGTCTCGGCACGGAAGAAATAGCCCACCGCCACAATTTACACCCGGAAATCGTCTCTGAAATTTGTCGGGTTGACATAATGCACTATCGCAAAAACGGCTCATTGAACGGCGCAGTTTGAACAGGGTTAGGCTCCGAACTGCAGACTTCGGAGATGTGCTTCGGCCACCTTAATCAAAAGCCCCGCCAAATGGCGGGGCTCTGATGTCAATAGCCCTATTTCACTCCGAGTTCCTTCAGCTTACCGACCACCAGGCGGCGCAAGACAGCCTCGCTGGGCCGCAGACGCGTGATCGCATTGGGCACGGACTCGTGGGCATAGGTGGATCAGTTCCCTTGAATTTAGGCATGTCCGCTTCCTGCGCGTCGCGTCGACAAGGGACGGCGATTCGTCCGTCCGCCCCTGCGCATTCTGGACATTCATGCTGTGCGCGGCGAAGATCTGCAGTCTACCCGGTGCGCGGATCGCTCATGTCACGAATGGGCTGGGAGCGATCGATCAGGTTTCGAAGGACGCGGGTCCGGGCGGCTGTGTATGCTAGGCGCAAGAAGCACCAATTGCAAAATCGTGGGTTTTGGGACCATGACGGAAGTCCTATGCTGCATGGGGATCGGAAAATCCGACTTTCGCCGCAAGTGCAACTATCAACTGCCATCGAAGGTGAATGGTGAGGGCAGAGCGGACGCTTGACTATGTCCCATAGACCGCTGCTTTTTGTGCCTTTTGCAAGAAGGAGATGGAGTGGCGCCAAATATTAAAGCACACTTTCTTCATCCGGTTTAAGGGCCTTATGCATCATGAGTAAAGAAGTTGAAAAACCACCCATCAGCCCTTCCAAAGGCGAAACCTCGCCAACGGCTAGGTCTGATATTTTGTGCAAACCTTGCGCGGTATGCGGATCTGATATTTTCAAAATGGCGACTGTTTGTCCCCTTTGCCAAAAAAGCCAGAAACGCTGGATTAGGTTTCTAAATTCAAGCTCCGGTCCCGCCTCACTGATCGTAGCCACTATAGCCCTCTCAGTAACATTGGCCGGAAACTACGTGACTAGCATCGACAAGTATCTCGGTTACTACTTTTTTGAAAATCCGCCATTATTTGGTGCAGCAAGTTGGCAACCCGACATATCGGATATCCCCTATGATGCACATGGACGTTATGAGATCGACATCACTGCGCTCAGTGTGGAGGTGAGTATTTATAATGATGGGTTTTCTCCAACTTTGATAATAGGTTACAAGTGCAGCTCAAACCAGCAATACTCCGCTAGTGATATAATGTTTTATGATGGGTCGACCTCCGCCCAAGTCATCGGCCCGTTCACAGCAAAGTCCACATTAACTTTCGAACAAGACAAAGATATTTTATTAGCTAATGGAAGTTCAGAGACGATTTCTTTCCGACCTTCTAACTTGTATGTGGAGATAGAGGGCGTACCAGATTTTTCGCCGCTTGAAGGCAAAGATTTCTTGCTGTCCGGTGGTACTTTTGCCAGTTGTCATGTTTTGCATTGGTACCAGGATCGGCTGTGGGGGCTTCCACAGGTACTTCACTACAGTAGCGATACACTGAACCCACCAGGTGTTGCTCTATTCTCGGCAATAATTTCGAATGGTGTAACCGAGGAGATCAAGAGGCGGGTAGGAGCGCCATAATGTCAGGGGACTGACGTCAGAAACGAGCGCAGAGGTTGTTTGATCGGGCGAAATGCCGCTGTCGTGCAAGCTGCAGCATCTGGCAGGATCGAGGTTCCCTACTGAAGGGGGCTGCTTTCGGGAAAATCGTCATTTTTGCTCACGCTTGCAGCAGGGGCAACGTTGTGCCTTGCACGAATGTCTTAATTGGGCTGGCTGCAGCCTCACGCTGTGTCTCACACGAAGGGCTGTTATGCACCGGACTGGGCGGCGTTCTATACTCCAAACACCAGGTCTACTTCCTGCGCCTAGCCGACCGGTCATGCCAGGCGGCTGTAGGCGCAGCCTAACCGCGCTGTCCACCAATGTAGGCTGCCAATTTCGCCCAGGATAGTGGTCTGGATCAACGGCTCTGAGAGTAATCAAGAGCTCAGAAGCCCAAGTATTTAGATGGAACGGAAGGGGTAAGCCAAACGCCGTTATCCGCTCTCCAGAAGATGAGGCCATCTGCGTGCATGGCCGCAGTGTTGACCCGCAGGACGACCGGGCGGCCGTGACGCGTGCCGACCTTCAACGCGGTGCCCTGATCCGGCGACAGGTGGACGTGCTGTCGGCGGCCAGGGATGAGGCCCGATGCAAAGATCGCATCGAGGTTTGCGCTTGCGGTACCGTGGAACAGTTCGGTCGGGGGCTCGGAGGGAGACAGTTCCAGGTCCACCGGAATACTGTGACCTTGCGTCGCCCGGATGCGCCGCCCGTCGTCGGAGAGCGTGAAGCGTTGCTTGTCATTTTCCGCTACGATCTGGCGGAGAGCGTCGCGCGTGATCCGATGTCCTGCCTTTTTCATGGCGCGCAGCAGGTCATCCACCTGGATCCAGCCGCCCCTGCCAAGTGTCAGCCCGACCAGGTCAGGTTCATGCCGGAGGATGCGTGATAAAAGCTTGCTCTGTCTCGACATGGTCTTTGTGTTACCTCATCTCACTTGGTTCCAAGGTGGGGACGATTTCATCAATGCCCCTGTAAATATGTACGTTCTATAAAAAGGATCGCGGATCCGGGTGTGGGTTACTCGCCAACCGCCCTGTTCATGATCTCGGTCAGGAAGTCGTAGGTTTCTTCGGTGACCTTCAATGCATCCAAAGTCAGGAGATCAAAGAAAAGATACCATGCCAGGAAACCTGGATCGATCCGCGCGAGCTTGGGATATGCGGCTCCTTTTCTGTGGATGAAGTGGGCGCAGAACTGTGTGCTCAATGACGAATTCCAACCACCTCCATCGCTTCACCCCGTGTCAGCATTCGGGTCACATGCCTCAGATTCAGCTCCGCGCCTCGCCCAGCAATGTCCAACGCCTCGACGACGGCCTCGACCGAAGATTGCGTTAGTCCACGCCTCCTGCCCTCCCGTCGGGCAAAATCGGTTAGCTCAGCAACAGGAATCGCTGGCAGGCGCATAACCTCCAGGCGGCTCAGCAATGGAGCAGGCAAAGTCGCCAATGTGTTGGAGGTCAGCACCCAGCTAATCCAGGACATGTCGAACCCCACCTGGTAAAAGGGGCACTGCCACGAGATCGCGGAAGATGGCTCCAAGAGGGATAACAACCCCTCGGTCAGGCCAAAGCTGGTCCCTTTGGTCGAGTTGGCAACCCCGGCCTTTTCAACTTCATCCACAACAACCACCGGGTTCGCAATCAGATGCTTCAGGATTGTCGTCAATGGGCGTCCCGGAATTGCGCTGGCCCAGCCGCGCTGCGCCCCCACGATGCTAAACGACGCCTGCTCTGCCGTCGCCTCCACACCACAACGTGGCACACCAAGTTTTGTGCTCAACTGACGGGCCCACATGCTTTTTCCGATCCCCGGCGGTCCGTCGAGGAGAACCGGAGGAAGGCGGAAGCCCGCGTCGCCATTGCGAACTGAGCGTCGCATCGACTTCCAGAGAAAATCTGTCGCGGGCGCCATCCAAGGCATGTTTTCGTGGATCCCGGCAGCGATTTCATCCGCCTGCTGCTCCGACCGGATCTGGATCAGCTCCGCACCGTTGCGCAAAACCTTCAGGGCCTTCAAGTCATCGTGCTTGAGATGAGAGAGGCCTGCGAGCGCGGCCCGCATTTCCACCATCCTACCAGCCCGGCGATCTATCCGCCCCTCAACTTCGCGCCCGATTTCAACAAAGGCCAAATCGCTCTCCCAACGCAGGAGATCACTCGGAACATCCGGATCGGGCGGCGCGACCCCGAGCCCTGGAGCGCGGCGTACTTTCAGGAACCGTTCCAGGCGCCGCCGAATTGCTCGTTTGTCTGCATTGGCATCATAAAACTCCGCCTCAATGAATTTGATCTTAGTCATCATTGGTCCTTTCCCGACGCACCGCGCCGTTTGGTTCCCGAATGCAAGGAAGTGCGGTCGGGAAGTTTGGGGAAGAACCTGGCCAGGTATTGAGTTCAGTCCTGCTCAATACGGTTGCCTCGGTCAACAGGTGCCTTTGTTGCTCAAGGGAGTAAGGCCTCTTTCTGCAGGCAAATCGGGGGCCTCGCCTAAGTCATTGTTTAAAAACAAAACCACCGACTGCAACGCAGCCGGTGGCAATTTATCTCGTGCGGGAATGGCAAAAAACCCCCGTCAATGGCAGTTTATTAGTGGTCCCGACATGACTTTTGGTTACCCCACGCTCAGCCGCATTTGGAATGGCCACAGCTGCGGCAGGTCATGCAGCCTTCGACCATCTGCATTTCAAACTGGCCGCAGCTTGGGCAGGCCTTGCCGCGCGGGGTATTCAGAGTGACGACTTCCGCCTTGGGATCCGACTTCAGCCCCATGCCCTCCCCTTCGAGGAACCCGGTTGCTACCATGTGGGTTTCGATCACGCCGCCGATGGCCGCCAGGATCGAGGGGATATATTTGCCCTGCACCCAGGCCCCCCCACGTGGGTCAAAGACGGCTTTCAGTTCCTCCACCACGAAGGATACGTTGCCACCACGGCGGAACACGGCCGAGATCATCCGCGTCAGCGCCAGCGTCCAGGCGTAGTGCTCCATGTTCTTGGAGTTGATGAAGACCTCGAACGGGCGGCGGTGGCCGTTGATGATGATGTCGTTGATAGTGAGGTAGATCGCATGCTCGCTGTCCGGCCACTTCAGTTTGTAGGTATGGCCTTCCAACGACTGCGGGCGGTCCAGCGGTTCGGACATATAGACCACTTCGGCGCCGTTTTCGGTATCGCTCTCGTGCGGTGCATCCGCGGTTTCACCCGGCGCGGTGTCTGCGCTTTCGCTGACCGACAACACCGATCCTGTAACGTCGTTCGGGCGGTAGGTGGTGCAGCCCTTGCAGCCCTGATCCCAGGCCTGCATGTAGACGTCCTTGAAGTCATCGAACGAGATATCTTCCGGGCAGTTAATGGTCTTGGAGATCGATGAGTCGATCCACTTCTGCGCCGCCGCCTGCATCTTCACGTGATCCGCGGGCGCCAGGGTCTGGGCGTTGACGAAATAGTCGGGCAGTTCCGCATCGGCGCCGAACTTGTCGCGGTACATCTTCACCGCGTAGTCCACCACTTCCTCTTCGGTGCGCGAGCCGTCCTTTTGCAGCACCTTGCGGGTATAGGCATAGGCGAAGACCGGCTCGATCCCCGAGGACACATTGCCCGCATAAAGGGAGATGGTGCCGGTGGGCGCGATCGAGGTCAGCAGCGCATTGCGGATGCCGTGTTCGCGGATCGCGTCGCGCACGTCCTCGTCCATGTTCATCATATTGCCCGACGCCAGATATTTCTCTGCATCGAACAGCGGGAAGGCGCCTTTTTCCTTGGCCAGATCCACCGAGGCCAGATAGGCGGCGCGGGCGATCTGGTGCAGCCATTCGTCGGTCTGACGCGCCGCCTCGTCCGAGCCATAGCGCAGGCCCAGCATCAGCAGCGCATCAGCCAGCCCGGTGACACCAAGGCCGATCCGCCGCTTGTTCTGGGCTTCAGCCGCCTGCGCGTCCAGCGGGAATTTGGAGACGTCAACCACGTTGTCCATCATCCGCACCGCGGTGGCGACGAGTTCCTGCATCGCATCAAGATTCAGCTCGGCATTGGCTTCAAACGGGTTCGACACCAGCCGCGCCATGTTGACGGAGCCCAGAAGGCAGGCGCCATAGGGCGGCAGGGGCTGCTCGCCGCAGGGGTTCGTGGCGCAGATTTCCTCGACGTAGGAGAGGTTGTTGGCCTTGTTGATCCGGTCGATAAAGATCACGCCCGGTTCGGCATAGTCATAGGTGGCCTGCATGATCTTATTCCACAGATCACGTGCCTCGACCGTGTGGTAGACCTTGTCGCCAAAGACCAGATCCCAGGAGCCGTCAGCCTTGACCGCATCCATGAAATCATCAGTGACCAGAACCGACATGTTGAACATACGCAGCCGCGCCGGGTCGGATTTGGCGGTGATGAACTGCTCGATATCCGGGTGATCGCAGCGCATGGTCGCCATCATGGCGCCGCGGCGCGAGCCTGCGGACATGATGGTGCGGCACATGGCGTCCCAGACATCCATAAAGGACAGGGGGCCGGATGCATCTGCCGCCACGCCTTTTACGTCGGCGCCCCGCGGGCGGATGGTCGAGAAATCATAGCCAATGCCGCCGCCCTGCTGCATGGTCAGGGCTGCCTCTTTCAGCATGTCGAAGATACCCGCCATACTGTCGGGCACGGTGCCCATGACAAAACAGTTGAACAGGGTCACCTGACGCGCAGTCCCCGCCCCTGCAGTGATGCGGCCTGCGGGCAGATATTTGAAATCTTCCAGCGCCTCAAAGAACTTTTCCTCCCAGACATCGGGCTTGTCCTCGGCCCGTGCCAGATCGCGTGCAATCCGGCGCCAGCTGTCTTCGACAGTGACGTCAATCGGGGTCCCATCCGCCTGTTTGAAGCGGTATTTCATGTCCCAGATCTGCTCGGCAATGGGGGCGGCAAAGCGGCTCATACAGCGAATCCCTCGTGGCTGGTCGTTACGGCTTGGCGCTCTCGATACTACACGGTTTGGAGAAGCCTCAACGCAAATTTACGATTTCGACATAGATTTTTGCCCTCAACCCTACCATATATTGGCGCCCACCCCAAACAAAACACTAGATACTGTTACTTCCGGGGAGAAATCTGTGGACAGCCTGTGGATAGTTTGAGGGGGCTTTTTATCCCGTCCATCAGCCACTTGTGCACCAGATCAAGATTAATGCCATGCCAAATCCGGCAGCCCGATGAACCAGCCTCCAGATCTGCCATTCCGTCATAGAGGACCGAACAAAGTCCGGGCTGCCGTGGACTATAACCTCACTGAAACGGGATCGGATTCTCAGCTCAGCATTCTTTGATCTGGTCGAGCGCAGTAAAGTTCGTTTAAGGTAACTCAAGATTCTGGTTCCTCACTTCAGGGGATCGGACATCTTTGGCGCTGACCTTTCGAGAACGGCAAATTCACATGGAAGGTCGGCGCCGTCCTTATTCTTCTACATTCTTCTACAGCAAAATTGCGCACTTCAACGCAAATTTACGATTTCGACATAGAATTTTGCCCTTGACCCACCATATATTGGCACACACCCCCAAGATAGACACTAGATGCTGTTAGCTGCAGGGAGGAATCTGTGGGCAGCCTGTGGATAACTGCGGGAGAATTTTCGACGGTCCCGCCCGAACCTGCACCATGACAACGGCGCGAGTGCCTCCCACGCAAAAGCGATTTGCAGTCGCTTGCTGCGCGCGGCAAAAGGTCTAGGATAAAGAACCCGGACACAGTGACTGGGCACTTGGGGGACGACCTTGGAAAAGCACATCAATCTGGTCAAACTCTCGGTCGGGACCGAAAGTGTTGAAAACCTGCAGGCCTGGCAGGAGCATTACCGCCAAACTTTGCCCGAAGGCCTGCCCCGCCACGTGACCCGCATGTGGCCGAAACGCGAGACGGAACTGCTGAATGGCGGCTCGGTTTTCTGGGTGATCAAGGGGCTGATCCAATGCCGCCAGCGCATTCTGCGGCTGGATGAAGTCACCGGCGAGGACGGTATCCGCCGCTGCGCTATCGTGCTGGACCGTAATCTGCATCGCACCAACACCGCGCCCAAACGTCCGTTTCAGGGCTGGCGCTATCTGAAGCCCGAGGACAGCCCCGCAGACCTGCCAGAGGGGCGCGAAGAGGAACAGCCCCTGCCCGCCGAACTGTCACAGGCACTGGCGGAGATCGGCGTCCTGTAACGCGCCCTGCCCCGGCCCCCGCGAACGCGGGAGCCAAGGGCCGACGTGAGAGTTTAACCAATCATGTCCAGCAGGGTATTCAGCGCGGCCTTTTCATCGGCGGAGTATTTCGCCTCGCGGCTGCGCCACAGAGTCGCCTGAGACTTCAGCACCAGACCGTCGCTCAGCAGCTTCAGGTGGTTGGCCCTGAGGGTTTCCCCGGTCGAGGTGATATCTGCGACCATTTCCGCGGTCTCGTTCTTGACCGTGCCTTCGGTGGCGCCCTGGCTGTCGACCAACTGGTAATCCGCCACCCCAGCCTCGGTCAGAAATTCCCGCACCAGACGGTGGTATTTCGTTGCGATCCGCAGGCGGTGGCCATGGGTCTGGCGAAAGGCCGCCGCGACCGCATCCAGATCATCCAGCGTATCCACGTCGATCCAGAACTGCGGCACCGCCAGCACCAGATCGGCAAAGCCGAACCCCAGTGGCTCCAGCTCTTCGACCTGCTGTTCCCAGCGCGGTAGCTTTTCCTGCACCAGATCGGTGCCTGTCACCCCAAGGTGAATCCGCCCCGCCGCCAGTTCACGCGGGATTTCCCCGGCGGACAGCAGCACCAGTTCCATCCCCGGCACGCCCTCGATGGCGCCGGCATATTCACGCTCGGACCCGGTGCGCGATAGGGTCACGCCCCGTTTCGCAAACCAGTCAAAGGTCTTTTCCATCAGCCGCCCCTTGGACGGCACGCCAAGCTTCAGGCTCATGACTGCACCTCCTCGAGCATCAGCATCAGATCGGGGCGCAATACCCCGCCAACCGCCGGGATTTCATCACCCTGCCCCAACTGCCGGGTCAGCGCATCATAGCGTCCGCCACTGGCAACCGGCGGCAGTCCGGGCTGGGTTTCGGCATAAAAGCCAAAGACGAAACCGTCGTAATATTCCATCGAGGTTCGCCCGTAGGAGGCTTCGAAATCGAGACTGTCGACATCGATGCCACGCGCCTTCATCGCGGCGCTGCGCGCCTCCAGCCGGTCCAGCGCGGGCAGGATCTGTGGCAGATCCACCGCGATATCGCGCATCTGCTCGATGGCATAGGGGATGGTTTCGCGCACGGCCATCAGCGCTTCCAACGCCAACAGCTCATGCTCGGAAATCGGCGGCATGGCGGCATCGGCGCGCAGCAGCTCAACCCGTGCGTCAACCTCGGCGGCGCGGCGCTTGCCAATCGCGGGGGCGGATCCGCTCAAGGAACCTTCGGTGGACAAGAGCTTCTTACGGCTTTCCGGCACGGTGCCCCGCCCGGCATAGCGTTCCAGAAGGCTGCGGAACCGGCGCGGCCGCCAGATATGCCGCATCAGCGCGGATTTACGCTTGTCGGTGGTGTTGAGCCCCTCTACCGCGGCCATCAGGATACCGATATCGCCAGTCGCGGCGCGCAGCGGCAGGCCCCGGAGCTGCAGGGCGATCAGGGCAAAAACCTCGGCATCGGCCCCGGCGGGATCGGCGCGGTCAAAGACCTCATAGCCGACCTGCACATATTCATTGGCGCGGTCCGGGTCATGTTCCTGACGGCGAAACACCTCGCCCGAGTAGGTATAGCGGGCCGGATCGGCGCCTTGGCGCATATGCATCTGCACGACGGGCACGGTGAAATCGGGGCGCAGCATCTGTTCGCCGCGCAGCGCATCCGAGGTGATATAGGCGCGGGCGCGGATGTCCTCGCCGTAAAGATCCAGCAGCGTTTCAGCAGGCTGCAACAGCGGCGGCTCGACTGCCTGGGCACCGGCCGCCTCGAAATTCATCCGCAACCGTGCGGCGCGGGCCAATATGTCTGAACGTGTGGGCATCGGACTATCCCTGACTTTCGAGGATCTCGCGCACCTTCGCGACAAGATCCGCGCGCGGCACTTCGAACTGGCTGGGCCGTTCTTTCCATTCTTCCAGCGTGGCGTTTTCGGCAATCTTTGCCCCAAGGATCAGGTCCTTGATCTGCACCACACCGTTTTCCTTTTCGTCGCCGCCTTCGATCACGGCGACGGGGGAATGGCGTTTGTCCGCATATTTCAGCTGGTTGCCGAAATTCTTGGGATTGCCCAGATAGACCTCGGCCCGGATGCCTGCGTTGCGCAGTTCGGTTACCATCGCCTGATAATCGGCCATGCGGTCGCGGTCCATCACGGTGACCACCACGGGCCCGGTCGGCTGGGTGGCAAGACGTCCCTTTTCACGCAGCGCCGCCAGCAAGCGGTCAACGCCGATGGAGACCCCAACGGCCGGCACTTCCTGCCCGGTGAACCGTTTCACCAGCCCGTCATAACGACCGCCGCCCGCAACCGAGCCGAACTGCCGTTTGCGTCCTTTTTCATCAAGGATTTCAAAGGTCAGCTCGGCCTCGAACACCGGACCGGTATAATAGCCAAGACCGCGCACCACCGAGGGGTCGATCTCGATCCGGTCGGGGCCATAGCCCCCCGCCGCCAGCAACGCGCCAATCTGCTCCAGCTCGGCAATGCCTTCGGCGCCGATCTTGCTGTCGCCCACGGCAGCGCGCAGGTTTTCCAGCGTTCCAGCAGTGTCGGCAGCCTTGGAGGTCAGGAAGGCCAGGACCGGTGCGGCCTGTTCTTCGCTAAGGCCAACGCCATCGATATAGGCGCCCGAGGCATCAAGCCGTCCCTTGGTCAGCAGCTGGCGCACGCCCTCTTCGCCGACCTTGTCAAACTTGTCGATGGTGCGCAGCACGTCATCGCGGGAGGCAGCGCCTTCCTCAAGTCCCATGGCCTCAAGCACACCGTTCAGAACCTTGCGGTTGTTGACTCGCACCAGATAGTCGCCACGCGGAATGCCGACGGTTTCCAGCGTGTCAGACAGCATGGCGCAGATTTCAGCGTCCGCCGCCATCGAAGCGGTACCAACGGTATCGGCATCGCATTGGTAGAACTGGCGATAGCGGCCCGGTCCCGGTTTTTCGTTGCGCCAGACCGGCCCCATCGCGTAGCGGCGATAGGGGGTGGGCAGATCGTTGCGGTGCTGGGCATAAACCCGCGCCAGCGGCGCCGTCAGATCATAGCGCAGCGCCATCCAGTCGCCCTGACCGCTCTCGTCGGTTTCCTGCCAGGCAAAGACACCCTCGTTCGGGCGGTCCACATCCGGCAGGAACTTGCCCAGCGCCTCCACCGTTTCCACGGCCGAGGATTCCAGCGCATCAAACCCGTATCGATGGTAAACCCCGGCGATCGCATGCAGCATCTCGGTGCGCTGGGTGACCTCGGCGCCGAAATAATCGCGGAAACCCTTGGGCGTGATGGCCTTGGGGCGGGGTTGTTTCTTGACTTTGGCCATTGTGGCCTCCTCACGGGTGTCGTTGGTCTGATACGTGCCGCGGGGTCTAGCCGATGCATGTAACAACGGCAAGGTAACGATACGCGCTGAGGTGACGTCGCGGCCTTTGCGCCGCAGGTGCGTGCCCGGCCCCGCCCCGTCAGATATTGGCAAAGTCCCCGCTACGACCCTTCCCTGCGGCAAAGCGCGCCGCGCCGTCGCGCCCTTCGGCCACGAAGCTTGCGCGCGATTGCCATTCGCGTTTCAGTGCCGCCGCCAGTTCCGCTGGCGCCATGCGGGCGGAGAGATGATCGGCCAACATGCAGGCCTGCGGATAGCGCACCAGATCGGCCGCCAGCGCCTGAGCCTCCTCCAACGCAGCCCCTGGGGCGCAGACCCGACTTGCCAGCCCCATCGACAGGGCTTCCGATGCCTGCACCGGGCGTCCGGTCAGGATCAGATCATTTGCGCGCCCCTGCCCCAGAATGCGCGGCAGGCGCACCGTGCCGCCATCGATCAGCGGCACCCCCCAGCGGCGGCAGAATACACCTGCGGTCGCGTCGTCAGCCATCACGCGCAGATCGCACCAGGCGGCAAGTTCCAGCCCCCCGGCGACGGCAGGGCCTTCGATGGCGGCGATCACCGGTTTGCGCAGCATCAGCCGCGAGGGTCCCATCGGTCCGGGCAGTGGATCGACCATGGGATCAGACCACCCTTCAGGAATATCCAGCCCGGCGATCCAGGCATCCGCAGCGCCCGATCCGGCGGACTTCAGATCAAACCCGGCGCAGAAATAACCGCCCTGCCCGGTCAGCACAGCAACCCGAGCGCCCGGATCTGCGTCAAACCCCAGAAACGCCTCGAACAGCGCGCGGGCCGTATCCGGATCCACCGCGTTGCGCACCTCGGGGCGGCAGATGGAGATGGTAGTGACCCCATCCTGTGTTTCACTGCTGATTGTCATGGCGCATCCCCCCTGTCGATCCTGTGCCTGTCGGCCGTCTCCCGTCGGCCCACCGTGGTAGCAGGTTGGCGTTTCCCCCATGGACCGGCAAGCCCGGCGCGCGTATGACGTTGCGCAGCCAAGGAGACACATCATGCAGCACCTGGAAGAACAGATCGCGCATCTTACCCGCACCGTTGACGAGCTGAGCGATGTGATTGCCCGTCAGCAAACCGAACTGGATCGCCTAACCCACCGGGTTCAGATGCTGTTCGAACGCGAGGCAACCCGATCACAGGAAGGTACCGGCGGGGTGATTTTCGGAGATGAGCGGCCGCCGCATTACTGAGCTGCTATAGGATTGCAGGCAAGGCTGGAAAGCCCCTTCCCCGACCACGGTCACCCGTTTCCGCCCCGCCGCTGCGGCGTTTCAGGCACGCGGCGCTAACCTGCCTTGGAGAACCGGTCCTGCTCCGGATCAGAGTTGGAGCGCATGCGCCGCAGCGATGACCACTTTGTTTCCAGCATCCAAGCCACGTCTTCCCCCGACATGGGGCGGGCGAAATGATACCCTTGCCCCATTTCGCATTTCACCGACTGCAAGAAGTCGAAATCCGCATCGGTTTCCACTCCTTCCGCCGTCACCTCCAGATCCAGCCCATGCGCCAGGGCCAGGATCCCCGATACGATTCGCTGGTTTTCGGGCCGATCCTTGATGTCGGAAATGAAGCTGCCATCGATCTTGATACTGTCGAACGGTAATTGCCGCAGGTTTGACAGCGACGAGAACCCCGCCCCGAAATCATCCAGCGCCACTGTGACGCCCAGTGCATGCAGCTGTCTTAGGGTGGATTGCGCCATGGCAAAATCCGACATGATTGCGGTTTCCGTCAGCTCGATTTCCAACCGACGGGGATCAAAGCCCGTTTCCTCGAACACCTCTTTCATCCGCTCGACCAGATGACCGTCGCGGAACTGGGTCGGCGATACATTCACCGCCAGCCGCACCCGCGGATCCCAGCTGCGCGCCACAAGGCAGGCCTGGCGCAGGACGCTCCAGCCCAGCGGGGCAATCAGCCCGACATCCTCGGCGATTTCAATGAACAGATCGGGCGGCACCACGCCGCGGGTGGCGTGGGTCCAGCGCGCAAGCACCTCAAAGCCGCGCAGCCTGTCGGTGGCAATGTCAAAGACGGGCTGAAAGAAGGGCGCGATTTCGTCATTCGCTACGGCCTCTTTCAGATCCAGCTCCAATGCGCGCCGCTCCCGGGCCTCCTGTTCCAACTCTGCGTCGAACCAGGCAAATTGCCCACGGCCGCCTTTCTTGGCCGAATAGAGCGCCTGATCCGCGTATTGCAGGGCGTCTGACGCCTTATGCCGGGGTGTCAGCAAGGCCAGTCCGACACTTGTGCCGACGGACAGCCGGATACCATCCACAAGAATCGGCTGTGAAATCGCAGTCAGCAAACGTCGGGCGACGCTTTCAGCGCGCGTCGCGGTGGTCTCTGGATCCAGCGCGATTGCAAATTCATCTCCGCCCAGACGCGCAACAAGATCATCCGCAGTGAGTTCTGCCCGCAGCCGCGCTGCACACTCCATCAGGACCAGATCGCCATAGGCATGTCCGTGGATGTCATTGACCGCCTTGAACCGATCAAGATCCAGCATCAGCACAACCCCGCCCGATGCCCCGTCTGCGCTGTCGAGCGTAGCCAGGTGATCGACGAACGCACGCCGGTTCGGCAGGCCCGTCAGGGGATCATGCCACGCGAACTGCTGCGCCTCTTTCTCGGCCCGGTCCCGTTCCCCTGCAACGCGGGCCAACTGGCGGGACCTTACGATCAGCGCAACAAACGACCCGAAGGCCAAGTTGAGCACCAGAATGGCGATCTCGTCCAGCTCCCAGTCCTCATGCGCGCGACTATACTCGTAGAAGGAATCAAATGCATCGATTTCAACGCTGATCACAAAGGTTACCATCGTCCCTGCACAGATCAGCAGGTAGACCCAGTAGTCTTTCAATCTGGCGAAAAACGATGACACGAAGCAGCCCTAGTGCAAAAGGTTTCCCTTTGACTATGCCAGTTATCCTAAAAACACGTTCAGCAAGAAGAAGACGTTTATCTAAAGCTTTAACGGTTCCCTCCCCACATCCCGGCGCGGTGGTTTCCCGCCGGGTCTGGGGTTAGATTTCCTCGACGTCCAGAACACCTTCCAGCGACTTCAGCGCGCCCTTGATCTGCGGGTTGATCGGAAAGATCTGCCCCAGATCCATTTCCACATCGCCCGGAAGACCGGGATCCTGCAGATACATTAGCACCTCGCCCCGGCTGGCGTTGCGGGCGGCGGATTTTGCATCCTCCAGCACGCGGGCCACAGTGCCGATGGCGCTGGCATCGCTGACATAGACCCTGAGCGAGCTTTTCCCGGCATCGGCAATGGCCGCATCGACTGGCCCGACCGAGCGCACCAGCAGTTTCAGCTGGTCGCTTTCCATGGTCGCCTCGGCGGTGATCACCACCTTGGCACCGGTCTCAAGGAACTCGCGCGATTTTTCCAGAACTTCGGAGAACAGGGTCACCTCATAGGCGCCGCTGGTATCGCTGAGCTGGGCAAAGGCAAACCGGTTGCCGCGCGCCGATTTGCGCTCCTGCCGCCCGGCGACAACCCCGGCCATCTTGGCCATGAAGGGACCGCGCTCGGCCTTGGCGGTGACCTCATCCAGGGTCATCACGTCCTTGCGTTTCAAGGCGGGCATATAGTCGTCCAGCGGGTGACCAGACAGGTAGAAACCGATCGCCTTGAACTCCTCGCCCAGACGTTCGGCAGGCAGCCAGTCCGGGGTACCAGCAAGGCGCGGTTCCGGCAGATCGTCGCCCGCCTCGCCGAATAGCGAGACCTGATTGGAATTCTTCTGTTCGTGGATCGCGGCAGAATAATTGACCAGCCCCTCGAGGCTTTCGAACAGGCGGCGGCGGTTGCTGTCGAGCTGATCAAAGGCTCCGGCCCGTACCAGCATTTCCAGCGGGCGCTTCCCGACCTTCTTCAGATTCACCCGGCGGGCAAAGTCGAAAATACTGACAAAGGGCCGTTCCGTGCCATCCTCGCGCCGCGCCGCTGTCACCAGCCGCATGACATCGACGCCGACGTTCTTGAGCGCGCCCAACGCATAGACCAGTTCGCCGTTCACCACGTTGAACGTCGCCTCTGACCGGTTCACGCAAGGCGGCACGTAGGGCAGGCTCAGCCCCTTTCGAACCTCTTCGAAATAGATCGCCAGCTTGTCCGTCAGGTGAATATCGCAGTTCATCACCCCGGCCATGAACTCCACCGGGTGGTTCGCCTTCAGCCAAGCCGTCTGGTAGGACACCACCGCATAGGCCGCCGCGTGGGATTTGTTGAAACCGTAGTTGGCGAATTTCTCCAGAAGGTCGAAAACCTCCGAGGCTTTCTTCTTGTCGACGCCATTTTCCGCGGCGCCCTTTTCGAATTTCGGGCGTTCGGCGTCCATCGCCTCCTTGATCTTCTTACCCATCGCGCGGCGCAAGAGGTCGGCGCCGCCAAGCGAATAGCCCGCCATGACCTGGGCGATCTGCATCACCTGCTCCTGATAGACGATGATGCCTTGGGTTTCCTCAAGGATATGGTCGATCAGCGGATGTACCGAGGTGATCTTGCGCTGGCCGTTCTTCACCTCGCAATAGGTTGGAATATTCTCCATCGGACCGGGACGATAGAGCGCCACCAGCGCAACGATATCCTCGATGCAGTTCGGCTTCATGCGCTTCAGCGCATCCATCATGCCGGTGGATTCCACCTGGAACACGGCAACCGTCTTGGCCGAGGAATAAAGCTTGTAAGAGGCCTCGTCATCCAGCGGGATGGCGTTGATCTCGTTCACCGCGCCTTCGGGCGGCTCATAAAGCTGGGTGCCATCGGCTGCGATGTGCAGATCGCGCCCGGACTGGTTGATAAGATCCACCGCGTTTTGAATTACGGTCAGCGTCTTCAAGCCCAGAAAGTCGAACTTCACCAGACCGGCCTGTTCCACCCATTTCATGTTGAACTGGGTCGCGGGCATGTCCGACCGCGGATCCTGATAAAGCGGCACCAGCGCATCCAGTGGCCGGTCGCCAATCACCACCCCCGCCGCGTGAGTCGAGGCATTCCTGAGCAGACCTTCGACCTGTTGACCGTATGTCAGAAGCCGGTCCACCACAGGCTCATTGCGGGCTTCTTCCTTCAAGCGAGGTTCGTCCTGCAAGGCCTTTTCGATGGAGACAGGTTTCACCCCTTCCACCGGGATCATCTTGGACAGGCGGTCCACCTGGCCATAGGGCATCTGCAAGACGCGTCCGATATCGCGCACCGCCGCCTTGGATAGCAATGCACCGAAGGTGATGATCTGGCCTACTTTGTCGCGGCCATATTTTTGCTGCACGTAGCGGATCGTCTCTTCACGCCGGTCCATACAAAAGTCGATGTCGAAGTCGGGCATCGACACCCGTTCCGGGTTGAGGAAGCGTTCGAACAGCAGGCTATAGCGCAGCGGGTCAAGGTCGGTGATGGTCAGCGCATAGGCCACCAACGAGCCCGCACCCGAGCCCCGCCCTGGCCCAACGGGGATATTGTTGTCCTTGGACCATTTGATGAAGTCGGCAACGATCAGGAAGTAGCCGGGGAAGCCCATGCCCTCGATGATGTCCAACTCGAAGTCGAGCCGTTTCTGGTATTCCTCTACGCTGACTGCGTGCGGGATCACGGCAAGGCGGTTCTGCAAGCCTTCGTTGGCCTGCCGCCTGAGTTCCTGCACCTCATCGTCGGCGAATTTCGGCAGGATCGGGTCGCGCCGATAGGCCATGAAGGCGCAGCGTTTAGCGATTTCCACCGTGTTCTCGACCGCTTCCGGCAGATCGGCGAAGAGCGTCACCATCTCCTGCTGGCTTTTGAAATAATGCTGCGCGGTCAGGCGGCGGCGCGGCTCGGACTGGTCCACATAGGCGCCTTCCGCGATGCAGATCATGGCATCATGCGCCTCATACATCTCGGTCTTGGGGAAATAGACGTCATTGGTGGCGACCAGCGGCAGTTCCATCGCATAGGCCATTTCCACATGGCCGCGTTCGGTCAGCTTTTCCGCATCGGGCTGCCCGTCCTCGCCCGGATGGCGCTGCAATTCTACATACAGCCGATCCGGGTAGATCGCCTTCAACCGCTGCATCAGCGCTTCGGCCGCCGGGCGCTGTCCCTGCTGCAAAAGCTGTCCCACCGGCCCGTCCGGCCCGCCGGACAGACAGATCAGACCCGCCGAATTGACCTCCAGATCCTCCAGCGTGACCTGCGGCAGCTGCCCACCCTTGTCCACGTAAAGACAGGAGGACAGCTTCATCAGATGCTCGTACCCCTCCTCGTTCTGGGCCAGCAAAACGATGGGGGCCGGCGCCTTGGGGCGCTCTCCCGGTTCGGTCTTCTCGAAAGTCAGATCCACCTGACAGCCGATGATGGGCTGGATCCCGGCGCCGGACAGGGTGACCGAGAACTCCAGCGCGGAAAACATCGCATTGGTATCCGTCACCGCAATGGCAGGCATATCGTTTGCCTTGCACAGATCCGGCAGCTTCTTCAGCCGCAGCGCCCCCTCCAGCAAAGAGTATTCGGTGTGGGTGCGCAGGTGAATGAATCGGGGAGCGTTGGTCATGGCTGCAAGCTATCCGATCCCACGTGCAGGAGAAAAGCGCATTCGTGCCGCGCCCGGCAGTTTGCGCGCTGCCGCCTGTCACCGCAGATTCTGTCTTTTCGCCTGAATAATGGGCTGTATTCTTCGCCTCTTTTTGAAAGTGTTTTCAACAGGCGCGGCAAGCCAGCGCACTCAAATCCCCGCTACCGCACTAATAACAAATGGAAATCATTCGACCGGACGATTTCACGGCCAAAAGCTTTTGCCGCCCGTAGTGTCGCTTTTTCTTGCCAGAATCCGCTTGGGCTTTCTAGGCTATGCTTAACAAGCATGCATATATCCCGCTGGCTCTTCTACGTCGCATCGAAGGGTTGGCAGTACGGGAAAACAGGGTAAGGCGACGGGTTTCACAAGATGACAATCACCTTTCATCTGAACGGTGAGGAGGTAACGCTGAGCGATGCGAATTCGTCGGCGACGCTGCTCGATTGGCTGCGCGAAGAGCGCGGCCTGACCGGCACCAAGGAAGGCTGCAACGAGGGCGACTGCGGCGCCTGCACGGTGATGGTGACCGATGAACAGGGCGCAAAGCCGCTGAATGCCTGCATTCTGTTCCTGCCACAGCTGAACGGCAAATCGGTGCGCACCGTCGAAGGCGCTGCCGGGCCGGACGGCAGCCTGCACCCGGTCCAGGACGCAATGATCAACCATCATGGCAGCCAGTGCGGGTTCTGCACCCCCGGCTTCGTCATGTCGATGGTCACCGCACACAAGAACGGCGCCCACGATTTCGACGACCAATTGGCCGGAAACCTGTGCCGCTGCACCGGCTATGCGCCCATCGTCCGCGCGGCCAAGGCGGCAGCCGATCAACCGGTGCCCGACTGGATCGCGTCCGAGGCCCCACCTGCGGCCAAACCCCTTGATAACATGCCGACTTCATCCGACGATCTCGCCGCGCTCTTCGCCGCTAACCCCGAGGCAACGCTGGTGGCCGGGGCGACGGATGTCGGTCTCTGGGTGACCAAGGGCCTGCGCGATCTGGAGCATATGATTTTCCTAGACCGCTGCACCGACCTGAAACAGATCGAGATCAGCGAAGAGACCGCGCGCGTCGGCGCCATGGTCGACATGAACCGGATGCGGGCCGCCATCGCCCCGCTGCACCCGTCCTATGCCGAGATGATCCGCCGCTATGCCTCGCAGCAGGTGCGTGCAGCCGCCACGGTCGGCGGCAATATCGCCAATGGCTCCCCCATTGGGGACAACCCGCCCGCGCTCATCGCGCTTGGCGCCACGCTGCATCTTCGCAAGGGCGATACCCGGCGCGATCTGCCGCTTGAAGACTTCTTCCTTGAATACGGCAAACAGGACCGTCAGCCGGGCGAATTCGTCGAGGCGGTTTCTTTCCCGCGTCAGCCCGATACCCTGCGCGTCTACAAGCTCTCCAAACGCTTTGACCAGGACATCTCGGCCGTGCTCGGCGCTTTCAATGTCACGGTCGAAGATGGCATCGTGCGCGCGGCCCGCATTGCCTTTGGCGGTATGGCAGGCATTCCCAAACGCGCGTCCCATGTTGAGGCCGCTCTTGTCGGTCACCCCTGGACACCGGCGACCATTGCCCTTGCCCAAGCGGAATTCGACAAGGACTTCACCCCGATGCGGGACATGCGCGCCTCGGATGAATACCGCCTCGACTGCGCCCGCAACATGCTGCAACGCTGTTTCGCGGATCTCGCGGGCGAAACCGTCAGCGTGCTGGAGGTGGGACAATGAGCGTTGCAAAGCCCCTGCCCCACGACGCCGCCCGCCTGCATGTGACCGGCGCCGCCCGCTATGTGGACGACACCCCGACGCCGCGCGGTACACTGCATCTGGCCTTTGGCCTGTCGCCCATCGCCAAGGGGCGCATCACCAAGATGGATCTGGAGCCCGCCCGCCAAAGCTCCGGCGTGGTCGCGGTGCTGAGCGCCGGTGATCTGCCCTTTGACAATGATGTCTCCCCGTCGAACCATGATGAGCCACTGCTGACATCCGGCGCGGTCAACTATGTCGGCCAGCCGGTGTTTCTGGTGGTGGCAAGCAGCCACCGGGCCGCGCGCATCGCCGCCCGCAAAGCCATGATAGACTACGCCGAGGAAACACCCCTGCTGACGCTGGAGGCCGCATTGGCCGCCGACAGCCGGTTCGAGGAAGGCCCGCGCATCTATCAAAAGGGCGATGCCGCCGCAGCCATCTCCACCGCCCCGCGCATGGTCGAAGGCAGCTTTGATCTTGGCGGGCAGGAACATTTCTATCTGGAAGGTCAGGCTGCGCTGGCCCAGCCACAAGAGGATGGCGGCATGCTGGTCAATTCCTCGACCCAGCACCCGACCGAGATTCAGCACAAGGTGGCCGAGGCCATTGGCCTGCCGATGCATGCGGTGCGGGTGGAAACCCGGCGCATGGGTGGCGGATTTGGCGGCAAGGAAAGCCAGGGCAACGCGCTGGCGGTCGCCTGCGCCATTGCCGCGCGCCACACCGGGCGCCCGTGCAAGATGCGTTATGACCGCGATGACGACATGGTCATCACCGGCAAACGTCACGCCTTCCGCATTTCCTACCGGGCGGGTTTTGACACGGACGGCCGCCTGTTGGGGGTGGAGTTCACCCATCTGGTGGATTGCGGCTGGGCGCAGGATCTGTCGCTGCCAGTTGCCGACCGCGCCATGCTGCACGCTGACAACGCTTATGCGATCCCCGCGATCCGCATCGTAAGTCATCGCCTCAAGACCAACCGGCAAAGCGCCACCGCCTATCGCGGCTTTGGCGGCCCTCAGGGCATGGTCGGGATCGAACGGGTGATGGATCATATCGCCCATGATCTGAAGCTGGACCCGGTCGAATTGCGGCAACGCAACTACTACGCCGCCCCCGGCACCGCCACGGGCGACAACACGACCCCCTATGGCATGGAGGTCAGCGATTTCGAATTGCACGAGATGACCGCGCAATTGCTGGAGAGCGCCGATTATGCCGCCCGCAAGGCAGAAATCGCCGACTGGAACCAGGGGCAGACACAGCTCAAACGGGGGCTCGCCTTCTCTCCGGTCAAATTCGGCATTTCCTTCACCCTGACCCACCTCAATCAGGCCGGGGCGCTGGTTCATGTCTATCAGGATGGCTCGGTCCACCTGAACCACGGCGGCACCGAGATGGGACAAGGATTGTTCCAGAAGGTCGCGCAGGTGGCCGCCAGCCGGTTTGGCATCCCACTGGAGAAGGTGAAGATCACCGCCACCGACACCGCCAAGGTGCCCAATACCTCCGCCACGGCGGCCTCTTCCGGGTCTGACCTCAACGGGATGGCGGTCAAGGCCGCCTGCGACACCATCCGTGCCCGCATGGCCGAACATCTGGCTAACCTGCATCAGGCGGCGCCTGCGGATGTGGTCTTTGCAGATGGCGTGGTTCGGATCGGCGACGCTCTGGAGCTCAGCTTCGATGCGGCGGCGAAACTATGCTACGAGGGGCGGATCAGCCTGTCATCCACCGGCTTCTACAAAACCCCAAAACTGGAGTGGGACCGGATCAAGGGACAGGGACGCCCCTTCTTCTACTTTGCCTATGGCGCCGCCCTGACCGAGGTTGTGGTGGACCGGCTGACTGGCGAAAACCGCATCCTGCGCGCCGATATCCTGCATGACGCAGGCGCCTCGCTGAACCCGGCGCTGGATATCGGCCAGGTCGAAGGCGGCTACGTGCAGGGCGCCGGATGGCTCACCACCGAGGAACTGGTCTGGGACGACAAGGGCGCTCTGCGCACCCATGCGCCTTCGACCTACAAGATCCCCGCCTGCTCTGACCGCCCGGTTATCTTCAACGTGGCGCTTTTTGACGGGCAGAACCGCGAAGAGACCATCTACCGATCCAAGGCGGTGGGCGAGCCGCCCTTCATGCTGGGGATTTCGGCTTGGCTGGCGCTGTCGGATGCGGTGTCCGCCTTTGGTGCGGCCTATCCTGCCCTTGATGCACCGGCCACCGCCGAAGAGATCTGGCGCGCGGCGCGGAGGACCAGTGATGGGACTTGATCTGGACGGGCTCAAGGCCGCAGTAACAGCACACGGTCGTGTCACCCGCGTAGTGATCGCCGCCATCCGCGGCTCCTCCCCACGCGAAGTGGGCGCCGCCATGCTGATCTGGCGCACAGAGGATGGTTTTGCCCAATCCGGTACCATCGGCGGAGGCGCGCTTGAATATGAAGCAGCGCAAACGGCCGCCGTGCAGGACAGGGCATCGGTTCTCAGCACCCACGCGCTTGGCCCCGATCTGGGCCAGTGCTGCGGCGGATCGGTAACGCTGCTGAGCGAAGTCTATGAGGCGAATGACCTAGAACGCCTCGACACCGAGGTGATCGCGCGCCCTGCAGGACAGGACAGCCCGATGCCGCTCACGGTGCGGCGTCTGCTGACCCGGCAGCGCAATCAGGGCCAGCGCCCGGCCCCGCAGCTGATCGACGGCTGGATGATCGAAGCCAGGCACCGGCCAGAGCACCCGTTGTGGATCTGGGGCGCGGGCCATGTCGGGCGCGCGCTGGTCGATGTTTTGGCGCCCCTGCCCGATCACGACATCACCTGGGTCGACACCGCCCGAAACCGGTTTCCTGAGCATATTTCGGACACCATAACCCCCGTATGGGCTGAAAATCCGTCGCTTTTGGTGGCTCACGCGCCGTCAACTGCCCGACATCTGGTTCTGACCTATTCCCATGAGCTGGATCTGGCGCTATGCCACGCCCTGCTGAAACATGACTTTGCCTTTGCCGGGCTGATTGGCTCCGCGACCAAATGGGCGCGCTTCCGTTCCCGGCTTGCTGCCCTAGGCCACGCCCCCGCGCGGATCGACCGGATCACCTGCCCAATTGGGGATCCGGCCCTGGGCAAGCACCCGCAGGCAATCGCGGTCGGTGTGACGGCGCAGCTGCTGGCGCTGGATGCAAGAGGCAGCGCAGAACAGGAACTAAGAAAGGACCGGCACGCGTGACTGTACCCCTTCTGAGCCTCCAGGGCCTGACCAAGGCCTACCCAGGCGTCGTTGCCAACGATCAGGTGTCCTTCGACATCGGCGAAGGCGAGGTCCACGCCCTTCTGGGCGAAAACGGCGCCGGCAAATCCACCCTCGTGAAAATGATCTACGGGCTGGTGAAGCCGGACAGCGGCCAGATGCTGCTGCGCGGAGCGCCCTTTGCCCCGGCCGAACCTCGCGCCGCCCGCGCCGATGGCATCGCAATGGTATTCCAGCATTTTTCCCTGTTCGATGCGTTGAACGTGGCGGAAAACATCGCCCTTGGCATGGAAAACCCGCCGCCGCTGCGCGATCTGGCCAGCCGCATCCGCGAGGTCTCTGAAACCTATGGTTTGCCGCTCGATCCGTTCCGCACCGTGGGCGATCTCTCTGCCGGGGAACGCCAGCGGGTCGAGATCATCCGCTGCCTGCTGCAGGACCCGAAACTGCTGATCATGGACGAGCCAACCTCGGTGCTGACCCCGCAGGAGGTCGAGATCCTGTTCGAGACCCTGCAGAAACTGCGCAGCGAAGGCACCTCGATCCTTTATATCAGTCACAAGCTGGAAGAGATCCGCACCCTGTGCGATCACGCCACGATCCTGCGGCTGGGCAAGAATGTCGGCGAATGCACCCCATCCGAAACCTCGGCCCGCGACATGGCCGAGATGATGGTGGGTACCGCTCTCAAGACCCCGGAACGCGCTGGCCGGGATCTGGGCGACGTGGCGATGGACATCAGCGGCTTGTCGGTTCCCGCACCTTCGGCCTTTGGCACCGCGCTGAAAAATGTCCACCTGAGCGTGCGCAAGGGAGAGATCTTTGGCATCGGCGGTGTGGCCGGCAACGGGCAGGATGAACTCCTTGCAGTTCTGTCGGGCGAGACCCTGTCGGTTCCGGATGCTGTAAAACTTCACGGGAAGCCCATCGGCAAGCTGGGTCCGGTTGCGCGGCGCCGCCTTGGGCTGCTGTCGGCCCCCGAAGAACGCCTTGGCCATGCGGCAGCGCCGGACATGAGCCTCACGGAAAATGCCATGCTGACTGCCGCCGTACGCGAAGGTCTGGTCAGCCGCGGTTTCCTCAATTGGCCCGCCGCCAAGGCGTTTGCCAAACGCGTGATTTCCGAATTCGACGTGCGCACGCCGGGACCGGAAAACGCGGCACGCTCTCTGTCCGGGGGCAACCTGCAGAAATTCGTCATCGGCCGCGAGGTGCTGCAACGCCCCGAGGTGCTGGTGGTGAACCAGCCCACATGGGGCGTCGATGCCTCTGCCGCCGCCGCGATCCGGCAATCGCTGCTGGATCTGGCCGCAGGTGGCACCGCCGTCATCTGCATCAGTCAGGATCTGGACGAACTGATGGAGATTTCCGACAGTTTCGCCGCGCTGAACGAAGGCCGCCTGAGCGCGCCGCGCCCGGCTGCGGGGCTGACGGTGGATGAAATCGGCCTGATGATGGGCGGCGCCCACGGCATGGAGGTGGCGCATGTCTGATCCCTGCCAGTATTTGACTATCAATGAAGGAGCCGACGCATGATCCGGCTTGAGAAACGGCCACAGCCGTCGCGCGCCTGGTCGATGGCCACGCCGCTGGTGGCGGTGCTGGCAACGATGATCGCGGGCGGGCTGTTGTTCGCCATCCTGGGCAAGGACCCGGTCGAGGCGATCCGCACCATTTTCTGGGAACCGCTGTTTGGCGAGTTCGCCTTCTACTACCGCCCGCAGTTGCTGATTAAAGGCGCGCCGCTGGTCTTGATCGCCATCGGGCTGTCCTTGGGCTTTCGCGCCGGGATCTGGAACATCGGCGCCGAAGGGCAGTACATCATGGGCGCGCTGTTCGGCGCCGGGATGGGGCTGGCCTTTTATCCTCACGAAGCCTGGTACATCTTCCCGCTCATGGTCCTCGCAGGGGCCTTTGGCGGCTGGATCTGGGCGATGATTCCGGCCTTTCTGAAGGTTCGCTTCGGCACCAATGAAATTCTCGTCTCCTTGATGCTGGTCTATGTGGCCGAACAGTTCCTCGCCTCCATGTCGCTGGGATTGCTGAAAAACCCCGAAGGCTTTGGCTTTCCCGGCAGCCGCAACCTGCAACAATATGAAAGCGCCCATAACGCCGATCTGATCGCAGGCTCCGGCATGCACTGGGGTGTGGTTGCCGCGCTAATCGCGGTGATCTTTGCCTATGTCCTGCTGAACCGGCACATGCTGGGCTATCAGATCCGCCTGACCGGCGAAGCGCCGCGCGCCGCGCGTTTTGCCGGCGTGAACCCGGCGCGGCTGGTGCTGTTCTGCCTTGGCACCTCCGGCATGCTGGCCGGCCTTGCGGGCCTGTTCGAGGTCTCCGGCCCGTCGGGCCAGGTCTCGATCGATTTCAACGTGGGCTATGGGTTCACTGCCATTATCGTGGCCTTTCTTGGTCGCCTGCATCCCGTCGGGATCCTGCTGGCAGGAGGGCTGATGGCGCTGACGTATATTGGCGGCGATATCGCGCAATCGAACATGGGCCTGCCCTCGGCAGCGATCCAGGTCTTCCAGGGGATGCTTTTGTTCTTCCTTCTGGCATTCGACCTGCTCACCAATTTCCGTATCGCAATCGGCAAGCCGGAGGTGGCGTGATGGGAGACACTGCAACAAATCTCGTTTTCGGCATCCTGGGTGCGTTGGTCGTGTACGCCGTACTGCATCTAGCTGGATTGCAATTGTGGATTATTGCACTGGCAATGTTCTGGTTCATTACTATTCCGGTCATCGTAGCAGTAGCCTTTGTTGGGCAGACAACATCGCAACCTGTACTGAAGCGTGTACTGTCCAGCACAGCCGTCGCAACTGGCACATTGTTCGCAGCAAGCGGCTTCCTTCTCCTAGCTTTGGCCATGAGGGACATCTAATGGATCTTTCTGCAATCAATCCGGTCCTGCTGATCGCCTCCCTCATGGTGGCAGCCACACCCTTGCTGCTGGCCGCCGTGGGCGAGCTGGTGGTGGAAAAGGCAGGCGTTCTGAACCTTGGCGTCGAAGGCATGATGATCACCGGCGCCATCGCCGGCTTTGCCACCGCCGTCGAAAGCGGCTCACCGCTCTTCGGCTTTGTCATCGCCGCAGTGGCGGGGGCGACGCTGTCCACCCTCTTCGCCATCCTCACCCAGTTTGCCAAGGCCAACCAGGTCGCATCGGGCCTGTCACTCACGCTCTTCGGGCTCGGAATCTCGGCGCTGATGGGACAAAGCTATGTCGGTATCAAACCGCCGCAGATGCAGGACATCCATATCCCGGTACTGAGTGATCTGCCCGTCGTTGGACCGATCCTGTTTGGCCATGACATCATCCTCTATTTCGGCATTGTCCTGACAGCGGTGGTCTGGGTGGTACTGAAATACACCCGTGTGGGTCTGATCCTGCGCGCGGTCGGGGAGAACCACGATGCGGCCCACGCGCTTGGCTACAAGGTGCTGCGCATCCGGGTGCTGGCGATCCTGTTCGGCGGCGCCTGCGCTGGCATGGGCGGTGCCTATATCAGCCTGATCCGGGTCCCCCAGTGGACCGAAGGCATGACCGCCGGCATCGGCTGGATCGCCCTTGCGCTGGTGGTCTTTGCCAGCTGGAAACCCTGGCGGGTGCTGCTGGGCGCCTATCTTTTCGGCGGTGTTACCGTGGTGCAGCTTAATCTTCAGGCAGCAGGCGTTGCCATCCCGGTCGAGTATCTGGCAATGTCGCCCTATCTGATCACCATTGTGGTGCTTGTCATTCTATCAGCGGATAAGAGCAGCGCACCCGCTGCCCTTGGCCGCAATTTCCATGCCTCCCGTTAGGATCTGACGGCAGGCCAAACACCCTGCCCGGGCATCCGGGCACATTATAAACAACACGGGGGATCCCTTTGATGAAACTGACGACACTTCTGACCAGCGCCGCCATGGCGCTTGGCCTTGCGACCGGCGCGATGGCCGAAGACAAGACCAAGGTAGGCTTTGTCTATGTCGGTCCCGTCGGCGACGGTGGCTGGACCTATGAGCACAATCAGGGCCGCCTGGCCGTAGAAGAGGAATTCGGCGACAAGGTCGAAACCGTTTACGTGGAAAACGTCGCCGAAGGCCCCGACGCCGAGCGCGTGATCACCCAGATGGCCCTTCAAGGCGCGGATCTGATCTTCACCACTTCGTTCGGCTACATGGATCCGACCATCAACGTCGCCAAGAAGTTCCCGAACGTGAAGTTCGAGCACGCCACCGGCTATAAGCGCGCCGACAACGTCTCGACCTATTCTGCACGCTTCTATGAAGGCCGCGCCGTTCAGGGCACCATCGCGGGCAACATGACCGAGAGCAACATCGTCGGCTACATCGGCTCCTACCCGATCCCCGAAGTGATCCGCGGCATCAACTCTGCCTATATCCACGCCAAGAAAGTGAACCCCGACGTCACCTTCAAGATCGTCTGGGCCTTCACCTGGTTCGACCCGGCGAAAGAGGCCGACGCCGCCAAGGTTCTGATCGAACAGGGCGCCGACGTGATCCTGCAGCACACCGACTCCACCGCACCGCAGGCGGCCGCACAGGCCGCAGGCAACGTGATCACCTTTGGTCAGGCTTCCGACATGGCCGAATACGCGCCGAAACCGCGCGTCTCCTCGATCATCGACAACTGGGCGCCCTATTACATCGCCCGTACCAAGGCCGTGATGGACGGCACCTGGACCTCGGTTGACACCTGGGACGGCATCGGCCCGGGCATGGTCGGCATCGGTGAAATCTCCGACGCGGTTCCCGCCGACGTGAAAGAAGCCGCGCTGGCGCTGAAAGCCTCCATCGCGGACGGTTCCTACCACCCGTTCACCGGCCCGCTGAACAAGCAGGACGGTTCGGCATGGCTGGCAGAGGGTGAAACCGCCGATGACGGCACCCTGGCCGGCATGAACTTCTTTGTGGAAGGCATCGAAGGCGATATCCCGCAGTAAGCGGCTTGCCCAGACGAGTTACGGAAAGGCCCGCCAGATTGGCGGGCCTTTTCTTTTGGTGGCTGCAGTTCTCCTCTGCACAGCCACTCCGCAAATCTTGGGCGACCCCAACTTCTGCAGCAAAGCAACCTTTTGCAGACCACGACCAACTCTCCTAGTATTCTCATCGCACCAGCATCGGCGGGCGCTAGACCGGGAGGCCTAGAAAAGGATGGAGTTTTTCGATTACGGCTATCTCTTGGCGGGCGACTGGCTCCCCTACTCCATCGCCCTTGCCGTGGTTGCTTGCGCAGCGTCTATTCTCACGATCCGGCGTCTGCCGAACCAGCCATGGCGCGCATTTTTCCTGTCCTGCCTGATCTCCTTTTGCGTGGCGTTCCTGCTCTCCGGAACCAGGTTCGGTTTTTCGGGCGGCGCCGAGGCGCTGTTCTGGAACGTACTGGGCGCAGGTCTGCTTGCTCAGATCTGGCTTCCGGTCTGTGCGGTCACTCACATTATCGCACGACGGGATCGGATCAGACGCCGATAAGCTGGCGCATAGACAACGCAGCCTCGACAGTAATCACCGGGGGGCCTAGCGCTTCTGCGAGAACACCCGATAGGCCAACAGCACACGCGACGCAGCCGTCACGAAGCACAAGGCGCCGAACACCCAGGCCATCAGGGCAAAGGCCCCCGGAAACAGGCACAGCGCCACAAAGAAGCCAATGGTCTCGGCTCCTTCCAGCAACCCTCCGGTGAAATAGAGCGTTTTGACGCCGCGCGCGGTGCTGGACATCCGGTGCCGCTCGGCCAGGACGGAATAACCAAGGAAGCTGGCACCGTTCACGTAGAAAGACATGAGCAGAAAGGCACCTGCCGCGCCATTGGCCCCAGGGTTCGCCAGCACGAATGCCAAGGGCACCGCTCCGTAGAACAGGAAATCGCAGGTGATATCGAGATAACCGCCAAACCCCGTCGGCGCGCTGGCCCGCGCCACCGCCCCGTCCAGCCCATCCGCAAGGCGTGACAGCAACAACGGCAGCAGCGCCCAGCCAAACATCCCGAGAGCAATCAGCCCGGCAGACAGAAGACCCAGCGCCAGCCCTACCAGCGTCACCTGATTGGCACTGATCCCCCAGCGCGCAATGACCCTGCCCTGCGCGTTCAACGCAGGGTCGATCAACGGGCGGATACGGGCATCAAACATGGCTCTGTTGTGCCCTGCAAACGCTGCGCGCTCCAGTCACAATTGCGCGCGGCGGCGTTTTTGGCAGAAGCCTGTTGTTGCGTCATCTTCGCTCTTTTCCCTGTTCCCGCGACGTGGCAGGTTGCCGCCATGACACGCATCCTGACCACCCCCGACCACGCCCCCGTCAGTCGCTTTGCCTTTGGCACCATGCAGTTCGGAGGCCGCGCCGACGAAACGCAATCGGCCGAAATGTATGACGCCTGCCGCGCAGCCGGGATCACCCATTTCGACACCGCCTGGGTCTATAACGAGGGCGAAAGCGAGAAGATCCTCGGCCGCCTGATCAAGGGGGAGCGCGACAAGCTGCTGATCGCGACCAAGGTGGGCTATACCGGCGGCGCAGGGGAAGCCAACATGCGAGCGCAGTTCGACACCTGCCGGGCGCGGTTAGATCTGGATATGGTGGATGTCCTTTACCTGCACCGGTTCGATCCCGAAACCGACCTCACCGAAACGCTGGAATGTTTTGCATCCCTGAAACAACAGGGGATGATCCGCTATGTGGGCCTGTCGAATTTCGCCGCCTGGCAGGTAGTCAAGGCGCAGATGATCGGCGCCAAATTCGATTTGTCGATTGATATCCTGCAGCCGATGTATTCCCTGGTCAAACGCCAGGCCGAGGTCGAGATCCTGCCCATGTGCGCAGATCAGGACATCGCCATCGCGCCCTACTCTCCGCTGGGCGGCGGACTGCTGACCGGCAAATACGCCGAGGGCAGTGGCGAAGGGCGCCTGCAGGAAGATCCCCGCTACAACAGCCGCTATGGGCAGGACTGGATGCACCGCGCCGCCGCAGATCTGGCCGCGCTGGCGCAAGAGCTTGGCACCGATCCGGCGACCCTTGCCGTGGCCTGGGTGGCGGCCCATTCCAGCGGTCCGATGCCGATCATCTCGGGACGCACCGCAGAACAACTTGCGCCGTCGCTTGCGGCGATGGATTTCGATATGAGTGCCGATCTTTATGCGCGGATTTCAGCGCTCAGCCCGCGCCCGGCGCCGGCGACAGACCGGCTGGAAGAACAGGACGAAGGTATTTAGGCATGAGGGATTTTATCGTCATTGGCGGCGGCATCGCAGGGATCAGCGCCGCCGCACGGCTGTCGGAGCTCGGCAGCGTCACGGTACTGGAGGCGGAAGAGGCGCTTGGCTATCACGCCTCGGGGCGCTCGGCCGCCATGTTCGAGGAAAGCTATGGCAACCCAGCCGTTGTCGCGCTCAACAAGGCCAGCGCCGACTACCATTACAATGCCAATGGCGGTTACCTGACGCCGCGCGGTTTCATGCTGGTGGCAGGCCCCGGCGAAGAAGACGGGTTTGCGGCAGATGTCGCAGAACTGGATCTGCACAAGATCCATATCGACGATGCCTATGCCCGGGTGCCGATCCTGAATCCGGCCTCCGTCACCATGGCCGCCCTGCACGAGGATGCGCAGGATCTGGATACCGACCGGATGATCCAGGATTTTGCCCGCGTGGTGCGCGGTGCAGGCGGACAGGTGATCACACGGGCCGAGGTCACCGCGATCCAGCATAGCGGGTCAGGCTGGCAGGTGACGGCAGGCGGTCGGGCCTATGAAGGCAAGCAACTAATCAATGCCGCAGGGGCCTGGGTGGATCGTATCGCCGCCCTTGCCGGGGTTGCGCCCATCGGGATCACTCCCAAGCGCCGCTCCATGGCGCGACTGCCCGCGCCGGGCGGTCACGATGTCACAAAGTGGCCGATGATGATGGGTGTCGGGGAGTGTTGGTACGCCAAACCCGATGCAGGCAAGCTGCTGGTCTCCCCTGCGGATGCCGACCCGGTTGAGCCGCACGATGCCTTTGCCGACGATATGGTGCTGGCCGAAGGGCTGGCGCGTTATGAGGAAAAGGTAACCGAACCCGTCACACGGGTCGAAAGCAACTGGGCCGGTCTGCGCAGTTTCGTGAGCGATGGCGCGCTGGTGCTGGGCGCGGACCCTGACCGCCCCGATTTCATCTGGTGCGCGGCGCAGGGCGGCTATGGCTTTCAGACCGCACCAGCCGCCTCGCGCCTGCTGCGCGATCTGATCGGCGGCAAGACGCCCGAACTGGACCGCGATATCATTACCTCCCTGTCACCAGAAAGGCTGCGCTGATGCCCGTCCGCTCTGTTCCCGGCACCGCCTCTGTCGCCGCTGCGCAGGATGGCAAGCTCTTCGCCCCCTCTGCCGAGCGCAATATCGATCCCCTGTGCGATCTCTTGGCCGACATCGTCCCTGAAACCGGCAGCGCGCTGGAGATCGCCAGCGGCACCGGCCAGCATGTGGTGGCCTATGCCCGGCGCCTGCCCGGGTTGACATGGCAACCGACCGAGGTGGACGCCGCCCGGCGCGCCAGCATCGATGCCTATGTCGCAGAGGCGGGCCTTGATAACCTGCGCCCCGCCGCAGAACTGGATGCGACGGCGTCGGGCTGGGCCGCAACGGTCGGGCCAGTCGATTTCATCATCCTGTCGAATCTTCTGCACCTCATCACCGAGGAAGACGCCAGGACCCTGATCCGTGAAGCCGCACGCGCGCTGGCCCCGGCCGGAAGGATCGCGATCTATGGCCCCTTCATGCGCGCTGGTGAGCTGACAAGCGAAGGCGATCAGAGGTTCCACGCCTCTCTGACGGACCATGATCCGCTCATCGGCTACAAGGACGATTTCGACACCATCGACTGGCTGCAGGAGGCGGGCCTTGATCTGGCCGAGGTGATCGAAATGCCAGCAAACAATCTGGCCCTGGTGGCGCAAAAACCGGATTTCTGACCCAGATCAAAGCCGCAGTACTGCAGCCACCCTACTCCTTCAGGAAAATGAATATGATGATGAAGGACAGATCATGGGCTGGCACGAGAAACTGGACGGAACCCGCAACGGGCTGCGCAATCTGAACCGGGCGATCCCCGAGACCGCGCAGGCCTTTGGCGCCCTTGGCAAGGCGGTGAAGCAGGGTGGCACGCTGGAGTTCAAGCAGAAGGAATTCGTGGCGCTTGGCATCGCGGTCGCCCTGCGGTGTGAGGACTGTATCGGGCTGCACGTGGAAACCCTGATCAAGGCTGGCGCCACCCGCGAAGAAGTGGCCGACGTACTCGCGATGTCGATCCAGATGGGCGGCGGACCCGCGATGATGTACGCGGCCAAGGCGATGACCTGCTTTGACGAGCTAACCGCCGCCTGAGGCGTGGATCACTACACACAGAATGGCCTGTTCCATTCGAAAAACAGCGGCTAGGCTTCCGGAAAAGATCAACCGGGAGCCTGCCATGAAAGATCAACGTCACACCCCCACCTGGACCAGCTTTGAAGAGGCTGGGAAGGCAGACTGGGATGCGGTCATGGAGAATGAGGAGGCCTATAACGCCGCCCTGCCCGACCGCATTCTGGACGCGATCCGCTCGCTTGACGAGGACTGGACGCCCTACCCGGTGAACCGCTTCCAGCATTGTCTTCAGGCCGCCACCCGCGCCCATGCCGATGGCGCCGATGACGAAATCGTCGTTGCGGCGCTCGTGCATGATGTGGGCGATATCCTGTCGCCCTATAACCACGGCGAACTGGCCGCCGCGATGATGAAACCCTATGTCAGCGAACGCACCTGGTGGATCCTGAAACACCACTGCGTCTTTCAGGGGTATTACTACAATCACCACCTTGGCGGCGACCGTCACGCACGGGACAAATACCGCGACAGCCCCTATTGGGAGGACTGCCGCAAGTTCTGTCACGACTATGATCAATGCGCCTTTGACCCGGATTACCCGACGAAACCGCTGGAATTCTTCGAACCGATCCTGCGCCGGGTGCTCGCGCGCGGCGAAGGCCACATGGAGCTGAACGAGACCAGCGACAGCTGATCCGGCTCAGCCGCCCATGATCCACAGGATGCCGCTCCAGATGATCGGCAGCAGCAGCGCGGTTGCGAGCGCGTTGAGGCCCATGGCAAGGCCGGAAAAGGCGCCTGCGGTTTCGTTCACCTGCAGCGCTCGAGCGGTACCGATCCCGTGGCTGGCGGTGCCAATCGCCAGCCCCCGCGCGCGCCAGTCGACCACGCCGGTCACGTCCAGAACCTTCGGCCCCAGCATGGCGCCAAGAATACCGGTCACGATCACCAGAACCGCGGTCAGCGACGGCAGGCCGCCCAGTTTCTCGGCAATGCCCATTGCCACGGGCGCCGTCACCGATTTCGGCGCCACCGATGCAAGAACCGCCTCGGAACTGCCTGCAATCCAGGCCACCGCCACGGCCGACAGGATGGCGGTCAGCGATCCGGCAACAAGGCTCACCACGATGGCCAGAGCCGAACGGCGCACCCGGTACCATTGCCGATAGAGCGGCACCGCAAGGGCCACCGTGGCTGGCCCCAGCAGGAAGTGCACGAACTGGGCGCCCTCGAAATAACTGCCATAATCCGTCCCGGTCAGCATCAGCACAGCCACAACGATCAGCACCGCCCCCAGCACCGGGTTCAGCAATGGGTTCCTGCCGGTTTTCTCAAACAGGAAACTGGCCAGCTGAAAGGCCACCAGCGTCAGGGTGAGATGAAACAGCGGCGATGCGCTGAGATAGACCCAGGTGTCCTGCAGGTTATCCATCGGCGGACCCTGCCCCCAGCCACTGCATCAAAAGCCCGGTCACCGCGATGGTCGCCAAAGTCGAGACCACCAGCGCCAGCCCCAGCGGCAACAGCGCCTGTCCCAACAGCTGGAAATGCAGGATCACCCCGGTCCCGGCCGACACGAACAGCAGCGACATCGACCGCAACAGGCCGTTTGCCGTCTGATCCAGTTGCGCGGGCACCCGGCCCAGCAACATCAGAATGATAAACAGAAACACCATGCCCAGCACCGGCCCCGGTATGGGCAGCGCCAAGGCGCCGGTGATGAACTCCCCAGCCAGCTGACACACCAGTATAAGCGTAAGGAAACCCAGCATCTTATCCCTCCTGCACCTGATGAGGTGACTGTGGCATCCCTCTGGCATCCAAACAAGCGGCGTGCCCTCTCATCGGGTCGGACAAGGCAGCAGGCCTACGGGGAATAGGAAATCCGGTAGACGGCACCGGCAAAATCATCCGACACCAGAATGGAGCCATCCGGGTGCTGGATGACATCCACCGGGCGACCATCATATTCACCGTCTTGGTTCAGCCAGCCTTCGGCAAAGGGTTCAATGGCCGCGTTCCCCTGCGCGTCGATGAAGGTCACCATCACCCGTGCGCCGACCCGCTCGGAGCGGTTCCAGGACCCATGTTGGGCCGAAAAGATCGCGTTGCGGTATTTTTCGGGGAACATGTCCCCGGTGTAGAAACTCATACCCAGATCAGCCGCATGGGCGATGGTTTCGACCGCAGGCATGACAACCTCGACCGGAACCTCCTGCCCCGCATACTCGCGCGTCCGGGTTGATCCGCCACCGTACCAGGGAAAGCCGAAATGCTGACCCTTCTCGGTCTGGCGGTTGATTTCGCCGGGTGGAATGTCGTCGCCCATGCCATCGACCTGATTGTCAGTCCACCACAGCTCTCCAGTTTCCGGGTGAAAGTCATGCCCAACGGAATTGCGCGCGCCATAGGTAAAAACTTCGCGCCCACTGCCATCGCGGTTCATGCGGATGATCCCACCAATCCCGGTTTCATTGTAAAGCGCCAGCTTTTCCGGTGGCGCCACGTTGAAGGGCTGCCCAAGCGAGATATACAACTTGTTGTCCGGCCCCAGCTTGATGACCCGCGCCGTGTGATAAGAGCTTTCCTCGGCCTCGGGGATCAGGCTGCCCCGCGGCACGATTGGCACCGCGACCATGTCAGCGTTCTGATCGAAGGCCTCGGCGCCTGCAATGCGCAAAACCCGATTGCGCTCGGCGATGAACAGATCGCCATCCGGAGAAACCTCCACGCCATTGGGGATATCAAGGCTCAGGGAGGGCGCGAAATCCTTGACCTCATCCACAGCGCCGTCGCGGTCACGGTCCAGAACCGCCCAGACCTTGTCCCGCCTTGTGCCGACGAACAGGACTGTGCCACCAGGGGAAAGCGCCATGTGGCGGGCACCGGGAACCAGCGCATAGAGTTCGATCCTGAACCCCGTCGGCAAACGGATGCCCTCCAACACGCGCCGCAACGCATCGGTATCTGCCGTGTCTTGGTCGATATAGGTGTGTTCGGCGGATCCGGTGATCCTGATCGCGTCCGGATCTCCGGGGGCAGACTGCGCAGATGCAGACGCAGCAAACATCAGGCACAAAGCTACACTACCAAAGACCTGTCTCATCCTCTTCTCCCTGAAATCGCAAATTCGATCACAAGCCCGCAGACGCCACAGCCATGCACGGCACATCGCAAAGGGTAGTCGGAAAAAGAAGCAGGACAACCGGCAGCAAAGCGCGACCGGTCCGTCATTCCAACAAAAAAGCCCCAGCACGGTGGCCGGGGCTTTGCTGATTTATCCGTTCACACGGATCTTTTCGTTCTTCGGATCATAGGGGCTGTCGCAGGTCACGACCGCATCCCACAGCTGGTCCAGCATCTTGACCTTCAGCTTGGTGCCTTCCACCGCGAACTCGGGCTTCACATAGCCCATGCCGATGCTCTTCTCGAAGGCCACCGAATAGCCGCCGGTGGTCAGACGCCCGACGCGAGTGCCATCCTCGGCATAGAGCGCCTCGCGGCCCCAGGGATCGGTGTCGGACGGACCGTCGATCAGAATGGTGCAGCATTTGGAGCGGATGCCCTTGGCCACCATTTCGTCCTTGCCGTAGAAGTCCTTCTCCAGATCGACAAAGCGCGGCAGGTCTGCCTCAAGCGGGGTCGCGTCGCGGCCCAGCTCGTGCCCAAAGGCGCGGTAGCTCTTCTCCTGACGCAGCCAGTTCTGGGCACGGGCGCCGACCAGCTTCATACCGTGCTTCTCGCCTGCCTTCTCCAAGAGGTCGAACAGGTAGTTCTGCATCTCGATCGGGTGATGCAGCTCCCAGCCCAGCTCACCCGTGTAAGCCACGCGGATCGCGTTCACCGGGCACATGCCCAGTTCGATCTGCTTGGCCGACAGCCAGGGGAAGCGCTTGTTGCTGAGCGCGGTCTCCGGGTCGGCGTCCTTGATCACCTCTTTCAGCACATCGCGGGACTTCGGCCCGGCGATGGCGAAGACGCCCCACTGGGTGGTCACGTCCTGGATCTCGATATAGCCGAACTCCTCCATCTTGTCCTCGGCCGCTTTGCGCAGGTAATCCGCGTCATATTCGGTCCAGGCACCCGCAGAGACGAGGTAATAGTTGTTCTCGCCGTTGCGCACGATGGTGTATTCGGTGCGGGTGGTCCCGGCCGAGGTCAGCGCATAGGTCAGGTTGATACGGCCCACCTTGGGCAGCTTGTTGCAGGTGAACCAGTCGAGGAACTGAGTGGCACCGGGGCCCTTAACCACGTGTTTGGTGAAAGCGGTCGCGTCGATCAGGCCGACGCCTTCACGGATCGCCTTGGCCTCTTCGACCGCGTATTGCCACCAGCCACCACGGCGGAACGAACGTGCATCGTGATCAAAGTTCTCCGGCGCGTCCAGCGGACCGAAATAGTTCGGGCGTTCCCAGCCGTTGACCCAGCCGAATTGCGCACCGCGGGCCGCCTGGCGGTCATAGGCCGGCGAAGTTCGCAGGGGGCGGCAGGCCGGGCGCTCTTCGTCCGGGTGGTGCAGGATATAGACGTGCTCGTAAGCTTCCTCGTTCTTGCGCGCGGCGAACTCGGTCGTCATCCAGTTGGAGGAGTACCGCTTGGGGTCGAGCGACGCCATGTCGATCTCGGCCTCGCCATCGACCATCATCTGCGCCAGGTAATAGCCGGTGCCGCCCGCAGCAGTGATGCCGAAGGAGAAGCCTTCGGCCAGCCACATGTTGCGCAGACCGGGCGCCGGGCCGACCAGCGGGTTGCCGTCGGGCGTATAGCAGATCGGGCCGTTGAAATCGTCCTTGAGGCCGCTTTCGGCACAGGAGGGCACGCGCTCTGCCATCGCCATGTATTGATCGGCGATCCGGTCCAGATCCAACGGGAACAGATCAGCGCGGAAGCTGTCCGGCACGCCATGCTCGAACCGCGCGGGCGCGCCATGTTCATAGATGCCGAGGATCCAGCCGCCGCGCTCTTCACGGGCATAGGATTCATTGTCGGCATCACGCACGACGGGGTGCTCGGGGTTGCCCGCTTCGCGCCATTTGACCAGCTCGGGGTCCTTGTCCATGACGATGAAGGTGTGCTCGACCGGGATCGCGGGCATCTTGATACCCAGCATCTTGGCGGTGCGCTGCGCGTGGTTGCCGGAGGCGGTCACCACATGCTCGGCGGTGATCACCACCTGCTCGTCGCTCTCGACGAGGTTGCCGCCCTTTTCGACCATCTTGGTGCAGGTGACTTCCCAGTGGGTGCCATTCCAGTGAAAGGCATCGGCCTGCAGTTTGCGCACGATCTCGACACCGCGCTGACGGGCGCCCTTGGCCATCGCCTGGGTCACATCGGCGGGGTTAATATAACCATCCTCGGTGTGGTAGATCGCGCCCTTCAGGTCGCCGGTCTCGATCAGCGGCCAGCGTTCCTTGATCTGCTCCGGGGTCAGCCATTCGTAATCGACGTCGCAGGTCTCGGCGGTCGAGGCATAGAGCATGTATTCATCCATACGCTCCTGCGTCTGCGCCATACGCAGGTTGCCCACCACAGCAAACCCGGCGTTGAGGCCGGTTTCTTCTTCCAGCGTCTTGTAAAAATCGACCGAGTACTTGTGGATGTGGGTGGTCGCATAGGACATGTTGAACAGCGGCAAAAGGCCGGCCGCGTGCCAGGTAGAGCCCGAGGTCAACTCGTCCCGTTCGATCAGCATCACATCGTCCCAGCCCGCCTTGGCCAGATGATAGGCGATCGAGGTCCCGACGGCGCCACCGCCGACAACCAGTGCTTTGACTTGGGTTTTCATATCCCGCTTCTCCGGAAGAAATGACTAAGGTTTGGCAATGGTATGCCGGAATTCCTGAAATCACCGCGAAATCCATCCGACGCAAAAGTCGACAAAACCGACCTTTCGCGCCCTGCCGTGCGGAATCTTCGCTACGCGACAGAAGCCCTGCCCCGCGCCGAACGCAAAAGGGCGGCGCAGGTTCACGCCCGCACCGCCCTTCAAGGGTCGTGATTTTAATCGCTTTGATCAATCGGAAATGATCTTACCCGGGTTCAGGATATTATCCGGATCCAGTGCTGCCTTGACCGCCGCCATATAGCGGGTCGCGGCGCCAAGTTCCTTGGTCAGATAGGGGCGTTTACCCTGCCCGATGCCATGTTCACCTGTGCAGGTGCCATCCATGGAAATCGCCAGATCGTTGAGCCAGCCGACGTATTCATCCGCCTTGACGCGCTCCTCGGCGCTGTCCATGTCGATCAGCAGCAGCGCGTGAAAGTTGCCGTCGCCTACATGGCCGACCATGGGCGCCATCAGTCCCATTTCCTCTGCCTTTTCGCGGGCGGTAGAGACGCATTCGGCCAGCCGCGAGATCGGCACGCAGACGTCGGTTGAAATCCCCTTGGCACCGGGGCGCAGGCCGAGGCAGGCCCAGTACATATCGTGGCGCGCCTGCCAGAGCTTGTTGCGTTCTTCCGCGGTGGAGGTTGCTTCGAAATCGAAACCGCCGAACTCTTCGGCGATGGAACTGAACATCTCGGCCTGCTCCACTACGCCCGCTTCGGAGCCGTGGAATTCCAGCAGCAGCAGCGGCACTTCGGGCAGGTCCAGCTTGGAATAGGTATTTGCGGCCTTGACGCTCATCGCGTCCAGCATTTCGATCCGGGCGACGGGAATGCCGTATTGGATGGTCATCATCACCGCGCGGCAGGCATCATCCACCGAGCGGAAGGCGCAGCGGGCAGAGCGGATCGCCTCTGGGATGCCCTGCAGGCGCAGGGTGATTTCGGTGATCAGGCCAAGGGTGCCTTCGGAGCCAACCATCAGCCGGGTCATATCGTATCCGGCAGAGGATTTCTTGGCCCGCTGGGCGGTACGGATCACCTCGCCGTCAGCCATGACGACCTCAAGCGCGAGCACGTTGTCTTTCATCGTGCCATAGCGCACCGCGTTGGTGCCCGAGGCCCGCGTCGCAGCCATCCCGCCAAGCGAAGCATTGGCGCCGGGGTCGATGGGAAAGAACAGACCCTGATCGCGCAGAAAGGTGTTGAGCTGCTCGCGCGTCACCCCTGGCTGCACCACCACATCCAAATCCTCGGCGTGGACAGCCAGAATCTTGTCCATATGGGCCATATCCACGGAAATGCCGCCTGCAGGAGCGTTCACATGGCCCTCAAGCGAGGTTCCGGTGCCAAAGGGAATGACCGGCACGCCATATTCGGCGCAGGTCTTTACGATGGCGGCGACCTCTTCGGTCGAGGTGGGAAAGACAACCGCATCCGGCGCCTGGGTTTCGATCCAGGTGGTGGTGTGTCCATGCTGTTCACGGATGGCCTGCCCGGTCTGAAGCCGGTCACCGAATGTCTGTTTCAGAACGCCTATGGCGGCTTTGATCCCCGGCTCGTTCCGCGGCAGTGAAGTGGCTTGCACCATGGGTCGTCCTTTCTCCTCCAGGCTCGTGTTGTCACGTCAACACGAGCGGCAATATAGTCTCAACACCTGCAGACGCAAGTGGGGCTGACGGGGCGCGGTGATGGACCATTCGCGCCCCGGTCCGCATTATTTACTCCCCCAGGGCAATGCCTTCGCGGCGGGGATCGGCAGCGCCTTTCAACCGTTCACCGATCTCAATCGCGTGCAGACCTGAATTCAGCCCCCGGACATTGACCTTATACCCCATGTCCGTGAGCGGTGCTTCCAATCCAACCGCTGCCGAGCCCTCTTCCAGATCATAGGTGCCGAACCGGTTCACCGCATGCGGCAGGGACACGGATTTTTGAACATCCATGCCCCAATCAGCCCAGGCAATGATCGAGGAGGCCACATAGCCGATGATCCGGCTGCCGCCGGGCGATCCGATGGCCAGCACCGGCGCGCCGTCCTTGGTCACGATGGTGGGCGCCATTGAGGAGCGCGGCCGTTTGCCCGGCTCCAACCGGTTGGCAATCGGCACCCCATCCCGGTGCGTGCGGAAGGAGAAATCAGTGAGCTCATTGTTGAGCAGGAACCCGTTGGTCATCAGCCGCGAGCCAAAGCCGTTTTCGATGGTGGTGGTCATCGACAGCACGTTACCAAAGCGGTCCACGATCGAGATATGCGAGGTCGAAGGGAACTCGATCGAAGCATCATCGGCCCACTGCGGCGTCAGCCCCGCGTGGTCGAATTCCGGCGCGCCCGGCGCCACCTCGGGCAAGGCATCGTCGCCTGCCAGCAGTTTCGCACGCTCTGCCAGATAGGCGGGATCGACCAGACCTTTGGTGGGCATCGGCACGAAATCACTATCCGCCATGTAGCGGCCCCGATCAGCAAAGGCGAGCCGCGAGGCATCGCCGATTAACCGCCAGGCCTCGGGGCTTTCGGCGCCCAGCGCCGCCAGATCGTATTGCCCCAGCATGCCAAGGATCTGCCCCACGGTCAGCGCCCCGGAGGACGGCGGCCCCATGCCGCAGACCTCAAACGCGCGGTATTCGGCGCAGACCGCCGGGCGTTCCTTGACCTGATAAAGCGCCAGATCGACAGCGGAGAGAACGCCGGGATTGCCAACGGCTCCGGTCACCGTGCGCACGATATCCGCTGTAACCGGCCCGGTGTAGAACCCATCCGCGCCTTCTGTGGCCAGTTTTCGCAGCACCTCGGCATAGGCCGGGTTGACCAGCCTGTCTCCCGCCTTCAGCGGCTTGCCCCCCGGCAGGAAATACTCGGCGGTTGCGGAAAACCGCGACAGGCGCTCGGCGTCCCGTTCGATCAGCCCGGCCAGACGCGGCGACACAGAAAACCCTTCCTCGGCCAGCGAAATTCCGGCCTCGAACAGTGACGGCCAGTTGGCCTTGCCCCAGCGGCGATGGGCTGCTTCCAACAACGCAGGCGTGCCGGGAGTGCCCACAGAGCGACCCCCGACAACAGCGTCGAAGAATTTCAGCGGCGCGCCGCTGTCATCCTGAAACAGCCGCGGTGTGGCCGCCAGCGGCGCGGTCTCACGCCCATCCAGCGTCGTCATCTCGCCGGTTTCCGCATCGTACCAGACCAGAAAGGCACCACCGCCCAGCCCTGAGGATTGCGGTTCGACCAGTCCCAGAACCACCTGTACCGCAACCATGGCATCCGCCGCCGTGCCCCCGGCGCGCAGCACGGCCGCCCCGGCCTCCACCGCGTGAGGATTGGCTGCAGCCACCATCCAGTTGTCCGCCTCGACCGGCAGACCGGCGTCTTTGAACTTGAGCGCAGAAGCCACCTGGGGCGACAGCGCCTCGGCCCCGCCTTTTGCAGCCGGTTCCGGCGCCACCGCATCTGCAGCCTGCTGCGCGCTCAACGTGCCTGCGGACATGCACAGGCACATCAAAAAGATCTTCTTCACCATCGCCTCCTCCAAGAAATGACCCCACCCCAAAATACCGGCGCGGGCCAAAACGCAAACGCGGGCCACTGGCCCGCGTCGCAAAGATCAATCCTATGTTACAGCATGGCCGGAACCACCTGATCCGGCGGGCGGTGGCCATCCTCGAATGTCTTGATATTCAAGAGCACCTTCTCGCCCATCTCGATCCGCCCTTCGATGGTGGCCGACCCCATATGCGGCAGCAACACCACATTGGGCAGCTCGCGCAGGCGCGGGTTGATGTCGGTGCCATGTTCATAGACATCCAGCCCCGCCCCGGCGATTTCTCCGGCGCGCAGCATCCGGGTTAGCGCGTGTTCGTCGATTACCTCGCCGCGCGATGTGTTGACGATCACCGCATCCGGCTTCATCAGCTTCAGACGTCGCGCGTTCATCAGGTGAAAGGTCGAGGGCGTGGACGGGCAATTGACCGAGATCACATCCATCCGCGCGACCATCTGATCCAGGCTCTCCCAATAGGTAGCTTCCAGCTCTTCCTCGATCTCCGGGCGCAGGCGGCGGCGGTTGTGATAATGAATCTGCATGCCGAATGCCTTGGCCCGGCGGGCAACGGCCTGACCGATCCGGCCCATGCCCAGAATACCCAGGCGACGGCCCGCCAGCCGCCCACCCAGCATCGCGGTCGGCGCCCAGCCGTCCCATTCGCCCTTTTGCATCAGGGCGAGACCTTCGGGAATCCGGCGTACCACCGCCATGATCAGCGCCATGGTCATATCCGCCGTATCATCGGTCAGCACGCCCGGCGTATTGGAGACTAGAATCCCGCGCTGCCGCGCCGTGGCCACGTCAATGTGATCGACACCGGCGCCGTAATTCGCAATCAGTTTCAGCCGCGGCCCGGCCTGCGCCAGAAGTGCCGCGTCGATGGTGTCGGTCACCGTCGGAACCAGCACATCGGCCTCTTGCATCGCCTCGGCCATTTCGCTGCGCGTCATCGGTGTGTCATCGCTGCGCAGCCGCACGTTGAACAGCTCGCTCAGCCGTGTTTCGACCGGTTCCGGCAACCGTCGCGTAACGACAACAGTCAGACGTTCTCTTACCACTTGCGCTCTCCCATGGCTTTTCAGTTCCTGCACCTCCATGGCATCGTGGCGCAGGATGCAGGCAGGCACAAGAACCCTTCCGCCTCCTCGGTCCAAGTGACGCGACATTCGGGTCTTTCCCTCCAGATCATCTGATCCTATGACCTATGGACACGCGGACGCGACCGGACAAGAAACCGGGCTGACACGGCAGGCCAGCCCCCGGACCGGCGCCGGAACCGGCACAGAACGAGCAGGCGGTGAATATGACGGCTTTGAAATTGCGCCTTCTTGCGGTGGCCATTTGCGCGACTGTGGCAGCTGCGCATGGGGCAATGGCCAAGGACGCGCGTGGCCCGGTCACGAATCTACCCCTGCCCCGCTTCGTTTCGATGAAAGCTTCCGAGGCCAACATCCGGCGCGGCCCTTCGCTGACCCACCGGATCGACTGGGTGTTCAAACGGCGCGGCATGCCTCTGGAGGTGACCGCCGAATACGGGCACTGGCGCCGCGTGCGGGACCATGACAACGCCGGCGGATGGGTGCACTACACGCTGATTTCCGGCGTGCGCATGGCGCTGGTGCAGCAGGATCTGCTGACGGTTCATTCCCGGCCGGACAAGGCAGCACCGGTGACCGCCGCCTTTGAACTGGGTGTGGTTGCGCGTCTGGGAGAATGCACCATCGACTGGTGCGAAATCTCTGCCGGTGGTTACAGTGGCTGGACGCCAAAGACCACGATCTGGGGCGTTTACCCCGAGGAAATTCGCGAATAACCCCAGCGAGCCTTGGGCGGGTCCTGGTTGCTATTGGCTGCCCGGCTCTACGGGCCGGATCGTCAGTTGCGTTCCCCCGAGCCCGCGAAAGGCTTTCTGACGGCAGGAAAACACCAAGATCTGCAGTTCATCCGCCTGCATGGTCAGCGCATCAAAGATCTTCTCGATCCGCGCATCATCGGTATAGACGATCGCATCGTCCAGAATGACCGGCGCAGGATGGCCTGAACGGGCCAGCAACCGGGCAAAAGCCAGTCGCACCAGCAGGGCGATCTGCTCCTGCGTGCCCCCGGACAGGCTGTCAAAGGCCGCCGTCTCACCGCCGCGCTGCAATTCTTCGGGCAGCACCTTACCGGCATCCACCGACAGTTCCGCTTCTGGCCAGAGCATCCGCAACAGGGGGCGCAATTCCGCCATCACCGGCCCGACATAGTGCTCCTGCGCCTCAGATCTTGCACGTTCCAGCGCCGCATCAAGACGGCGCAGCACCGCAACCTCGAATTCAACCGCCGCAAGACGGTGCTGCGCCCGGTCCAATTGCCCCTCGGTGTCGGCCAGTTCTTCTTCGACTGCAGCGCTGGCGTGGGTGGCGATCCGGGTTTCCAACACGGCCAGATCTCGCGCAACATCCTGCGCCCGCTGGCGTGCAGCCTCCTGAGCCGATTTCGCCCGCTGCAGAATGGCACGGGTCTGCGCCGGATCCGGGGCTGCCTGGCGCAGGGCGGTTTCGGTGGCATTGGCCTGTGACAGGTTTTGCTGCAGAGCGGGCAGCTCCTGCGACAGGCGCTGAAGCACCTCTGCCGCCTGCTCCTGCCCTTCGACCGCAGCCATGGCCCGTGCCAGCCGCTGCGCCGCCGCATCTGCGCGTGTCGAGGCGCTCTCCATCGCCAGACGGGAGTCTGCTGCCGCGCTGTGAATGGCCTCCAGCGCGTTTTCCGCCGCCTCGGCCTTCTGCTCGGCGGCGCGGAAGGCAGCTTCGGCCTCTGCCCGGTCTGGCAAGGGAGCGCCCCCCTCCTCCGGTGTGTCCGCCTCAGGTGCCTGTGGAAGCGCCTCCAGCTGGTCGATCAGCGCCTTGATCCCATCCGGGGCGAGTACCTTCAACAGGGTCTGCGCCTCCTGCCGCTGCTGTTGCGCCTCCTGCCGTGCCTTGTGCCGCGTGCGGGCCTCCTCGACGCTGGTGCAACCGGCCTGCTCCAAGAGCTGCGTCAGCGCGGCCTGTGCCTGCTCCAGCGCCTCGGCGCCACCAGCCTGACCCGGATGGATGTCAATCTCTGCTACCCCCGGCACAACCAGCCGCCCACCGCCCGGAAGCGGCAACCGCTTCCCGTCCGGAACCCCGGCGCCTTCCAAGTGGATGCCGCCCTCCTGACCCGCCTGGTAGTGCACGGTCACCGCAGTCGCGGTCGCCTCCTGCGCCCGCCGGGCCAGATTATACGCCTCGCGCGCAGCCTCGATCCGGCGCAACACCGCTTCATCAGGTCCGCATGCGGCAGCCTTGGCCAGCCTGTCGATCTGTTCTGCCTGCGCCCGCGCCTGTTTCAGCCGGTCGCTCAGATCGCGGCGCAGCCCCTCTGCCTGCGCCACTGAAATCGCCAGCTGCACCGCGTCCAGAGCGGCCCGCGCCTTTTTCGCGCCCGCGCGGGCCTGTGTGGCCGCCTCGGTCAGATGCCGCTTTTTCTCTTCTTGCGCATCGAACGTGACGTGCGCCCGCGCTGCGGCCTCTGATGTCTCGGCCACGGCTGCCTTCGCCGCGCTCGCCTCCTCCAGCCGCGCGGTCAGCTCCGCGATCTTGCGCTGATGGTTTTCCAGCACGGTTTCCGCCAGCTGCACCGCGTGGGAGGCCTGCGCCAGTTGCTCCTGATGCCGGTTGGCGGCCTCCATCGCAGCCTCTGCCGCCTCAATCCGCGCCTGTAGTTCTGCGCGTTCCTCCGGGTCATTCAGCGCCGCCTGCTCGACCTGAAGAGCCCGCCGCTGATCCAGGAGCTGTCGCAGCTCCTGCACCTGCGCGCTCAGCTGATCCCGGCGCTGCACCAGATCGGCAACGGCGCGTTCGGCCAGATCGAGCGCACCGCCTTTGCGGGCCCCGCGCGTGGTCACCAGTTGATCCAGCGCCTCGCGCACCTGCCGCCGGATCGCATCCATGCGCTGGCCGCCGGTCACCATCTCGACCTCACCCGCGACCGAGGACAAAAGATCCCGCCGCGCGGATAGCGTTTCCTTGGCATCCTCGAACGAGGTCAGCCCCTGCCGCACCCACAACAGTCCCGACGGACCATCCTCCTTGGGCGGTTTGATCAGCGCCTTCAGCCAGGCCTCTGCCGCGTCGGCCTGATGCAGCAGCGTCCCCTCGCGCCAGATCCGCACCTCGCCTTTGCCGGATGTTTTGAAGAACTGCTTGGCGATGCGATAGCGGGCGCCTTCGTGGTCCACCTCGACCTCGACCCGGGGATCACCGCCTGCGTGCGGCACCAGCCCGCGGATCTCCTTGTCCCAGGCCTTAGCGTCCTTGAAAAACAGCGCGTGAAGCGCATCAAAGATAGTGGATTTGCCTTGTTCGTTCGGGGCTGCCAGGACGTTCAGCCCCGGCCCGATACCGGTGATTTCCACCGGATCGGTAAAACGGCGCAGGTTCTCCAGCCGGATAGAGCAGAGTTTCATGCGCGCTCTCCCCCGTCACCATCATCCTGCGTATAGGCAAAAAGCCGATTGAGCGCTGCGCTGGCCACCCTGCGGTCCTGTTCGGCAAGGGCCGGATCCTCGGCGGCCTGCATCAGCTCTTGCGCGGCAACCCGCAGTGCGCCGCCCCGGGCGATAAGATCCAGATCCCTGGCCTGATGTTCGGTGCCCACTGCGGACAGATCCAGCTCCAGGTGGCAGAACTCCGGCGCATAGCGCGCCACCGCCTGTTCCAGCGCCAACCGCTGCGGCGGCGTCACCCAGCCCGACGCTCGCATCAACATGAGATGATACCGCCAGTCGGCCCGCTCCGGCGGCAACAGGCCCGTGATCGCCGCCTCTGGATCTGTTTCAGGCGTCAGGTCCAGCGCCACCTCCTGCCAATGGTACTGACCGGTTTCAATGGGCTGCACCAGCGGCGCCTGCCCGGGACCTGCAAGCTCGACCAGCAGGCACTGGCCACGCCCGGCGTGTTTGAACCGGTCCGGTTCGGGGCTGCCGCTGTACTGCGTGCGCGGATTGACCTCGAACCGGCCATGCCAGTCGCCAAGCGCCAGATAATCCAGCCGCGCCGCCTGGGCCCGTTGCGGTGAGATCGTCTCGGCGCTGTCGCCGCCGCCCGCCGCACTGCTGCCAAATTCCAGCACACCACCATGGGCCAGTCCGATCCGCAGCGCGTTATCCCCGGTTTCGCATTCGTCCATCCAGGCGGTTAGGTCCTGCCCCGGAAACCGATGGCTACAGGGCGCGGGCAGCAACATGACCCCGGGCGCCATCTGCACCGGCTCAGCCGTCATCAGCAGATGTACATTTTCCGGCAAATGACTGCGCAGCGACGCCCATAGCGGTTCTGCCGCGCCGCTGTCGTGGTTGCCCGGGATGATCCACCATTGCAGCTCCGGCGCCGCGCCCATGGCCGCAAGGGCCTGCCGCTGCACCCGATCCGATGGTGTTTCGGTGTCGAACATATCTCCGGCAATCAGCACATGCGTGGCGTCATGTGCCTGCGCCAGCTTTGCCAGCCGGGCCAGAATCTCCTGCCGCGCCTGCAGCAATGCCATCCGCGTTTCCTCTGCGAACCGCCCGAACCGTTTGCCTAAGTGCAAATCAGAGGTGTGCAGGAAACGAATGGACGGCATTGAGGTCTCCGGACCGGGGCAGTGTTCACTGTCATAGGTGGCAGAGCCGACCGACAGGGTCAACGCGGCTTTGCAGCCCCGCCGCCTGCACGGCCAGGTCCGCGATTCTAAGGCAGGCCAACGACACTCTCCGCACTACAATTGGTGCAGACCGGCGTCCGAACACTGGAAAATGCCTCGCATTCGGGCGTTTCAACCCAATATCCGCGGGAATTCGCGACCCCGCGTCAAACTGCGCCCTTGAAAATCCAAGCAGGCAATTGCGCCCCGGCGCCGCGTGTTTTACACGGGGGGCGATATGTACGGCAACGCGCCCGGGACATCACCAAAACCCGGGAGGTGAAGCGCCGCCGCCCAAAGTCAACAAAGCTTCCGATATCGCTGAAAGGTTGTGGAATATGACAGAAAATTCAAACCCCGACATTTTGTATACCATCGTAGACGAAGCGCCCGAGCTGGCCTCGGCGTCCTTCCTGCCGATCATCCGCAAGTTCGCCTCGGCTGCTGGTGTCTCTGTCGGAACCAAGGATATCTCGCTGGCCGGCCGCATCATCGCGACCTTCCCCGAAGGTCTGAGCGAAGAGCAGCGCCAGAGCGACGATCTGGCGGCCCTCGGTGAGCTGGTCAAAACCCCCGACGCCAATGTCATCAAGCTGCCGAACATCTCTGCTTCGGTGCCGCAGCTGACCGCTGCCATCGCCGAACTGCAGGCGCAGGGCTATGACATCCCGAACTACCCCGAAGACCCGCAGAGTGACGCCGAAAAGGCGATCCGCGCGCGTTACGATACCCTCAAAGGCTCTGCCGTGAACCCGGTCCTGCGAGAAGGCAACTCGGACCGCCGTTCGGCCAAGGCGGTAAAGAACTACGCCCAAAACAACCCGCATTCGATGGGCACATGGTCGGCAGACAGCAAGACCAAAGTCTCCTCGATGCCGGGCAACGATTTCTATGCGAACGAAAAATCCGCGACCATCACCGCCGCACAGGCCGGTGACGCGAAGATCGAGTTCGTCGCCAAGGACGGCTCTGTCACCGTGCTGAAAGACGGCTGGTCGCTGGGTGAAGGCACCGTGACCGACGCAACCTTCATGTCCGCCAAGGCGCTGTCCTCTTTCCTGGCCGATGCCATTGAGGACACCAAGGCCGACGGCACCATGTTCTCGCTGCACATGAAAGCGACCATGATGAAGGTCTCGGACCCGATCATCTTTGGCCATGCCGTCAAAGCCTGGCTCGGGCCGGTGTGGGACAAACACGGCGCGGCGATCGCGGCTGCCGGTGGTTCGCCGAACTCGGGTCTGGGCGCCGTTCTGGCCGCCATCGACACGCTGCCCAACGCGGCTGAGATCAAATCCGAGATCGCAGCGCTCGACCGTCCTTCCATGTACATGGTCGACAGCGACAAGGGCATCACCAACCTGCACGTGCCGTCCGATGTAATCATCGACGCCTCCATGCCTGCAGTCATCCGTGCCGGCGGCAAAGGCTGGGACGAAGCAGGCAACAAGGGCGACACCAACTGCGTGATCCCCGACAACTGCTACGCGACCGTCTATGATGAGACGATCAACTACTTCAAAGAAAACGGCGCGCTCGACGTGACCAAGGCAGGTTCCGTCGCCAACGTCGGCCTGATGGCGCAGAAAGCCGAAGAATACGGCAGCCACCCCACCACCTTTGAAGCCCCGGCAGACGGCACCATCCGCATCGTGCTTGCCAATGGCGACACCCTGCACAGCCAGGACGTCGAGGCCGGTGACATCTGGCGCGCCTGCACCGTCAACAAGGCGCCGATCGAGAACTGGATCCAGCTGGCCATCGACCGTCAGCGCTTGGCCGGTTCCGAGGCGATCTTCTGGCTGGACGCAAACCGTGCCCATGATGCCGAGCTGATCAAATACGTCAAACCGGCGCTCGAAGCCGCTGGCGTAGCCGACAAGTTCATGATCATGGCGCCGCGCGAAGCGACCCGCCAGTCGCTGGACACCATCACCGCAGGCAAGGACAGCATCGCCATCACCGGCAACGTGCTGCGTGACTATCTGACCGACCTGTTCCCGATCCTGGAACTGGGCACCTCGGCCAAGATGCTGTCGATCGTGAAACTGATGAATGGCGGCGGTCTGTTCGAAACCGGCGCCGGTGGTTCGGCTCCGAAACACGTGCAGCAGCTGGTCGAAGAAAGCCACCTGCGTTGGGATTCCATGGGTGAATTCTGCGCACTGGGCGAGTCGCTGAACTTCCTTGCCGATGCCAAGGGCAACGCCAAGGCAGGCGTTCTGGGCAGCGCAGCCGAAGTGGCGACTCAGGGTATTCTGGACAACAACAAATCGCCCTCGCGCAAAGTGGGTGAGCCGGACAACCGCGACAGCCACTACTGGTTCGCCCGCTACTGGGCCGAAGCCCTGGCCGCGCAGACCGAGGATGCGGATCTGGCAGCCGAGTTCAAACCGATCGCCGAAACTCTGGCCGCCAAGGAAGAGCAGATCGTGACTGAATTTGCCGCTGCTCAGGGCAAACCGGCGGACATCGGCGGTTACTATCACCCCGATGCAACCAAGAAAGCTGCCGTGATGCGTCCCAGCGCTACGCTGAACGCCATCATCGGTTGAACCTGACACTGCGGCGGGGGCGATTGTCCCCGCACTGCGGTATCGCAAAACAAAAACGCCCGGCAGCTTATGCCGGGCGTTTTCTTTGATCTATGTTCTGCGCCTTGCGTGCCTTCTGAGCAGGAGAACCAGTTCACAAGGCCCGGTCTCCCCTCTCAGAGACGGAAATCGCTCGCCTTAGAAATCCTGCCACTTATCGATGGCGGCATTTCCGTCCGTCGCGGCGACGGGAGTCGGAGTGATCTCCTCCAGATCCCAGTCATCTTCGCCATGGGCGGTCGGCGTGCTCGGCGCCGAGGGCTGCGGCATTGCAGTGATGTTGCCACCGCCCGTGATCTTGAAGTGGGCGACCAGTTCGGCGAGTTTGGTGGCATCGCTGTTCAGCATATGCCCGGCTGCGGTTGCCTCTTCCACCATGGCGGCGTTTTGCTGGGTCACCTGATCCAGCTGCACCACACCGGTGTTGATCTCACCTAGACCGGTCGATTGCTCGGCCGCGCCTTCAGCAATATCGGTCACCAGTTTCGAGATGTGGTTGACCCGTTCGACGATGTTCTGCAGCGCATCGCCGGCCTTGCCGACCAGATCCACACCACGTTCCACCTGCTTCGAGCTGTCGCCGATCAGAGTCTTGATCTCCATCGCCGCGTCGGAGGACCGCTGCGCCAGCGCGCGCACTTCGGAGGCAACCACCGCAAAGCCGCGACCTGCTTCGCCAGCGCGAGCTGCCTCGACCCCGGCATTCAGCGCCAGAAGATTGGTCTGGAAGGCGATGTCATCAATCACACCGATAATCTGGGCGATGTGGGTCGAGGATTGCTCGATCTCGGTCATCGCCGAAACTGCGCTTTGCACCACAACACCGCTGTTTTCGGCTTCCTGCTTGGCCTCATCCATGATGTTCTCGACGCTGCGGGCGCCATCGGCGGCGGATTTGACCGATGCCGTCAGCTCATCCAGCGCGGCGGCGGTCTCTTCCAGAGTCGCGGCCTGACTTTCGGTGCGGTGCGACAGATCATCCGAAGACTGGCTGATCTCGGCCGCGCCATTGCGGATGCTGGACGCGGATTCAACCACTTTCGACACGGTTTCGCTGAGGTTCTCGACCGTCCGGTTGAAGTCCAGTCGCAGCGCCTCATAGTCCTCGGGGAAAGCACTGTCGATACGCACCGTCAGATCGCCATTGGCCAGAACCGACAGACGGCTGGTCAGCGTCTGCACCACCTGAGCCTGCGCCTGATCCCGCTCTTTCTGTTCGGCTTCAAGTTCCTTCTGGCGGATCAGAGAAGTACGGAACACGTCCAGCGTGCGCGCCATATCGCCGATCTCGCTGTGGCTCGCCAATCCCGGAATCTCGGCACTGGTGTCACCCTCGGCCATGGACTGCATGCGGTCTTTGATCCGTTCAACCGGCTTAATCACGCTGCGCGCCAAGAAGAAGGCTGCAACCCCCATGGCTGCCAGTCCGATCACCAGCGCGATCAGGGCAGAATTACGCATGGCGGCAACATCCGCTTCGATATCCGCAACATAAGCGCCAGTGCCGACGATCCAGCCCCAAGGTTCGAACAGCTTCACATAGCCCATCTTTGCCTCGGGGATGTCCGAGTCGGGCTTGTTGAAATGGAAAATGAGCGGACCGTGGCCCGTCGAATCCGCGATCTTCTGGAATTCCTGAAACACAAGGACGCCATTGACGTCTTCGAACATGGTCTGATCCTTGCCGATCAGTTGCTTGGCGACCGGATGGGCAACCATGTAGTTCTGCCGGTTCAGGGCAAAGAAATATCCTGCCGTGCCAAAGCGCGGCGTCTCAACCGCAGCGATCCCGCGTTCCTGGGCCTCTTCCGGGGTCAGGGAACCTGCTTGAACCTGCGCCTCCAGATCGGCCAGCACGCTGACCATGGTATCGGTCAGGCTGTCGAGTTCTTTTTCCCGCATCTCGTAGGCGTTGTCGACAGCGCGGGTCAGGAGCACAAAGGTCAAAGCGGCGGCAAGAGCAACCCCCAATCCTGCCAGCGCATAGATACGGGCCGGCAATCGGTAGAGAAACGTAGGCATAGTAGACTGGTCCTTTAGTGACGCTCATTTACATGCAAGGTTAGAGATACTTCCCTAATTTTCTCTTAGATTAACGTCGGTGGTTTTAGCCAACGCGGCCCTGAAAGCGCACGAAATTCGGCCAAATACCTCAGGAAACCAGTCGGAAAACCACCCCAGGTTTTCACTATTCTGACACGGAACTCTGCCAAGAGAGTCTGCGTAAACCACGAAGACTGCAAGGAAAACACAAGCTATCTCGGTCAACAAAACTGAGACCGCCGCGCTCTGTCTCCGACCTGCGGCTCACAATCCGGGCAGACAGCAGCAATCAGAAAATCTGCGCATGCAAACTTTCTGGCCATTTGGACAAAATGACAGGGAATCAGAGGGCCACGGGTCATTTTGACCCCACGCTTGGCGTTTCCCTTATGACTCCCTGTCGCCGATTTTGATTAGAAATCTGTGGGTGCGCCGCCTTCGGCCTTGCGACGGGCCACGAAATCGCCCAGCTCCTCGCGGATCGCGTCGTCCATCGGCGGCGCCTCGAAATCGGCCAAAATGTCCTTATAGATCTTATGCGCCCGCTCCGGCGTCCAGACTGCACCTGCCGCCTCCCAGGCTTCATAGTTGCGCCAGTCGCTGAGGAACGGTTGATAGAATGCATCCGTATAGCGGTCCTGAGTGTGCTTCAGGCCAAAGAAGTGCCCGTCGTTGCCGACCTCCCGGATGGCATCCAGAGCAATCTCCTCGGGGCCGGTGGCGCAGATCTGCGGCTGCAAGTAGCGCTGGATCTGCTGCAGCACCTCGCAATCCATGATGAACTTTTCCGGGCTGGCGATCAGACCGCCCTCCAGCCAGCCAGCGGCGTGGTAGACCATATTTGTGCCCGACTGCACCGCCGCCCAGAGGGAGTTCGAAGTTTCCCACATGGCCTGCCCATCCGGCACATTGGCCGCGCAGACCCCGGAAGAGCGCATCGGCAGACCGTAGTAGCGCGCCATTTGGCCGGTCATCTGGGTGGCGCGCATGTATTCTGGCGTGCCAAAGGCGGGAGCACCGGATTTCATGTCCACATTTGACGTGAAGGTGCCAATCGCACAGGGCGTACCGGGCCGCACATATTGGAACAACGCAATGGCACAAAGCGATTCCGCCAGCGATTGCGCCACTGCACCCGACATGGTGACAGGCGCCATCGCCCCGGCCAGGGTAAAGGGCGTCACAACCACCGCCTGCCCCTTGCGGACCAACCGCAGACAGCCGTCGATCATCGGGAAGTCATGCTTCAGCGGCGAGGTCGAGTTGATGTTGGTGTACATATGCGGGCGGGACTCGAACTCTTCATGGCTGAGCCCCCCGGCGATCCGCACCATTTCCATCACGTCCTCAACCCGCTCCTTGCCCAGCGAGTAAGCGTGCATCACCTTGTCGGTCAGCGTCAGCTTGTCATAAAGCACATCAAGGTGGCGCACAGAGGCATGGATATCCACGGGCTCCACCGGATATCCACCGGCGAAATGGATGCAGTTGAAATACTGCGTCAGCTTCAGAAGGTTCCGGCACTGCTCCTGCGTGCCCGCGACTTTCTTGTTCAGCTCCATGTCCCAGTAGTTGGGCGGGGAGGAAACATTACCGAACAGGATATGATTGCCGCCAATGGGGATCCTGCGCTCTGGATTGCGCGGGGTGATGTCAAAGCTGTCCGGCGCCTTGCCCACCATCTCCATCACGAACTCGCGGTCCATCCGCACCAGATCGCCTTCTACACGGCAGCCTGCTTCTTTGAAAATCTCCAGCGCCTCAGGGTTGAGGAAGACGATACCGATCTCTTCGAGGATGCGCATGGCGCCATCGTGGATGGCTTCAACACCTTCCGGGCTAAGCGGCTCAATGGGACGGTCAATGTTCACCGGGATCGACCAAGGCATCTGCGCCAGTGCCGCGTCTCCGCGCCGGGCCGCCGCGCCTGCTCTGCCGCCGCCGCGCCTGCGTCCCGCTGTTGCTCGTGCCATGATGACCTCCGTCCTGTTGAAGCGTCTGTGTTTTCTTGCGCCGTTCAACTGGCCCGAGAACGAGGCCTGCAACCTTTCCGTTCACGACATCCGCTGTCGTTTTTTCACTCCCCGGGGTGCATGGAGGCATTTTCTGGACACAAGTGAACAGTTCAGCCCAAATTTTTGGCTGCGCGGACAGATCCGCACAGCAACATCACGTCAGGATCGCAGGTTATTGCGCCGCTGGCTGGCCCGCGCGGTCGAGCCATTCGGGAATATGGCCAATGTCCGGCAAGACCGCATCGGCGTGAGGCGCCAGATCCTGATGGCTGGCCATTCCGGTGAGCACCCCAAGACGGCGCATGCCCGCCGCCGCCCCCGCCTGCAGATCATGCAGGCTGTCGCCAACCATCGCGGTGCGTTCTGGGGCGACGCCACAGGCCTTGCAGAATGCCAAGAGCGGCGCGGCATCCGGTTTGGCACCATGGCCACTGTCGAACCCGGCGACAAAGGTGAAGCGGTCCAGAACCCCTGCCCGCTCAAGCTGGCTCAGCGCCGACACTTCGGCATCATTGGTCATCACCCCCAGCACCTTGCCCCGCGCCAGCAGCCCGTCCAGGAAATCGGCAAGCGGCACGGCCTCGGCTAGCGCCGCATTGGCTGCGCCTTCGGCCAGAAACCGCTCCAGCTCGGCCTCGCTCATGTGCGGCATATGGGGCGCCAGGGCCGCCGCCACCTCACCGTTGGTGCCCGCGATCACGAAACTGTCCGGATGGAAACACTCCCGCTCCAGATCAAACCGCAGCGTGTCGGCCATGGCGCCTGCGAGGGCCACATCCCCGCCCGCGAGGCTTTTCAGCACCCCGGCCGCCCAGCTGTTCCAGGTGGCAGCAAAATCAAAAAGGGTTCCGTCCTTGTCGAACAGAAAAGCATCTACCGGCATCACAAGGTCCTGATCAGAATAGGGTCAGAGCACTGCATATCAGGTCCAGTGAACCTGCGCACCACCCGGAAGCGCCATCCGCGCGTGCATTGGCGTCTCATAACTGAGGCCCAGACTGTCACAGAATTCCATAACCCAGGAATCGTCCATCGTTAAGAAATCGAGCACCGAGCCCAAAAATTCCGGATCGGTGGCGCGGCTGCGCAAATCATCCTCGCTGGCCCCGGTTGCGCCCATAAACACCGGAAATAATTCGTCATTTCCGGACAGCCAGGCAAGGGCCTGCAAGGCAATGGTTTCAGCTTGATCGGCGGAAAACTGCATGTCGGCACCTTCCTGACACTTTGTGGCCATTTTAATGAAAATATGAAAGGGTTTATTAACCAGCAGAGGTGAAAACTTCTAGTCATCGAAACGCATGCCTCGAAAGGATTGCGCGTGCAGGGAACCATTCTGGTCATAGACGGTGTATCAACCAATCGCATCATGATGAAGGTGCAGCTTGCTGCCGCCTATTATGATGTCGTGCTGGCGACACAGGTCTCCGGTGTGCTGGAAATTGCCCGTGGCTGCCGCCCCGATCTGGTTCTGACCGCCAACTCCCTGCCCGATGGCAGCGCCGCAGATGTGAAACGGGAACTGACCCGCGACGACAGCCTGGCGGATGTGCCGGTGATCGCCGTCAGCCGCACGGATAACCCCATGCGGCGGCTTGAGGCGCTTTCGGCAGGGATCGACGACGTGCTGCCGCAACCGCTGGACGATGTGATCCTGCAGGCTCGGATCCGCAGCCTGCTGCGCACCCGCAGCGCCAATGAAGAACTGAACCTCCAGCGCGATGCCTCGCATGGCTTTGTCCTGCCCCTGACCGACCGTAGCCGCTCCCCCCACAACATCAAGGCAACGGTGGCGCTGGTGGCCGAGGATATCCAGACCGCGCGGGACTGGCAGGACCGTCTGTCCCACCACGTGCCGCATGACATCCGCACCCATCAGATCGGTGACATCCAACCGTTGATGAGCGATCCCGTCGCCGATGTTTTCATTATCGAGCTGAACGAAATGTCGTCGGGCGTCGGCCTGCGGCTTCTGGCCGATCTGAGAGCCCGTGCCACCACCCGTCAGTCGGTGGTCATCGCAGTGCCCAATCCGGCCGATGCGCATATCGCGGCCGAAGCGTTGGACCGCGGCGCCCATGATGTGCTGCAAAACGGGTTCAACGTCGAGGAACTGGCGCTGCGTCTTGGCACGCAACTGCAATACAAGCACCGCCACGACCTGCTGCGCGACAGCGTCCGTAACGGGCTGCGCGCCGCTGTCGAAGATCCGATGACCGGGCTTTTCAACCGCCGCTATGCCAAACCATTTCTGGACCGCACCGCCCGCAGCGCCGCCGAAAGCGGCGATAAATTCGCCCTGATGCTGGCAGATCTCGATCACTTCAAGCAGATCAACGACCGCTATGGCCACCCAGCCGGCGACGCGGTGCTGATCGAAGCCGCCCGGAGACTGCAAAGCCACCTACGCCCGGTGGATCTGCTGGCGCGGGTTGGCGGCGAGGAATTCATGATCGTCCTGCCCGGGGCCAATGAACACGAGGCGAGCGAGGCCGCAGTTGCCCTGTGCAACGCGATCAACAGCACTCCCTTTGATGTGCCGGAGATTGATGAGCCGATTGCCGTGACAATCAGCATCGGCGCGGTCATTGGCGATGGTGCTGAGAAGGAGATGACAAATGTCACCTCTCTGATCGCCAAGGCAGATCAGGCGCTCTATGGTGCCAAGAACTCAGGCCGCAACCAGGTCACCCTGTCACGGCCCGACACAGCAGTCGCCTGAGCGCTCCTCATCGCTGCTATTAGTTTCCAGCACTGCCTACGTTGCGCAGCAACATCAGGGTTTCCCGGACCTATGCGCCTTGTGCCATTCCGCATGTCGGCGCAGCATCTCCCGCATCCGCTCGGCATAGCGGGCGCGTTCATCTGCAGTCATGGCCTCCACCTGGGCGATCCAGGCCCGCTGCACCGAGATCTGAAAGGCCCGCCGGTTGTCGGCCTGCTGCTCCAGGACCCTGGCCAACTGCCCGGCATCAAAGGGATCCCCCCGCAAGATCGCGATGACCGCCTCGCCCTCGGCGCGGCGGCGGGCCCCATAGCTGCCATGATCCCCTTCGGCGCGACGGTGCAGTTCTGTCCGGGTCTCCCGGTCCAGGTCGCGGAAGATCATCGACCCGACCGAGGGTGGACGCTTGCCCGGATGCGATCCGTCATGCCAGCGCATGAACGCCCCGATCGCGAGCCCCGCCACCGCAAGGTTGGCAGCAAGAGACACGGCCAGAAGCACCTTCAACCAAAGCCGCATTCCAGTCCGGGGTTCACCCGTTCCACCGCCAGAGGAGCCGGGACGCGCTGCATTCGAAGAGGCCGGGGTTTGTCCGTCAGTGCTCATTCTGTCTCCTCACCCAGCATCACGGCCAGGTCGTAACTATCGTATGGCAGTGCTGTCGTATCCACGGACAGCTGCGTGAACTCGGCCGGGTCCGGTAGGAAAGACGGCGGCGCCAGTCCGATCCACAGCCCGACAGCGCAGGCGGCCGCCATGCCACCCATGGCCGGCCATCCGCCAACCGCAGCGCGAAACTGGCGCCACATCCCGATTGCGGATGCGGCAAATGTCGCGGCGGGGTTTTGCGCGGGGGGCACGGCCAAAGCCGCCGCCTGCCGGGCCTGCACATCCGCTGCATCCGCAAGAATGCGCGCACTCAGGTCATCCGGCAATGTCGGCTGGTCCCGCCGCGCCTCTTCGAACAGCGCCTCCAGCAGGTCGATATCTTTTTCGGTGTCAGCCATCGTGATACCCCAACTCTTCCCGGCGCCCGGCAAGCAGTGCCGCCAGCGCCCTCTTGCCCCGGGCAGTCAAACTTTCGACCGCCTCAACGCTAATATCCATAATTCCGGCGATTTCCGGATTTGCCAGCTCTTCCAGATGGCGCAAGATCACTGCCTGACGCTGCCGCTCGGGCAATTGCATCAGCGCCTCCTGCAGCGCATCATGGCGGGCCCCGTCCTGCATCGCCTCGGGCGCGCTTTGCGCCGGATCTGGCGGGTCGGGGACCGCGTCCAGGTCCAGATACCCGCCGCGCTGGCGACGTTTCAGATCGATGCAAAGGTTCATCACCACACGGTAGAGCCAGGTCGAGATCTTCGCCTCTCCGCGCCGCCACTCCGGAGCGATCCGCCACAGGCGCATCATCGCCTCCTGTGTCACGTCCTCTGCTTCGGCCCGGTTGCCCAGAACCCGCATGGCCACCCCGAATGCACGGGGGCCAAGCCGCTCGGTCAGCAGGGCCGCCGCACGCTGGTCGCCCTGGGCAAAGAGCTCCAGCAGCACCTCGTCATCCGGCGTCGCGCTCACCTTGGGCAGGCCTTCCAAGGAAGCCCTGCCCGCTGATGTATCCATTCTTTGCAGCACGCCTGAAGGATCAGTTCTGCCCCATGCCCTGTTTCTGACCGCAATTCTTGCCGCCCTTGCCGCCATGATGCATACCACCACGGTTCATCCGGGCCTGGTCAAACTCTTCCTTTGACACAGCGCCATTGCCGTCCTTGTCCATCCGAGAGAACATATCACCACGCTTGGAGTGATCAGGCAACTCATCCTGGCTGAGCGCGCCATCGCCATCGCTGTCGAACCGTTCCATCATCCGCGCCGCACGCTGGGCTGCGCGCCGCGCACCCTCGGCCTGCATTTCCTCGACCGACAGTTTGCCATCCCCATTCGCGTCGACCTGCGCGAAACGGGCCGCACGGTGGGCGGTCATTTCCTCGGGCGACACCGCGCCATTGCCATCGGCATCCAGTTCCTCGAACGACACTTTGGGGCCGTGACGACCGGGACCCGATTGAGCAAGAGCAGCCGTAGCTCCGGCCAGGCCGGCAACTGCAACGATAGCGGCGATGAACTGCGTATGTTTCATGTCATCTTCCCTTTGATTGGTAGCAGCCCTGTGCTGCCCGATGCATAGAAGAAACGCCGCAGCCCGATCTTTCCGTCGCAAAAATGTGATTTACTTTTGCCTGCTATTTTTGCGGCATCCAGCCGCAGACCTTGTGCGCCCCCCTTTCCCTCGGGCAAGAAGCGCGCAAACATGCGTTTGCAACACAGGATATTTCATGACTGAGTCCCAAGCCGTGATGGCCCCCGACACCGATACCGAACGCGAGACGATGCCTGCCCTGCTGAAAGGCTGGCGTCAGAAATGCCCCGAATGCGGCAAAGGCAAACTGCTGCATTCCTACCTCAAGGTGAACGACAGCTGCAGCAACTGCGGCCTCGATCTGTCCGGCCACCGCGCCGATGACGGCCCCGCCTATCTGACCATTCTGGTGGTGGGCCATCTGATGGCGCCGCTGTTGCATGTGGTTTATTTCGCCTGGCGGCCGGCACCTCTCGTAACGTTCACAGTTTTCTCGATTGGCTGTCTGGCTTCGTCGCTGTATCTTCTCCCCAGACTGAAGGGGGTTGTCGTCGCCTATCAATGGGCGCGGCGGATGCACGGGTTCGAAGACAGAACCTGAACCCTTTGGAAACAAAGGGGAGAGGCAGATGAGCAGCGCAGAGGTTCAGGGCGTAACAAGTCAGGACAAAACGGCAATCCGCAACGCGGCGACGGTGATCGCCGTACGTGATCGGATGGCCGATGACCCGCAGGTCCTGATGGGCCAGCGTGGCGCCAAGGCTGCCTTCATGCCGAACAAGTTCGTCTTTCCCGGCGGCGCGGTGGATCTGGCAGACAGTTCCGTGCCGCTGGCCGATCCTCTGCCCGCAGTCTGCCGCGACCGTCTGTCCGAACAGGCGCCGCACGATCTGCACCACGCACTGGCCATTGCCGCGATCCGCGAGCTGTGGGAGGAAACCGGGCTCTTGCTGGGTACGCCGGGGGACTGGAGCGATCCGGTTCCCGAAGATTGGCAGGCCTTTGCGCAAAGCGGCCATCTGCCTTCGGCGCGGGCATTGCAATTCGTGTTCCGGGCACTGACGCCGCCGGGCCGCCCCCGTCGGTTTGATGCGCGGTTCTTTCTGATCGATGCCGATGCCATTGTCGGCGATCTCGATGATTTCTCACAGGCCTCGGACGAGCTGTCGCATCTGCAGTGGATCCCGCTCAGCGAGGTTCGTACCTTCGATTTGCCCTTTATCACCGAAGTGGTTCTGGCCGAGGTGACTGGCCGCATCCGCGACACCAATCCGCCGGACAGCGTACCCTATTTCCGCAACGATGATGAAACCAGCCTGTTCCTGCGGCTGAAGGGCTATCCGATGCCGGAAAGCTCCTGAACCTGCTCACCCCTCCGTGACGGCGGAAGGTCAGATCGCCAGCACCAACGCAAGGATCGACAGGATCAGCAGTCCCATGCCGGTGATTTCGCGGACGGTGATTTTCTCCCGGAAGAACAGGACCGAGGCCAGCAGCGACAGCACCAGTTCGATCTGTCCCAGCGCCTTGACGTAGGCAGCGTTTTGCAAGGTGAAGGCCCAGAACCAGCAGAACGAACCGCCCATACTGGTCAAACCAACCCAGACCGCAACCCGGCGCGCCTGCCAGACGCGGGTAATCTCACCCTTTTCCTTCAGCGCCAGCCAGATCAGCATCAGCACCGTCTGCAAGGAGACAACCGAAGCCAGCGTTACACCAGCGCGAAAAATCGGGTCCAGATCACCGAGTTGCAGCGAGGCCCCGCGATAGCTGACGGCGGAAAAGGCGAAAAGCACGCCAGAGCCGAGCCCCAGCAATGATGCCTTGTTGGTCAGATGCTGCCACCAGGCGCCCTTCACTTCTGGAGTTTTCGACAGCACCAACACCGCCGAAAGGCCGATCAGGATCGCCGCCCAGCCCCAGGGACTGATCCCGTCCCCCAACACCACAAGACCGACAAGGGCGGTCTGGATGACTTCTGTCTTCTTGAAGGTGATGCCAACGGCAAAATTGCGCTGCTTGAACAGCGCCACCACGCAGACCGTGGCGAGAATCTGCGACGTACCGCCGATGGTGGCAAATACCCAGAACATGGGGCCTAGTTGCGGCAGGCTCTGCCCCGTCGCCACCAGATAGCCCGCCAGCGCCGCCAGAATGATCGGCGCCGAATAGGCAAAACGGGCAAAGGTCGCCCCGCCCGGGGACAGGGTGACGCTGCTCAGCACCTTTTGCAGCATGAAGCGTACGGTCTGAAAGCTCGCGGCGGCGATTGAAACGGGAATCCAGGTCAGCATGCACAGCTTATGAGCGCTTATTTCCCCTTTTGCCAGAGCGGATGCGGCACCGGATCCTTGGCCCGGAAGAAATAGTCACGAAAAATCTGCCGGTAGGACGGAAACACATAGGCGCGGTTGGCCGCCTGGTAGGCATCTCGGTGACGGCGGTACAACTGCGGCAGCGCGTGCCAGGGCACGCCCGGGTGCATGTGGTGCACGATATGCAGGTTGTTGTTGAGGAACAGCAGCGCCAGCGGCCCGCGATCCTCGATCACCACGGTGCGGCCGCGGATCTCTTCATGGGCGCGGTGCTCCAGAAAGGTGCGGATCTTCAGCAGCGCCAGCCCCAGATAGGCGGCGATGGCATAGGCCCAGAGCGGCATCGGCGCACGCAGCAGAAGCAAGACCACCAGCGCGCTGCCGGCAATGTGCAGGAGCCAATCCGCAATCACTCGCCTGTCGCCCTGCCGGACGAGCCGCCAGTCCCCTGCCATGAAACAGACCTGCCCGATCAGCGGCCCCAGCAGCATCCGCCCCAACAGCGTGTTGTTCATACGCAGAACCGCACGTTTCCACGGAGCCAGCCCGCGCCAGACCTCGGGGCACATGAAATTGCTTTCGGGATCGTCAAACGGATCGGTCAGCCGCTCATCCTGATGATGCGCCAGATGGGTGTCGCGAAAGCGGCCGTAGGGGATCACCAGATTGAGCGGCAGCGCCATCAGCGCCTCGTTCAAAACCTGGTTGCGGAACGGATGCCCGTGCAAGGCCTCGTGACATAGCGAGGAATGAAAGGCGATAAACACGCCCGCCAATAAAACCGCCAACACCATGCTGAAGGCCGAGACCCAGAAAACCGTGGCTAACCAGGCCGCATAGCAGATCAGGATCAGCATCAGCGTGCCCCATTCCGCCCCGCGCGGCATCAGGTCAGAGGGCAGTATCGGCGCCTCCGTACCCTGGCTGTGTACCTCGGACGTTTGTGCGCGCGCCTCAGACATGCGCCCGCCCCCAGGCGATCCCGGCCCAGATCCGCTCGTAAATCAGGTAGGTGACGAACCCGAGCCCCGTGTTCACCAGGGCCATCGCCCCGCCGACCGTCGCCGATCCGGTTGCAAGCATGCCCACAACCGTCATCACGGTCAGGCCAATCACATTCCAGATCACCGCTTTCACGACAGAACGCCTGCGCGTTTCCATAGTACCTCCTACACTGTGCTGACTGGAGCTGGCAGGCGCTGCCATCAGCCGCGCCCTGTCCTGCTCCTGCGCTCAGACTAGGCCCGGTACCGGACGTTCGACATTCTGAATGTAATTAACAAACTTCATCATCTGTGATATTTATCACCAATGGATACCAAAATTGACAAACGGGTTCGAGCACAGCAATTCCGCGAACGGCTGAACCGGGCGCTTGGTGAACGCGGGATGAGCCAGAGCGCCCTGGCCCGCCAGACCGGCGTGGACCGGTCCACCATTTCGCAGCTGCTCACCGATGACGGCGCCCGGCTGCCGAATGCGCATGTGGTGGGGTCCTGCGCCTCGGCGCTTGGCGTATCGGCGGATTGGCTGCTGAGCCTGTCGGACCGCCCCGAAAGCGCGGCAGAGCTGCTGGCCTCCAGCATGTCCGTCACCGAGGCCCCACGCGCCCTGGTGGATGAAAGGATTTTCGAATGGCATCGGGAGGCAGCGGGTTACAAGATCCGCCATGTGCCGGCCGCCCTGCCCGATCTGCTGAAAACCCGCGCCCTGCTGGAATGGGAATATGCGCCGCACCTAGGCCGCACTGCCGATCAGGCCATCGGCGCCTCCGAAGACCGCCTGTCCCTGATGCGGCAAGCCCAATCCGACTATGAAATCGCGATGCCGCTGTACGAGTTGGAAAGCTTTGCCAATGCCTGCGGCTATTACGAAGGTCTGCCGCTGGATATCCGGCTTGAGCAGCTGGATCATTTCGAACGGCTTTGCACTCAACTCTACCCGCGGCTACGGATCTATCTCTTTGATGCAAAACGCCTGTTCGCATCGCCTGTGACCATTTTCGGACCGCTGCTCTGCGTGTTTTATGCCGGAAGCCACTACATGGCATTCCGCGACCGCGAACGGATCGAGACCTTCACCAACCACTTCGACCAACTGATCCGCGAGGCGGATCTGACCGCCCGTCAGCTGCCCGAACGGCTGCGGGCCTGGAAAACCGGTATCCGCGATTAGGCACAGCTGCGCCCAGGCGCAGCTTCAGGCTCGGCCTGCGGCAGCAGGCAGAGCCACCTTCAGACCTTCGGGTCCGGGTTTTCGGTATGACCATCCACCGCGATCACCTGCCCCGACACCAGCCGCGCGGCATCCGAGCCTAGGAACACCGCCATATTGGCCACATCCGCGGCTGTCGCCCAGGACCGCATCGAGGTGCCCAAAGCATACCCCTCATACACCGCATCCCGGCTCATGCCCTTCAGCGCCGCTTCCCGCTCCAGCACACCCTCCATGCGCGGGCCTTCAACAGCGCCGGGGCAGATCGCATTGGCGCGGATGCCAAAAGGCCCCAGTTCCATCGCGAGGGTCTTCATCAGGCCAATCACCGCCCATTTCGCCGCCGAATAGGGCGCCCGGTTCGGATAGCCATAGATCCCCGCCGTCGAGGAGGTCAGCACGATCGCCCCCCGCCCCGCCGATTTCATCAGCGGCGTGGCATGTTTGGCGGCAAGAAAAGCGCCTTCGAGATTGACGCTGACACAAGAGCGCCAGTCCTCAAGGTCGATATCCTCGACCAGCGCGGTCGGCCCGGCGATGCCTGCATTGGCGCAGAGCACATCGAGCCCACCAGCGTCGGCGATCTTGTCGAAGACCGCCCGCATCTCCGGCTCCAACGCGGCATTCGCCGCGTGGCAGTGCCAGTGATCCGGCAGCGCCTCCAGCGCTGCGGGGTCGAGATCGGTGACCCATACCTCGGCCCCGGCGGCATCAAAAGCCTCGCCCATGGCGCGGCCAATGCCCGATGCCCCGGCGGTGATCAGAACCCGCATCGCCGCCGCCCTAGCGCGGCGCGCCGATGGCGCGACCCAGCCCCTCGGGGGTCGGCAGTGCCGCATGCGCCTCGGCGAATTTTGTCAGGTTCGCTGCCAGATGCGGCGCGGGCGGCGCCGAGCGGCGGGTTTTCAGATCCACATGCAGCAGCATGTGTTCTCCGGTCGCCAGCAGACGTTCACCTTCGTACATTTCATGCCACAGGTGCATCTTTTTGCCTTCGGCCATGATCACCCGCGTCCTGACCTGAATGGGATGGCCTGCATGCACCTCGTCGATGTGGCGGATGTGGGTCTCGGCGGTAAAGAAACTGCCGCCCGAGGCGATATAGTCGGCATCGCAGCCGATGATTGCCATCATTCGGTCGGTGGACTGGGCAAAGGCGTCCAGATAGCGGCTTTCGGTCATGTGACCATTGTAGTCTGTCCAATCCAACGGAACGGTGCGGTTCAGGGTCAGAACCGGCTGCGACAGGTCGGCGACATCCTGCATGGTGCTGGCCAGCCCCATGGCGCCTTCGCGCGCCTTATCATGGGCGTTCTGAAGCGCACCCGCGCCCCAGTTGGTATTGCCCAGCGCCCGCATCATGCCGACAAGGTTGTCGTCGCGGATCCGCTCCAGCTCACGGATCGAGTATTTGCCCGATTGCGCATCGGATTGACCGGCAATCAGGTCGACCAGCTCGTCGTTGTATTCCGGCACATCCATCAACTTGGTCCAGGGCCAGGTAAGGCAAGGGCCGAATTGGGCCAGGAAGTGCTTCATGCCCGCTTCGCCGCCCGCAACGCGATAGGTCTCGAACAGGCCCATCTGCGCCCAGCGGATGCCAAAGCCGTAGCGGATCGCATTATCGATCTCTTCGGTGGTGGCGATGCCGTCCTTAACCAGCCATAGCGCTTCGCGCCAGACCGCCTCCAAGAAGCGGTCCGCCACATGGGCGTCGATTTCCTTTTTCAGATGCAGCGGGTACATACCGATTTCGGTAATGATCGCCTTGGCTTTGTCGATGACCTCGGGCGTATTGGCCTCGGTCGTGACCACTTCGACCAGCGGCATCAGGTAGACCGGGTTAAAGGGATGCGCGACCACGATCTGCGCCGCATTGTCAAACCCCTCCTGCAATTGCGACGGCTTGTAGCCAGAGGTGGAGGAGCCGATCACCGCGCCCCGCGCCACATGCTGCTGAAGTTCGCCATAGACCTTCTGCTTCAGGTCCAGCCGCTCAGGCACGCTTTCCTGCACCCAGGAAGCGCCAGCAACCGCCTCGGCAATGGTGGGATGGAAAGACAGCGCGCCTTCGGCAGGCAGGGCCACATTGCCAAGCCCCGGCAAGGACCGGCGGGCGTTATCCAGCACATCCGTGATCTTGCGCTCCGCCTCGGGGTCGGGATCAAAGACCCGTACGTTCCAGCCGTTCAGAAGGAACCGGGCGGCCCAGCCGCCGCCGATCACGCCACCGCCAATGATTGCTGCTGTTTTCATGTTCTCATTTCCATTTGCATTTGGCTGTGCCTCTGCGCGGGCCACGCCTACGCTTTCACAGGGCGCGCCGTGCACGCCATCCCATCAGTTTAGTCTTGTGGAGCTGCGCAGCGCACCAGATCGGCCGCGAACCCGTTTTCATCAATGATCTGCAGCCGATCATCCGGCGTCACCAGGAATATCTGCGCATCGCTGTACGCGTATCCCGCATCAAGGCATTGCAGTTTCAGAGCCCAGCTGTTGCCCACGCCGGTCTCGCGGACCGCCGCGATGTCACAGCTCCATTCCAGGCCGAATAACCCTTCGCGTCCGTACCAGTCAGGCGTCTGCTCTCCGACATCCCCGGCCCGGGCGCACCAGGCCGCATTGGGGGACCAGTAGCCCTCCCAAAGCGGTGCCTCCTCTGCGGCGGAAGACAGCGCCGCGCCGCAAAAGACCATGGATGTCAGAGCCCGGCGGATCACTTCGCCACCGGCGCCCGTTTGGTCAGGCCGAGCTGCTTGCGGACCTCTTCGGGGCCGATCACCCGGGCGCCCATGTTCTCGATGATGGTGCCTGCGCGTTCCACCAGCTGCCAGTTCTCGGCCAACACGCCCTTCTCCAGCCAGAGGTTATCCTCAAGCCCCACGCGCACATTGCCGCCCGCCAGAACCGAGGCCGCGACATAGGCCATCTGATCACGCCCCAGCGAAAACGCGGACCAGTCCCAGTCGTCCGGCACGTTATTCACCATCGCCATGAAGGTGTTGAGGTCGTTGGGCGCGCCCCAGGGAACCCCCATGCACAGCTGCACCAGCGCCGGGCTGTCCAAAATGCCCTCTTTCACCAGTTCCTTGGCGAACCACAGGTGGCCTGTGTCAAAGGCTTCGATCTCGGGCTTCACGCCTAGATCGGTCATCATCTGCCCCATGGCGCGCAGCATGCCGGGGGTGTTGGTCATCACGTAATCGGCCTCGGCAAAGTTCATTGTGCCGCAATCGAGAGTGCAGATTTCCGGCAGGCATTCGGCCACATGCGCCATGCGTTCGCTGGCGCCGATCATATCGGTGCCCGCGTCCTTGACCGGCAGCGGGTTTTCCACGTCGCCAAAGGTGATGTCGCCGCCCATGCCGGCGGTCAGGTTCAGCACCACATCGGTATCGCTGTCGCGAATGCGGTCGGTGACTTCGCGGTAAAGACCCAGATCGCGGCTCGGGGTGCCGGTTTCGGGATCGCGCACGTGGCAGTGGACCACTGCCGCGCCGGCCTTGGCCGCTGCGATGGCGCTGTCGGCGATCTGTTTGGGCGAGCGCGGCACGTGTGGGCTGCGGTCCTGGCTGCCGCCAGAGCCGGTCACGGCGCAGGTGATAAAGACGTCGCGGTTCATGGTCAGAGGCATGTTTTCGTTTTCCCCTCAATGTACAGGGTTTTGCCGTGGGTTATCCCCAGGCTCCTCCCCAGATTCCTGTTTGCGTTGACCTCTACTGTGCCTCAGCCTTCCGGGGAACAGTTTACGCAAAGCGAATCCGACTTGATGAAATCCGCGAAAAACATCCTGCAACCCGAGCATCGCCCGCTGAAGTGCGCGGTTCTGGTGCTGGACGAATGCAACACGCTGTCCTTTGCGGCAGCGGTCGACCCGATGCGCGCGGCCAACCGGCTGGCCGGTCGCTGTGCCTTTGACTGGGACTATATCAGCGCAACGGATGAGCCGCCGATGCTGACGAGTGGGCTGACGGTGCCGACCACGCCGCTGTCCCGGCTCGAAGGATGCGAGCTGATGATTGTGGTGGCCGGGTTCCAGCTGGCGCGCCACGCCACCCCCAGCCTGCTGGCCGGGCTGCGCCGCATTGCGGGCACAGGTGCCACCATTGCAGGCATCGACGGCGGTCCGTGGCTGATGGCCGAAGCGGGCCTGCTGAACGATCACCCCGCGACCACCCATTGGGAGGATCTGGAGAATTTCTCGGCCCGTTTCCCGGATGTGGATTGCCGCAGCGACCGTTTTACCGTGTCCGACGGACGGATGACCTCGGGCGGCGCCACCCCTGCGATCGAGATGATGCTGCATATCATCAGCGCCCGTCATGGCGCCGGATTTGCCGCCCGCGTCGCTGGTCTGTTCCTTTATGACGGGGCTGCCAGCATGGCCCGCCCGCAAAGCCGCCTTGGCGGACACAAGCACAACGCGCTGACGGCCAAGGCCAATGCATTGATGGAAGCAGCGTTGGATGATCCGATGCCACTTGCGCGCATTGCAGAAAGCCTCGGCACCAGCCCGCGCAGCCTGCAGCAGCAATTCCGCTTGCGCCTTAATACCACGCCGCAGGACCATTACCTGCAACTGCGCTTGGCCGAGGCGCGGCGGCTGGTGACCGATACCGATCTGCCGCTAATGGATGTGGCCATGGCCACCGGATTCACCTCGCAATCGAGCTTTGCCCGCGCCTTCCGGCTGGCGCATGGCAGCTCGGCCCGGGATCTGCGTCAGGAGCGGAACGAAACGCAATCCACGGCCTATTCCACCGCGGACCACGCCGCGCCGGATCACCGTCCCACCACCCACTGAGGGTGCAGCAAACGGGCCGTCCCGGTCCCATGATCGGGAGGAAGGATCGCGGAGCACTCTGGTTCGGGTATTAGCCGATCAGTAAGGCATCGGATGGGCGCGGTGGGCCGCGTCGATCTCCTCCAGCACCTGCGCATCCAGCGTCACATCGACTGATTGCAGGGCATGCTCCAGCTGCGCAACGGTGGTCGCCCCGAAGATGGCCGAGGCCATGAAGGGCCGCGTGCGGCACCAGGCCAGCGCCATATGTACCGGATCCAGCCCGTGGCGCTTTGCGATCTCCAGATAGGCATCAACGGCGGCGTAGACCCGTGGCGAGTGGCGCCCGCCAAGCTCTGGATTCAGCGTCTTGCGTGATCCTTCTGGCACCGCACCGCCCTGGTATTTCCCGGTCAGAAGTCCGGTTCCCAGTGGCGAAAACGCCATCAGCCCCACGTCTTCGTTGACGCTGAGTTCGGCCAGATCCGTATCATACATCCGGCATAGGAGCGAATATTCGTTCTGGATCGAGGCCACGCGCGGATAGCCCTTTTCCTCGGACAGGCGCAGCCATTGGGCTGTGCCCCAGGCGCTTTCGTTGGAAAGACCAAAGGCACGGATATTGCCCTTGTCCACCTGAGCCTGCAGCGCCTCCAGGCAATCCAGCATATTGGCGAGGGTTTCCTCCCGGTTCTGGCCCGAGGGATCATAGCTCCAGTTCTTGCGGAACATATAGCTGCCCCGGTTGGGCCAGTGGAATTGGTAGAGATCAATGTAATCCGTCTTCAGCCGCTTCAGCGAGCCTTCGATGGTCGGCGCGATGGTCTTTGACGAGATCGCCTCTCCGTCGCGCACCACGGCAAGCCCCTCACCCGAGTGTTTGGTGGCCAGGATGTAATCACTGCGGCGTCCGGTCTTTTCATTCCAGTTGCCGATGATCGCTTCACTGTGGCCGACGGTTTCCTTGCTGACCGGGTTCACCGGGTACATTTCGGCGGTGTCGACAAAGTTCACGCCCGCCGCCAGCGCCATGTCGATCTGAGTATGTGCGTCAGCCTCGCTGGTTTGGGTGCCAAAGGTCATGGTGCCAAGGCACAGCTCGGATACCGTCATTCCGGTGCGGCCCAGAGGGTTCATTTTCATATCGCGCGATCCCTGTCTCAAACGTTTCAAAAGACACTACTCCTGACCCAAAGGAGTGCAACCCTATGCCGTTGGTCGCTTTACCCGCTGCCTCCAAAAAAGGCACACTCTTAACGCGAACAGGTACCGCCCGACCCGAACGAAAGTCACGTAAGGACCCGGAACAAGACCCTGAAACATAACCCGAATTGAAGGAGCACCCCATGACATTTCCACTGAAGAAAAGTTACAAGGAACTCATCGCCGAAGCGGACAGCGTGGTGAAACACGTGACGCTCGATGAAGCCCAGGCGCTCCTAAGCCAGGCACGCTCCCAATTCGTGGACCTGCGCGACATTCGCGAACTTTACCGCACCGGCGTGATCCCTGGCGCGTTTTCCTGCCCGCGTGGCATGCTGGAATTCTGGATCGACAAGGAAAGCCCCTACCACAAGGAGGTCTTTGACGAAGAAAAGCTGTTTGTCTTTTACTGCGACAATGGCTGGCGATCGGCTTTGGCTGCCAAGGCTGCGTTGGAAATGGGCCTTCCCGAGGTCCGGCATCTGGAGGGCGGCCTGGACGCTTGGATGGAAAGCGGCGGCGCCTTGTGTCCGGTTAAATGGTAACGCTGGCCTACCCGCACTGAGTGAAGAGAGGGCCTGCGCCCTTCTCTGGACGCCCCGGCACCTCCGAATGCCGGGGCGTCGTCATGTCTCCCTGCGCTTTCCTGCTGCCTGCCGCATCCGAGGGTCTTGCCGAGGGTGTGAAAATAGAACAGCCTGCGGCGGATCTAATCAGGGAGAGTCTCCATGCCACAGAACATCACCAAAGGCATCAAGGCCTTGCTTGCCGAAGCCAACGCCATGGTTGACACCATGTCCGTGGAGGACGCCAAAGAGAAAGCCCAGGACGAGTCTTACGTCTTTGTCGATCTGCGCGATATTCGTGAGCTGCAGCGCTCGGGCATGATCCCCGGTGCGTTTTCCTGCCCGCGCGGCATGCTTGAATTCTGGATCGACCCGGACAGCCCCTATCACAAGCCCATCTTCAACCAGGACAAAACCTATGTGTTTTACTGCGCCAGTGCCTGGCGTTCGGCGCTGAGCGCACGCGCGGCGATGGAGATGGGCCTGTCCCCGGTCATGCATCTGGAAGGCGGATTTACCAAATGGGCCGAAGAGGGCGGCGCCGTCGTCCCCCGCGAGAGCTGACCCACCGCCGGATATCACCCGCCCTGAGCGGCAAAAGGAAAGCGACACGGCCCTCCCGCGTCGCTTTCCTTTTGCCCCATTCCCCCTCCTTCATGCCCTGCCCTTTCTGCTGCACTCCCGCCAAACAATATTGAGAACAAAAGGCGAACACTGTAATCTGACAACCATGTCGATTCACCCCATCCCTCCACAGCTGCCTACCGGACTAGCCTCTGGTTCCACCCCAGGCCAAAGACAGCGAAAGGCCAGCGTCACCCTGCTCGGGGATATCGCCCTGCAGCGCGGTCGAGCGCATGAAGCCTGTGGCAGCGCCCGGTACAGTTTCGCGCTTTGGCTGGCCGGGGCGATGGCCGGGCCAGTGCTGTGGATCTCTCCGCCCCGGGACGCCGCAGAACTGAACCCCGACGGCATGGTGGATTTTGCGGATCCGTCCCGGTTTCTCTGGGTGACAGCCCCCCGATCCGAAGATGTTCTCTGGACCATGGAGGAAGCCCTGCGTAGCGGCGCCACCCCGCTTGTCATCGCGGACCTGCCCGCCCCCCCGGCCATCACCCCGGTACGGCGCCTGCATATGGCAGCTGCGGCGGGCGGGCCTCTGGCGATGGACGGAAACGCGCCGCTGGCGCTGCTGCTGACGCCCGGCGCGGGTGGCGCCCAGGGCATCGAAAGCCGCTGGACCATGCGCCCCGCGCATCAGTACCGCAATCGTATCTGGCAGTTGGACCGGCTGCGCGCCCGCGCCCTGCCCCCGCGCAGCTGGCAGCTGACACAACGGGCTCCGGGCGGCCCTTTGACTGAAACTGTCGCCCCTGACACGTCCACTCCCTCCCCCGGACAGGAGCAAGGCCAGAGCCGAGCCACGCCCCCAATGGAAGAAGCCGGGAAGCAAATCAAAAAAGTTAGCTGAATACGACATGATCTGACGAAAAGGGCTAGCAATCCCCACGCGCATTGGCACAGTCGGCAACACCATGCGCCTGATCCTTTCCTTTGCCGCCCTGTTCCTTTCTGTCATTCTGTTGCAGCTCTCTGCTGGCGGCGTCGGACCGCTGGATGCGATCTCGGGCCTGACGCTCGGCTTTGACAAGCAAGAAATCGGTCTACTGGGGTCTGCGCATTTTCTGGGCTTTTTCATCGGCTGCTGGTGGGCCCCACGGCTGATGGGCACGGTGGGCCATTCCCGCGCATTTGCCGTATGCACCGCCCTCGGGGCGATGGGCCTGATCGGACACACCCTCACCGAAGCGCCGCTGGCCTGGGCCGCGATGCGCATCGCATCCGGGCTGTCGGTGGCTGGTTGTTACACGGTGATAGAAGCCTGGATGAACGCCAAGGTCACCAACGAAAGCCGTGGCCGGGCCATGGGCACCTACCGGCTGGCCGACCTGATCGCCTCCCTTGCGGCACAGATGATGATCGCGGTACTGCCACCGGCCTCTTACGTCTCCTACAACCTTCTGGCCCTGCTTTGCTGCGCCGCGCTCTTGCCGCTGACCCTGACCCGCAACAGCCAGCCCGCAACCCCAGCCGCGCCGCGCCTGCGGCCCGGGCTGGCCTGGCGCTGTTCGCCACTGGCCGTTGTCGGCGTCATCGTCGCCGCGATCGGCGCCGCCTCGTTCCGGATGGTGGGGCCGATCTACGGCACCGAAGTTGGGTTGGAGCTGAACCAGGTTGCCTTTTTCCTTGCGGCCTTCGTGCTGGGCGGCGCACTCGCACAATACCCGGTGGGCTGGCTTGCGGACAAATATGACCGCCGCTGGGTGCTGATCTGGCTGTCAGCAGCCGCCATTATGTCTTGCGGCCTGACGATCCTCATATCGGGTCAAAGCACCGAGGCCACCATGATGATGGCAGGGTTGTTTGGCTTCACCGCCTTCCCGGTGTTCTCGGTCTCATCGGCCCATGCCAACGACTTTGCCACATCAGACGAGCGGGTCGAACTCTCTGCCGCGCTGATGTTCTTTTACGCGCTCGGCGCCATCGCTGCGCCTTATGTATCCTCCGCACTGATCAGCGGCTATGGCCCCAAGGCGCTGTTTGCCTTTATCGCGGTTGGCCATTTCGGGCTGATCCTGTTCGGCCTGTCGCGCATGCGCTCGCGCCCGACCCCGGACGAACGCACCAACTACGTCTACGCCCCGCGCACCTCCTTTACCATCGGACGGTTGATGAAAGGCTCGCGCGAAAAACGCTAGATCCCGCGAAAAAGGGTCGGAAAAATCCGGCCCTTTCATACAATGTGTGCAACCAGGCGATCTAGGCCAGCGGCGTCTCCACCTCATCAGCCGCTTCTTCTGCCGCCGATGCCTCGGCCTCCACCGTCTCTTTGGCAGGTTCAGATGACACCCCCAAAGCGCCGCTGGTGATACCGGCCACCCCATCCTCCATGGACAGGCCCAGTTCTTCGCCCAGCTTCTTCAGGGCAGGCATCTGAACCGCCATGCCCATAATGGAATCGAGTGCCTGATTGACGACGGGCTTGTCGCCGCCACCCGCCTGTGCGGCCACGGAGCCTGCACCGCCTGCGCCAACGCCCATGCCTCCGACCTGATGGATCTTGATCGAGTCGATCTTTTCGGCAGGTTTGACCATTTCCGCCACGATGGCAGGCATCGCTTCGATCCGGGCGAGATCGACCTTGAAGCGGATCTGAGCCTCAGACAGGACATTGTCTGCCTCAACGATGGCGCGCTTACCTTCCGCCTCGGCCAGCATGTCGTTCTTCTTGGCCTCGGCGCGGATGTTGAGTGCATCGGCTTCGGCCTGCGCCTCTTCACGGCGCGCTTCGGCGCGGTCGGCGGCGGCTTCCTTCTCCGCCTGGGCAGCCAGACGAATGCCGGTGGCCTGACGTTCCGCCTCGCGCGTGGCTTCGATCAGAACGATCTGCTTCTGACGCTCGGCCTCTGCCACCTGGCGGGCGGTTGCCACCGCTTCGGTTGCCTTGGTGGCTTCGGCACGGGCCAGATCCGCCGAGGCACGGGCGCGGCTTTCCTCTTCGGATTTCTGTGCGATGATGATCTGGCGCTCCTGTTCAGCGACCTCCAACTCCCGCTCCTTGGAGATTTCGGCCTCACGGATCTTACGCTCGCGCTCAATGTCGGCGGCGCGAATGGCCTCTTCCCGCGCGATCCGGGCGCGTTCGGTTTCGCGCACGCTGTCCTCGGTGCGGGCAGCGATCTCGGCCTCTTGCGCCACACGCAGGGTTTCCACCTTCTGCTTCTGCTCGATCCGGGCCTGTTCCTCGTCCTGTTCGATCAACAGCTTCTGACGCTCAGCCTCCATCGCGGCGCGGCGCACGGCGACATCCGCCTCTGCATCAATCTGGGCGCGTTCCTTTTTCGAGACCGCGATCACCTCGGCCAGCCTGCGCATCCCCACCGCGTTAAAGGCGTTGTTTTCATCCAGCGCCTCGAACGGGGTTTGGTCGAGCGCGGTCAAGGAAACGGATTCCAGCGACAGACCGTTCTTGAGCAGATCCTCGGAAACCGCATTCTGCACTTCCTGAACGAAGTCAGCGCGGTTCTCATGCAGGCCATCCATGGTCATCTGCGCCGCCACGGCGCGCAAACCATCGATCAGCTTACCCTCGATCATTTCTCGCAGCTGCTCCACATCGAAGGTCCGGCTGCCAAGGGTCTGAGCCGCACGGGCGATCCCTTCTGTTGTGGCCATTACCGAGACGTAGAATTCCACCCCCACATCGACGCGCATCCGGTCCTGGGTGATCAATGCCGCCTCGCCGTCGCGCTTCACCTCAAGGCGCAGGGTCTTCATGTTGACCGGGCTGACCTCATGCAACAGGGGCACAACGATCGTGCCACCATCCATGATCACCTTTTTGCCGCCAGCCCCTGTTTTCACAAGACTGATCTCGCGGGTAGAGCGCCGGTAGAGGCGACCAATAACAAGCCCGAACAGGGCAAGAAAAATAATTACGGTAACAACAACAATCAACAGAAACTCAAACTCCATTGAGAAACCTCCCTGTGGGACAAAAGTTAGAATTTTATCGTCAAGCTTATTCGGAGACGGCAACAAGCACGTAACTCCCCCTGCGCCGATCCCGGATCACCAGAACCTCGGTGCCCTGAGCGATGGTATCGCCATCTTTCAGAGGTTCGGCGCGCAAGTAGTGGGCATTGCCATAGCCATCCATGACTCGCACCTCAGCCGGGCGCCCCCTGGCGGCAGTGCCTTGGGTGACAATACCGCGGCGGCGGCCCAGATTGCGCTCGGACAGTGCCTCGGTTTCGGTCTGCGGCAAGACGCGGGCAAAGGCAGCCCCAAAAACCCGCGCGAACCAAAAGGCAAAGGCGCCTGCTGGAATGGCTGCGCCCCAAGCCGGGGCAAGCAGCCCAAAGAGCGAGGACAGCGCCACCTGCAAGCCCATACCCGAAAGGCCAAAGCCGAGCAAAATAGCCCCAAGCCAGATCACCGTCGGCATGCGGCCCAGCCCCAGCCAGGATGCCAGGCCTGTCGGGGTCGAAACACCTGCATCTGCAGGTGCATCAGGTGCCAGTTCCAGATCCAGTTCTGCATCTGGCAGGTCCAGATCCGCAGCATCAATGCCCTCAACCCCGCCCAGTTCCGAACCATCCAGATCAAGATCGAAGTCGCCGACATCGCCCGCATCGATATCCAGATCTGCATCGTTGTCAGCGCCGATCAGGCTCCCGCCCAAGAGCAAGGCCACCAATTCCAGCACCATCAAGCCGGTCAGCAGCGCAAGCGCCAATGTGAACGGGGCAAAAGCTCCGTCGAGCAGAAATTGCAGCATGTAGAAACCGACCTCACAACTCAGGATCATAAAGTATGCAGTAGTATACAATGAATATGGGAAGGGTTATTGACCGTTTCAATCCCGCACCCTGTACAACCTGAGGGTACGATGGCCGGGGACCGTTTGATACTCAAGAAAAACCTTGAACATGTTTCGACTTCTGTTGGATTTCGCGCGAATGGCACAGGCGGGGTTTCCGCCGCCCCCGCCATGCGATAGAGGGTCAGGCAAAGCGACATGTGGATGGATGGTATGGAACGCATTCTGATTACCTCGGCGATCCCTTACATCAATGGGATCAAACATCTGGGCAACCTCGTGGGCAGCCAGCTGCCTGCCGACCTTTACGCGCGTTATCAGCGTGGCCGCGGCAACGAGGTAATGTTCCTCTGCGCCACCGACGAGCATGGCACCCCGGCTGAGCTGGCCGCCGCCAAGGCAGGCAAGCCGGTCGCGGAATACTGCGCCGAGATGCACGATGTGCAGGCCGAAATCGCCAAGGGGTTCTGCCTCAGCTTCGATCACTTCGGGCGCTCTTCCAGCCCACAGAACCACGCGCTGACCCAGCATTTCGCGGGCAAGCTGGCCGAGGCCGGGCTAATCCGTGAAGTGGTGGAGAAACAAGTCTATTCCAACGCCGATGGCCGTTTCCTGCCCGACCGCTATATCGAGGGCACCTGCCCCAACTGCGGGTTCGAGAAGGCGCGCGGCGATCAGTGCGAGGAATGCACCAAGCAGCTTGATCCCACCGATCTGATCAATCCGCGCTCGGCCATCTCCGGCTCCACCGATCTGGAAGTGCGCGAGACCAAGCACTTGTACCTGTGCCAGTCCGCCATGAAGGACCAGCTGGACGCCTGGATCGACAGCAAGACCGACTGGCCCGTCCTGACGACCTCCATCGCAAAGAAATGGCTGCACGATGGCGACGGCTTGCAGGACCGTGGCATCACCCGCGATCTTGACTGGGGCATCCCGGTCAAGAAGGGCGACGAAGACTGGCCCGGCATGGAAGGTAAGGTCTTCTATGTCTGGTTCGATGCCCCCATCGAATACATCGCCTGCGCCAAGGAATGGGCCGATGCCCATGGCAAAACGGACGCCGACTGGGAACGCTGGTGGCGCACCGACAAAGGCGCCGAAGATGTGAAATACGTCCAGTTCATGGGCAAGGATAACGTCCCCTTCCACACCCTGTCCTTCCCGGCGACCATTCTGGGGTCGGGCGAGCCTTGGAAGCTGGTCGATCACCTCAAATCCTTCAACTACCTGAACTATGATGGCGGTCAGTTCTCTACCAGCCAGGGGCGAGGCGTCTTCATGGATCAGGCGCTGGAAATCCTGCCCGCCGACTACTGGCGCTGGTGGCTGCTGAGCCATGCACCGGAAAGCAGCGATTCCGAATTCACCTGGGAGAACTTCCAGCAATCGGTGAACAAGGACCTCGCCGACGTTCTGGGCAACTTCGTCTCCCGGATCACCAAATTCTGCCGTTCCAAGTTCGGCGAAGAAGTTCCGGCGGGCGGCGAATACGGTGAACAGGAAACGGCGCTGATCGAAGAGCTGACTACCCGCCTGCGCGCCTACGAGCAGAAGATGGGCGCGATGGAGGTGCGCAAATCGGCGCAGGAGCTGCGCGCGATCTGGGTTGCGGGCAACGAATACCTGCAATCGGCTGCGCCCTGGTCGGTGTTCAAGGAAGACCCCGAGCGCGCCGCTGCGCAGGTGCGTCTCGGCCTCAACCTGATCCGCTTCTATGCCGTGCTCAGCGCACCCTTCATCCCGCAGGCCAGCGCCAAGCTGATGGAAGCACTGAATAGCTCGGACATGGGCTGGCCCACCGATGTTGCTGCGGCCCTTTCGGCCCTGCCCGCCGGGCACGGCTTCACCGTGCCGGAGGTTCTGTTCGCGAAGATCGCAGACGAGCAGCGCGAAGACTGGCAGGAACGGTTCTCGGGCACCCGCGACTAAGCAACGCCCAATCTATCAAATTTCAAAGGCCGCCAAATTGGCGGCCTTTTTATTGTGTCTGCTGCCACCTGAGCGACTCGGCCTAAGTTTAGCAAACCTCAGCCAGCGCGGCGCCATGTTGCAGCCGGGCGGCAGACACGTGACGGCAACAGACCGCACGAAAACCGCGCCTTTCCCTAGATTTTGGAAACAATCCACACCAAGGCGAGCCGCCCGGCACAAATTTCCGAGTAAAAAAGTCGGATTGACAAAGGTGAGTAAATAAATCAGGTATAACGCAATCCAGCCAACCTGATCTGTCAGGCCAGCCCGAACGAACCGAGACAACCACATTGCGTCATCATGTCGAACATCGCTCCTGGCCCCGCGCCCACCGCATCCGAACCTGACGATCAGGACAGCCTGTCCCAGATCTGGCTCGAAGTATTTGCGCGCTCCGGCAGCCTTTCGGGGTTCTGCCTGGAATGGCTGCTGGACCGGGCCGAATTTGACAGGGCGGATTTCAGAAATGGGCACTCATCATGAACCAGATTACATCTGAACCCGTGGCCACCACCGCCACGACGGAAGCATTCCCCACATATCACGCCGAAGACCTGACGCGCGGCGGAATTCAGGCACGCATCCTGCTGAACGGCCAGATCTACAGCCTGCGCATCACCCGCGCCGGGAAGCTGATCCTCACGAAATAACCTCAGAGGCTCGCCACAGCCTACGCACGACCTGCGCCCCTCCATCTTCCAATCCAACCAAGCAAGGATAACCCCGATGAAATCGCTGTTTCTCACCGGAACCGCTCTCACAGCCCTCGCCATGGACGGCTCTGCCGCAATGGCCGCACCAGCGGCCCCCGAAAAAGGCGCCGTTCTGACCACCTATGCCAATATCGCCCAGGCGACCTATCAGGACAGCCTGACCACCGCCCAGCGCCTGAAGGCGGCTGTTGATGCGCTGGTGGCAGAGCCCTCGGCCGAAGCTCTACAAGCCGCCCGCACCGCCTGGCTGGCCGCACGCGTGCCTTACCAGCAATCCGAAGCCTTCCGGTTCGGCAATGCCATCGTCGACGACTGGGAAGGCAAGGTGAACGCCTGGCCGCTAGATGAAGGGCTGATCGACTACGTGGATGCCTCCTATGGTGGCCCGTCAGATGAGAACGCACTGGCCGCGCTGAACGTGATCGCGAATCCCGCATTTGAGCTGTCAGGCCAGACCATCGACACCAGCGACATCACCCCGGCACTACTGGAAGACACCCTGCACGAGGCAGACGGCGTCGAGGCCAACGTGGCAACCGGCTATCACGCCATCGAATTCCTGCTTTGGGGGCAGGATCTGAATGGCACCGATCATGGCGCGGGCAACCGCCCATGGACCGATTACGCCAAGGGCGAGACCTGCACCGGCGGCAACTGTGACCGGCGCGGCGCCTACCTGCAGGCCGCAACCGAACTGTTGGTCTCCGATCTGGACTGGATGGCCTCACAATGGGCCGAGGGTGGCGCCGCCCGCGCCGAATTGATGGCCGATGAAGGCGCAGGCATCGTCGCAATGCTGACCGGCATGGGATCGCTCTCCTACGGTGAACAGGCCGGTGAGCGGATGCGCCTTGGCCTGATGCTGAACGACCCCGAGGAAGAGCACGACTGCTTTTCCGACAACACCCACAACAGCCACTATTACGATGGGCTTGGCATTCAGAACGTCTATCTGGGCGAATACGTGCGGGTGAACGGTGAGCTCGTCTCCGGCGCCTCACTGTCTGATCTTGTTGCCTCAGCCGATGCCGATCTGGACGCGGAACTGCGCGGCAAGCTGGCCGACACCATGCAGGCGCTTGGCCGGATCAAGACCGCAGCCGAGGCCGGTTTCTCCTATGACCAGATGCTGGAACAGGGCAATGCCGCAGGCGAAGCGCTGGTGATGGGCGGTGTGAACGGTCTGATCGACCAGACCCGTTCGATCGAACGCGCGGTTGCGACGTTGCAACTGACCGACGTCGAATTCGAAGGCTCCGACTCGCTCGACAACCCGGGCGCCGTCTTCCAATAACTCAAAAAATCACCGGGCGGCCCAGCCGACAACCGCAGCCAGATACGCCGCCCGGTATCCAAATATCAGGACAGTACTATGAACAAGACTCTGGCTGCGGCGCTGGCTTTCGGCGCCCCTTTCGTGTTTTCCGCAACGGCGGCACAGGCCGAATTCACCTGGGAAGGTGAAATCGAAATCGGCAACGAGCAGATCATCTCTTCGGACGTGGCCGCGAACGAAATCCGCGACACCTACGCGACCATCACCGCCACCGGCACCTATACCTTCGGCAATGGCGTTTCGCTGTTCTCGACCCTCACCGCCGAAAGCGTGACTGACGCCACTGCCGACCGCAGCTTTGACGACATCGGCCTTTATGTCGAAGAGATCGGCCTCAGCTTTGGCATCGGCGAAGCAACCACCGTCTCCATTGGTAAACTCCACCCCGTGTTCGGCACCGCATGGGACGATGCAGCGGGTTTCTTTGGCGGCACCCTGGCCGAAGATTATGAACTCGCCGAACAGATCGGTGTCCTGACTGATGTAGAACTCAATGGCGCGGGCACCCTGTCCTTTGGCGTCTTCTATGCGGATGACACCGGTCTCAGCCGTTCGGCCTGGTTCGACCGGGGCCGTAATACCGCCGCTGCGGGCGGCGCAGGCAACACCGGCGAGCTGGACAACTTTGCCATCCAATGGGCGCATAGCGTCGGCGCAACCCGGTTCCATATTGGCGCCCGCCACCTGAGCGCAAGCGCTGGCGATGTGGATGACGAACAAGGCTTCGTCGCCGGCATCGGCCATTCCTTTGCAGACGGGTTTGATGTCTTCGCAGAGGTTGCCTCCTTCTCCAACTTTGGCGGCGGCGCGGATGACGCCACCTATGCCACGCTGAACGCGGCCTATGGTATTGGCCAATGGACCCTGTCCGGCACCCTGGCCCACCGTGATCTGGACAGCGCAGGCGACACCGATCTGATCTCGGTTGGCGCCGATTACGAATTCCAGAACGGCATGACCCTGTCCGGAGCGTTGGCCCAGGTCGAAGACACCGGCGTTGCCGACACGACGCTGGGTGTGAGCCTTATCATTCCGCTTGGCGGCTGAACGATCCCTCGGTTTTGACTGCTTTTCGCAACAGAACCCGACTGGGCCGCAGTTTCTGCGGCCCTTTTTCATGCGCCCTGCTGCCCCCATTGGGCCAGCCACACTGTGCCACGGACAATCTCCGATAAAAATAGTCAGCATTACCCCTTGCCGTCTGACTATTTTTGTCAGATACCTGATGTCAGGAATCGAGATCCCCTTTGCCACCTCTAAGGGAGCCAGGCCATGATCGTCTGCCACTGCACACAGATCACCGATCACGACATTCACGCCGCCATCGACTGGATGCGCGCCGCAGATCCCCGGACGATCATCACCCCCGGCAAAATCTACCATGCGCTTGGCAAAGCCGCTGATTGTGGCGGATGCATGCCGCTCTTCCTCGACACGATGCGCGGCAATGCTAAGGTAAGTGTACCTGCGCAGTTGCAGAACCTACGCAAGCCACTCGGACAGGAGAACAGCCATGAAGGGCGACCCAATCGTCATCGACTACCTCAACAAGGCCTTGCGCCATGAACTGACCGCTGTCAGCCAGTACTGGCTTCACTTCCGCATGCAGGAAGACTGGGGGCTGGGTAGCATGGCCAAGAAAAGCCGCGAGGAAAGCATCGAAGAGATGCAGCACGCGGACAAGTTGATCGAACGGATCCTGTTCCTTGGCGGCCATCCCAACCTGCAGAAACTGGACCCGCTGCGCATTGGCCAGAACCCCAAGGAAACGCTGGAATGCGATCTTGCGGCCGAAATCAGCGCCCGCGCGCTCTACAAGGAAGCCCGCGAAGCCTGCGACACCGCAGGCGATTACGTAACCATGAAGCTGTTCGAAGCCTTGATGGCCGATGAAGAGGGCCATATCGACTTTCTTGAGACACAGCTGGACCTGCACGAGCGGATCGGTGCCGAAAACTATGCACAACTCAACGCCACCAAGATGGAAGAGGCTGAAGAGTAACCTTCTATTGGCTGCGGCGCTTGTCGCAGCCAGCACGGGACAGGCGCTGGATCTGACCAGCCTGCCCCTTGGCGATCCGCATCTGGATGTGATCCCCCGCACCACCAAGGACAGCCAGCGCATCCGCGCCGTGACGGCCCCTGCCACGGATTTTTCGGCTCCCGAAGCCTATGAAACCCATCCTGCTGGCGCGACGACAACACGCGCCCGCAGCGACGATGAGGCCTTTTCCCAACACTCCGCTAACCTGTCTTTCGAGCAGGAGCTGGAATTCAAACTGGGCAATGGGCTGTTCAAGAAAATCTGGGTGTTCTCGCCCTCCTCCACCCGCGCCTCTGACGGGCTTGGCCCCCTTTACAACGCCCGCTCCTGCCAGCGCTGCCATCTGAAGGATGGGCGCGGCCATGTGCCTGCGGGGCCGGATTACCGTTCTACCGCGATGTTTCTGCGCGTCTCCATTCCCGGTCCGGTGCCCGAGCAGGTTCAGGCAATCAAGGATTATATCGGCACGGCCCCCGACCCCACCTATGGGCAGCAGCTTCAGGATTTCTCGGCCCCAGGCATTTCCCCGGAATACCGGCTTGGCATCGGATATGAAGAAGAGACAGTCGATCTGAACGGTGGCGAAACCGCCACCCTGCGCAGACCGGTCTACAGCGCCGAAGATCTGGGCTACGGCCCGCTGCACACCAACGCCATGCTGTCCCCCCGCGTGGCGCCGCCGATGATTGGCCTTGGCCTGCTTGAGGCGATCTCCACCGCCGATATCCTTGCTGCTGCCGATCCGGACGACGCCGACGGAGATGGCATTTCCGGTCGGGCCAATCTGGTCTGGTCCGAAGAGTTTCAGCAGATCATGCTGGGCCGCTTTGGCCTCAAGGCGGGCATGCCGACGGTGCACGAACAATCCGCTGCCGCCTTTTCCGGGGATATCGGCATTTCGACGCCGCTGTTTCCCGCCCCCTGGGGGGAATGCACCACCGGGCAAACGGATTGCCGCGCAGCACCGCACGGAAATGATGACGCCCGCGGCACCGAGATCGATCAACCGAACATGGATCTGGTCACCTTCTACGCCCGCAATCTGGCCGTACCCGCCCGCCGCGACCTGGACGATGCGCAAGTGCTGCGCGGCAAGGAACTGTTCTACAACGGCGGCTGCGCCGCCTGCCACCGGCCCAAATTCGTGACCCATCGTCTGAAAAGTCGCCCCGAGCACAGTTTCCAGCTGATATGGCCTTACAGCGACCTGCTGCTGCATGACATGGGCGAAGGTCTTGCCGATCACCGCCCCGAAGCCCGCGCCACCGGGCGGGAATGGCGCACCGCGCCGCTCTGGGGGGTTGGCCTGACGCAGCAGGTGTCGCCGCGCGCCACCTACCTGCACGATGGCCGCGCCCGCAGCCTGCTGGAGGCGATCCTGTGGCATGGCGGCGAGGCGCAAGATGCCCGCAACACCGTGGTCTCCCTCTCCCCCGAGGACCGCACCGATCTTATCCGTTTTCTGGAGAGCCTATGACACGCCCCATCCTGCCCCGCCTGCTGGCCCCTGTCCTTGCCGTCACCCTTACCCTAACGCCATTTTCTGCACGCGCGGAGGTGATTGATGAGGCCCTGGAGCAGCACATTCTGCCGGGCTTCGAAACACTGGCGCAGGAGGCCCAGCAACTGAGCGCGACAGCCGCTGAGGTCTGCGACCCCGGATCGGTCCAGTTGCAGCAGGCCTACGGCGAAGCCTTTGATGCCTGGGTCGCGGTCAGCCACCTGCGGTTCGGGCCGACCGAAAGGGATAACCGCGCCTTTGCGCTCGCCTTCTGGCCGGACAGCCGGGGCAAAACGCCAAAGGCGCTGCGGGCGCTGATCACTGCCGAGGATCCGATTGCCAAGGATGCGGCGGCCTATACCAGCGTATCGATTGCAGCGCGCGGCTTCTATGCGCTGGAATTCCTCCTTTACGACGAGGACATGCAGCAGCTGGGCAGCGCCGACTACCGCTGCCAGCTGACCCGCGCCATTGCAGAAGATATCGCCACCACAGCCGATGTGATCTGGATGGACTGGCGCGACAGCTATGCCGACAAGATGCGCCACCCGGGTGATCGTTACCGCACCGAGGCCGAGGTCAAACAGGAACTGTTCAAGGCGCTGGATACCGGCCTGCAGATCCTGATCGATATGCGGCTGGGACGGCCGCTGGGCACCTACGACAGGCCGCGCCCGAAACGCGCCGAAGCCTATCGTTCGGGGCGCTCCCAGCACCACGTGATCCTGGCGCTGGAAGCGCTGGCACCGCTGGCCCGTATCCTCAGCGACGGAGATGCCGACCTTGCTGCGGAACTGGATGCAGCCTTTGACATTGCGGTCGAGCACGCCAGCCGCCTCGACGATCCGACCTTTGCAGGCGTTGCAGAGCCGGGCACGCGGCTGCGGATCGAGGCAGTGCAGCAGGACATCCGGAAACTGCGCGAAACCATCGGTGAGGATCTTGGTCCCGCGCTTGGCGTCGAGGCCGGTTTCAACGCCCTGGATGGCGATTAACAGAAAGGACCCAAAGACATGCCCTCAAGACGTGGATTTCTGGCCGGGCTTCTGGCGGTGGGGATGGCCCCGGCGGCCAGCTGGGCCGATCTGGGCTCGCCCGCCTATCTGTCCGCAGGCAAGGCCGCCGACGGCAGCTTTTTCCTGGCGGGTCTTTCGGACCTTGGCACCCTCCTGTTCAGCCACCCCCTGCCCGGCCGCGGCCATGCTGCCACCGCCCACCCCACGCGGCCCATCGCGGTGGCCTTTGCCCGCCGCCCCGGCCGCTTTGCCGATGTGATCGACTGCCGCACCGGCGCGCAACTGGCCCGGCTGGAGCCTCCGGCAGGTCATCACTTTTACGGACACGGCGTCTTCACACCCGATGGCAGCCTGCTGCTGACCACCGAAAACCACTTCGAGGCCGGGCGCGGCATCATTGGTGTCTGGGATGGCACCGCACCCTACCGCCGCATCGGCAGCTTTGCCTCGGGCGGGGTCGGCCCGCATGACATGATGCTGCGCGCAGATGGTACGGGGCTGGTCGTCGCAAATGGCGGCATCGACACCCATCCCGACAGTGGCCGGGCCAAGCTGAACATCCCCACCATGCGGCCCAACCTCAGCTATCTCGATTTTGACGGCCAGGTGACCGAGCAGGTCGAGCTGGACCCCCAGTTGCACAAGAATTCGATCCGCCATCTGGCGATGAAGGCGGATGGCACCGTTGCCTTTGCCATGCAGTGGCAGGGCGATCTGGGTGCAGATGTGCCGATCGTCGGGCTGCACAAGCCCGGCAGTGCACCACGGCTGATGGCCGCCGATGACCCGCGCCTGCGCAACCTCAATGGATACGGCGGCTCCATTGCCTTTTCCACCGATGGCCGACAAGTGGCTGTCACCTCGCCCCGCGGCGGCGTGGTGCAGGTCATGGACACCACAAGCGGCGCGCTCACCACGGAACATCATCTGCCCGATGTCTGCGGCCTGACCCAATCGGCAGATGGGTTCATCGCAAGTTCGGGCAGCGGTGAGATCGTCGAGATCGCCAAGGGTCGCCTGTCGGTCCTGAACCAGGCCGAGCTGCGCTGGGACAACCACCTGATCCCTGTCATCTGACACTCCTCTGAAGTCTGAAACAACTCCCCCCGTCCCGCATATCGCCGGGGCGGGCGAGATGAAGCCTGCGCGACAAGTGGATTTTGTTCTCCGCGCAAAACGAACTTTTTCGAAAACAAACGATGACAAACCGAAAATGAATCGCTAGATGGGCTTTGGAAAGGAAAGCCCATGGATGCCACGACTCGTCAGAACGAAATCATAGAGCTGCTGAACACTCAGGATCGCGTCGAGGTCGAGGATCTGGCACAGCGGTTCGGCGTGTCGCTGCAGACCGTGCGCACCGATCTACGCGAGCTGTCGCAGCGCGGCGCGCTGTCGCGCGTGCATGGCGGCGCGGTGCGCGTCAGCTCAGCCGCCACCCGCGCCTACGCGGACCGGCGCAAGCTGAACGCGGCGGGGAAACTGGCGATGGCAGCCGAGGCCGCAGAACTCATCCCCGAAGACTGCTCGATCACGCTCAATATCGGCACTTCGACCGAGCAAGTGGCCCGTGCCCTATCCGGCCATCGCGGCCTGACAGTCATTTCCAACAACATAAACATTATCAATATGATGATGGGTGGCGAGGCGCGTGAGCTGATCCTGGTTGGCGGCGCGGTCCGGCAAAGCGACGGCGCCATCGTCGGCGAAGACGCCGTGGAATTCATTTCCCGCTACAAGGTCGATTTCGCCATTATCGGCGCCTCCGCCCTCGATGCGGATGGCGCCATCATGGACCACGACGGTCGCGAGGTCTCCGTCGCCCGCGCCATCCTGAAAAACGCACGTACCCGCGTTCTGGTCTGCGATCACAGCAAATTCGACCGCTCCGCGCCGGTGCGGATCTGCGATGTGGCGGATCTCGACGTAGTGATCACCGATGCGCCGGTGCCCAATGCCTTTGCCGAGGCAGCGCGCGCCGCGGGAACACGCATCATCGTGGCGGGAGACACCGCCAGCCAAAACGAAAGAAACGAAAATGACTGATCAAAAGATCATCGACCTGTTCATCATCGGCGGCGGCATCAACGGCTGCGGCATTGCCCGCGATGCGGCAGGCCGTGGCTTGTCGGTCAGCCTTGCAGAAATGAACGATCTGGCCTCGGCCACTTCCTCGGCCTCGACCAAACTGTTTCATGGCGGCCTGCGCTATCTGGAATATTTCGAATTCCGTCTGGTGCGCGAAGCGCTGATCGAGCGCGAGGTCTTGCTGAAGGCGATGCCCCATATTTCCTGGCCGATGCGCTTTGTGCTGCCCTTTCACAAGGAGATGCGGTTCGACAGTGAAACGCCGACCTCCCGCCTGCTGACGCGGATCATGCCCTGGATGAAGGGCCGCCGCCCGGCCTGGCTGATCCGCCTTGGGCTGTTTCTCTATGACACGCTGGGCAAGCGCGGCATCCTGCCCGGCACCCGCAAGCTGGACCTCAGCCGCGACGAAGCGGGGGCGCCGCTGAAGGACAAGTTCCAGACCGCCTTTGAATATTCGGACTGCTGGATCGAGGATGCCCGGCTTGTCGTGCTCAACGCCCGCGACGCGCAGGCGCGCGGCGCCGAAATCATGACCCGCACCAAAGTTCTGGCGGCTGAACGCGCCGAGGATCATTGGCTCATCCACCTGAAGGACAGTCTGACGGGACAAGTGTTCACGCGTCGGTCGCGGATGCTGGTCAATGCGGCGGGTCCCTGGGTTGCGGAGGTATTGAACCAGAAACTGGGCCAGAACAGCCGCGAAGGCGTGCGTCTGGTACGCGGCAGCCATATCGTGGTTCCGAAACTCTTCGACCACGGGCGCTGCTATTTCTTTCAGGGCACCGACGGGCGGATCATCTTTGCCATCCCCTATGAAGAGGATTTCACTCTGATCGGCACCACCGACGCCGACCATCCCGACCCAGAGACCGCCCCCACCTGCACCCCTGAGGAACAGGACTACCTGATCGATTTTGCCTCGCAGTATTTCAAAAAGCCGCTGCACCGCGACGACATTCTGTGGACCTACTCCGGTGTGCGCCCGCTGTATGACGATGGCGCCAGCTCGGCGACGGCGGCGACGCGGGAATACGTGCTGTCACTGGACACGGGCAATGCACCGCTGCTGAACATCTTTGGCGGCAAGATCACCACCTACCGCAAACTGGCCGAGGCCGCGCTTGCCAAGATCTCCGAGGCCCTGCCCGGCGTCGGCGGCAACTGGACAGCAGGTGTGCCCCTGCCCGGCGGCAATTTCGCGGTTAAAGATGTGACCAAGCTGCAGGCGGACCTTGCAGCGGATTATTCCTTCCTGACGCCCTATTGGGCTCGGCGTCTGATCCGCGCCTATGGCACCGAAGCGCGGCTGATCCTGGGTGATGCGAAATCCGCCCAGGCGCTGGGGCGCGATTTCGGCGCCACCATCACCGAGCGGGAGTTGGACTGGGCGATTGCCAACGAATGGGTGCGCAGCGGCGATGATTTCCTGTGGCGCCGCACCAAACTGGGCCTGCGCCTGACCGAGGAAGAGCGCGCCGCGGTCGATGCCTATATCAAGGACAAGATTGCCGCGTAACGACGGGGCAATCCAAAACGCACCGGGCGTGGGCTTCCCTGCCCGGTGACACCTCTGCAGATGGTCTGGCCGTCTTAGAACTCCACCCCTTTCTGCGCCTTGATCCCGGCGCGGAAAGGATGTTTGATCTGGCCCATCTCGGTCACCAGATCCGCGATCTCGATCAGCTCTTCCTTGGCGTTGCGTCCGGTCAGAACCACATGAGTCATCGGTGGTTTCTGCTCAACCAGAAACTCCAGAACCTCATCCAGATCCAGATATTCATAGCGCAGCGCGATATTGATTTCATCGAGCAAAACCATTGCGTTGCGCTCATCCAGTATCATTTCCTTGGCCTTTTCCCAACCTGCGCGGGCCGCCGCGATATCGCGGGCCTTGTCCTGCGTTTCCCAGGTGAAGCCTTCGCCCATCGCGTAGAACTGGCACAGATCGCCGAAATGCTCCTCGATCAGGGTGCGTTCGCCGGTCTGCCAGGCGCCCTTGATGAACTGCACCACGGCGGATGGCATGCCGTGGGCGATGCAGCGCATGATCATGCCGAATCCCGAGCTGGACTTGCCCTTGCCGGGGCCGGTGTGGACGATGATCAGCCCCTTTTCACCGTCCTTATTGGCCATCATGCGGTCACGCGCCGCTTTCTTTTTCGCCATCTTGGACGCGTGCCGTGCCGCTTCTTCCTCGGAAATGCCGTTATCAGACTTTTCGGTCACCAAGTGCCCTCCTGCAGTTTGGCACCATGTCTTGACAAGGAAGCCCGCAATAGCGCAAGGGGATTTTGTTGGTTCCTGCGAAAGCAGGCGAAGAGGGAATGTGACACGGCCATCTGGCCCAAGCACAGCCGCCCCCGCGACCGTGACCGGAGAGGTCTCCACGCCACTGGGTAACACCGGGAAGGCCGGAGAACCGCAAAGACCCCGCAGCAATGCGGCGGCCTTGAGATCCGCAAGCCGGGAGACCTGCCAACAGACTTAATCTACGGGCGGACGGGGTGTGCCGCGACCGGATGAGAGCCGATTCATCCATACGGCTCCCCTCTGGCCTCTCCCCGTCTGTCTGACAGGACGCAAGGAGACGCCCGCCAATGGCGAAGGATACGGCTGAACAGCCCCCCAAAGGCAGCCCAGAGGTCACCCTGACCATCTGCACCACCTGCAAGCGCGAAGGCGTTGATCCCGAAGCCACCCGGCCCGGCACCCTGTTGCTGCAGGCGCTGCGCGCCGCCGACCTGCCCGACGGGGTTTCGGTGCGCGGCGTCGAATGCCTGTCCGCCTGCAAGCGCGGGTGTTCCATGGTGCTGAGCGGCGGCACCGAGCGCTGGAGCTACATCTACGGCGATCTGGATCCCGATCAACACGTTGATGACATCCTGCAAGGTGCGGCTGCCTATGCCGCGACCGACGACGGTCTGGTGCCCTGGCGTGCGCGCCCGCAGGTCTTTCGCAAGCAATCCATCGCCCGCATTCCCCCGGCGCCCCAGCCGGGTGAATGCCCATCCGAGGAGTAACCGATGAGCGATCTCAACAAAATTCCCGTCACCGTGGTGACCGGCTTTCTCGGCGCGGGCAAGACCACGCTGATCCGTCACCTGATGCAGAACCCGCAGGGCAAACGCCTGGCCGTACTGGTCAATGAATTCGGCACCGCGGGTGTGGACGGCGACATCCTGAAATCCTGCGCCGATGAAAACTGCCCAGAAAACAATATCGTGGAGCTGGCGAACGGCTGCATCTGCTGCACCGTGGCGGACGATTTCATTCCCACGATCGAGGCCCTGATGGCGCTGCCGGAAACGCCCGAACATATCCTGATTGAAACCTCCGGGCTAGCGCTGCCGAAACCGCTGCTGAAAGCCTTTGACTGGCCCGCGATCCGCTCGCGCATCACCGTAGACGGGGTCATTGCCCTGGCCGACGCCGAAGCCGTCGCCGCAGGGCAATTCGCCCCGGATCTTGACGCCGTGCAGGCCCAGCGCGAAGCGGACGACAGTCTGGATCATGAAACCCCGCTGTCCGAAGTCTTCGAGGACCAGATCTCGTGTGCAGATATCGTGCTTCTGTCCAAGGCGGACCTTGCCGGGGAAGAAGGCCTTGCCAAGGCCCGTGCCGTAATCGAAGCCGAAGCCCCGCGCCAACTGCCGATCCTGCCGATGAGCGAAGGCGTGATCGATCCGCGTGTGGTGCTGGGGATCGGCGCGGCGGCGGAAGACGATCTGGAGGCCCGCCCCAGCCATCACGATGGCCACCACGATCACGAGCATGATGACTTTGAAAGCATCGTCGTTGAAATGGGCGAAGTCTCCGATCCGCAGGACCTGCAGGACCGCATCATCAACATGGCCCGCAACCGAAAAATTCTGCGCGTCAAAGGCTATGTCGCGGTGGAAGGGAAACCGATGCGCATGCTGGTTCAGGCGGTGGGCGAACGGCTGCGCGCCCAATACGACCAACCCTGGGGCGCCCAGCCGCGCAAGACCCAGCTGGTGGTGATTGCCGAACACGACGATATCGACGTCGCGGGCATCCACGCGGATCTGGGAGCCTGAGTTTGGTGCAAGACCGGGGTAAAAACAGCTGTCTCGTCCGGTCGAAAGACCGGACAGCCCCCGACCGCCCCCATGGGCGGGGGCTTTGCCCCCACCCGCGGCAGTGGGCCGTCCTCCGCGTATCCGATCAGATCGGGTGGAGCTGACCCATGCATGTCGTCTTCCGCGAAAGCCACGGCCTTGAAGAAATCGCTACGCCCTTTGACGTCGGGCAGGATCCAGCTGACCTGATCGTTCTGTCCTTTTCCGACAGCGATCTAGGCGCCTTTGCCGCGGGCTGGCACCGGGCGGGCGGTAAGCTGCCCTCCTGCCGCCTCGCCAATCTGGTGGCGCTGAAACACCCGCTGTCGGTGGACACCTATGCAGAACAGACGCTGGAAGGCGCCAAGGGTGTTCTGGTGCGCCTCATTGGCGGCGAAAGCTACTGGTCCTATGGGCTTGCCACCCTGCAGGACCTGGCCCGGCGCAAGGGGATTGCGCTGGCAATCCTGCCCGCCGATGGGCGCGAAGATCCACGGCTTGATGAACTTTCCACCCTGCCCGTCTCAACTCTGCGGCGCTTGCAGGCTCTTTGCGATGCAGGCGGCGCGGTTGCAGCGCAGGCGGCCCTTGCGCAGATGGCCCTCGCGGCGGGGCTATACGCGGGCCCGGTTCCGGGGATGAAGACAACGCCCGACTATGGCTACTACGACCCTGATCGGGGCGTGATCGCGGACATCCCCCAAGAGGACAAGCCGCTGGTGCTGGTCAGTTTCTACCGCTCTTACCTGACTTCGGCAGACACCGCCCCGGTGGATGCGCTGATCGCGGATCTGCGCGCCCGTGGCTACGCCGCCTATGGCATCTTTGCTGCCAGCCTGAAGGCCCCCGCAGCCGCCGATTGGCTGGGAGCGGAACTCTCCCGGCTTGCCCCCGCCGCCATCATCAACGCCACCGCCTTTTCGGCGCAAGGCTCAGACGGGCGCCCCTCGCCGCTCAGTGTAACGGGCTGCCCGGTGTTCCAGGTGGCGCTCTCCACCGCGCGGCGCAAGGACTGGGCCGAGGCGGCGCGGGGCCTGTCGCCCGCTGATCTTGCCATGCATGTGGTCCTGCCCGAGGTGGATGGCCGTATCATGGCGGGCGTAATCAGCTTCAAGGCGCCTGCCAAGAAGGACCCCGACCTCCAGTATTCGCGCTTTGCCCACCGCGCCGATCTAGGCCGCGTGCGCGCCGCCGTGGACCGGATCGAAGGCTGGCTGCGGCTGGCGCAACTGGGAAACCGCGACAAGCGTCTCGCGCTGGTGCTTTCCACCTACCCGGGGCGCGACTACAACATCGCCCATGCGGTGGGCCTTGATGCGCTGGCTTCCTGCGAACAGCTTCTGACCGCTCTGGCCGATCAGGGCTACAGCGTCACGGCTGAAGACAATCTTGGCGTCCGCCTCCGAGAGCAATGCATCTCCCTGCCCTGTGAAGACTACAAGGCAGCGCTGAAATCACTGCCCGAATCCCTGCAAGCCGACCTTCAGGCCGCCTGGGGTGCCCCCGAAGATGACCCGGACCTGCGCGACGGCGCCTTTCACCTGAAGGCCCTCCCGGCAGGCAAGACCATTGTCGCTCTGCAACCCGAACGCGGAGAGGTCATAACCCGCGTCGATGACTATCACGATCTGGACCGCACCCCGCGCCATGCCTATGTGGCCTTCTACCTCTGGCTCCAGCAGCAGGTTGATGCGGTCCTCCACATTGGCGCCCATGGCACGCTGGAATGGCTGCCCGGAAAGGCGGTCGCCCTGTCTGACACCTGCTGGCCCGAGGCGCTGATCGGTGCCCTGCCGGTGATCTATCCTTTCATCGTCAACGATCCCGGCGAGGCCGCTCAGGCCAAACGGCGCATCGCCGGTGTTACCGTGGGCCACCTGCCGCCGCCACTGGCGCAGACCACCCTGCCAGACGGCATGGCACGGCTGGAAAGCCTCTTGGATGAGTATTCAACCGCCGATGGTCTGGACCCAGCCCGCCGCGACCGTCTGATCGAAGATATTCGCGCCGAGGCGCAAGGCACCGGTGTCGAAGCGGATCTCGGCCTCACCCCCGACTGCTCCGCTGCCGAGGCGATCACCCGCATCGATGCCTTTGTCTGCGACATCAAGGAAAGCCAGTACGGCGAGGGCCTGCACATCTTTGGCACCGGCCAGTGCGGTGCGCAGGAAATCGCCGGGGTGATGGATGCGCTTTCTGGGCGGTTGGTGGCCCCCGGCCCTTCTGGCTCTCCGTTTCGCGGGCGCACGGACGTGATCCCCACCGGGCGCAACCTCTTTACTACCGATCCACGGGCGGTCCCCTCGCGGGCGGCGCATGCGCAGGGGGTCAAGCTGGCGGAAGAGCTGCTGCGCCGCCATCTTCAGGATCACGGCGACTGGCCACGGGGGCTGGTGATCGATCTCTGGGGATCGGCCACCATGCGCACCGCGGGCGAGGAATTCGCCATGGCGCTGCATCTGGCGGGGCTTGCTCCAAAATGGGATGAAGGCTCTGAACGGGTCTCGGGCTTCGAGGTGCTGCCGCTTTCCATGCTGAACCGCCCCCGCATCGATGTGACTCTGCGCGTCTCGGGCCTGTTCCGCGATGTCTTTCCTGGCCTTGCCCAGATGTTCGAGACCGCCGCCGCCGCTCTGGCGAACCGGGACGAAGCCAAGGCCGATAACCCCTATTTGGCAGAGGCGCCGCGCGTCTTTGGCCCGAAACCCGGCCAATACGGTCTCTCCATGGGCGCACATCTGGATGATTACTCGGACGAAGCCCGCGCCGCCGCAGGGGAAGCCTGGCTCAGCGCCTCCTCCCATGCCATCGACGCCAAGGGGGAGATCGCCGAGGCGCGCGTAGCACTGGAGGATCGCCTGAAAGGCGCCGACAGTTTCGTACACCTTCAGGACCTGCCGGAAACGGACCTCCTCGTGGCCTCGGACTACGCTGCGCATGAGGCAGGCTTTGCCGCCGCCATGGCCCGTATCGGCCAAAAGACGCCTGCGCTTTATCACATGGACGCGACCCGCCCCGATTCACCGCAGGCCCGTTCCCTGGGCGAGGAAATCGCCCGCGTCACCCGCGCCCGCGCCGCCAACCCCGATTGGGCAACCTCGATGATGCGCCATGGATTTCGCGGCGGCGCCGAGATTGCTGCAACGCTCGATCACATGGCGGCCTTCGCCCATCTGGCGCAGGCAGTGCCGCCACACCTGTTTGACCTCTATTTCGAAGCCACCCTTGGCCGAGACGATCTGGTGGAGTTCCTGGAGCGGGAGAACCCCGACGCGCTGGCCGCCCTGCGCGACCGCTTTCGCGCCTTGGCTGAGGCCGACCTCTGGGTCACCCGGCGCAATTCGATCATCGCTGGACTGGAGGGCGCACCATGAGCGCAGCCCCAAAAGTCTACGGTTGGTGCCCCGGCGCCCTGCGCCCAATGATGTCGGGCGACGGGCTGGTGGTGCGTCTGCGCGCGCCCATGGGGCGACTCACCCCCGATCAGACCCGCGGCGTCGCTGAACTGTCCCGGCGACATGGCAATGGCCTTCTTGACCTGTCAGCCCGGGCCAACCTGCAGATGCGCGGCATCAAGGACGACAGCCACACTGCGCTGCTCTCTGGCCTACGGGATCTTGGGCTTCTCGATACAGATGAGGCTGCCGAAGCACGGCGCAATGTGATGCTGACACCCTTCTGGACAGAAGGCGACGACAACGCGGTGATTGCACGGCGTTTGGCCTCCGCCCTGACGGCGGCCACGGATCTGACATTGCCGGGGAAATTCGGATTTGCCGTGGACTGTGGCACAGCGCCCGTTCTGCGGGACGCTGCTGCTGACATCCGTATCGAGCGCGATGCATCGGGCCTGATCCTGCGCCCCGATGGCGCCGAGCTTGGCCTGTCCGCGACACGGGAAACCGCCGTCCCCGAGGCACTGAACCTCGCCCGATGGTTCCTCGACACTGGTGGTGCACCCGATGGGCGCGGGCGGATGAGGCAGCACCTAGCCAAAGGCACACCACTTCCATCAGGCTATAGCTTGGTCGCCACCGTGGCTGCTACGGCTGCCAGGCCGGGCCAAACGGGCGCAGGCCAGTTGGTTGCGCTGGAATTTGGCCAGATGTTAGCGGGCACGCTCACATCACTTGCCGATCACGGCGCCCTGCGCCTCACGCCCTGGCGGATGCTGTTGATCGAAGGTGCCAGCAATATCGCTCCCTTGCCCGGCCTGATCCTGGACGCAGCGGATCCGCGCCTGCGGGTGAACGCCTGCACCGGGGCCCCCGGCTGCCTGCAGGCGCTTTCAGCGACCCGCGATCTGGCCCGCGATCTGGCGCCGCATGTGCCGGAAGACGCCCATCTGCATGTCTCCGGCTGCGCCAAGGGCTGCGCCCATCCCGGCCCTGCGCCGCTGACCCTGACCGCCACTGCCAACGACACCTTCACCCTGATCCGCAACGGTTCTGCCGCCGATCACCCCATTAAACACCGCCTGAGCGCCCGCACCCTGCGCACCGCTCCCGAACGTCTGACAGAGGGCAGCTGACATGCTCCACACCTATGAAACCGACGGCGCCAAGATCTACGCCGAAAGCTTTGCCACCATCCGCGCCGAGGCCGATCTCGACCGTTTCAGCCGCGATGAGGAAAGCGTCGCCGTACGCATGATCCATGCTGCCGGAATGGTAGGCCTTGAAGAGCATATCCGCTTTTCCCCCGGCATGGCCGAAACCGCCCGCGCCGCGCTGACGGCAGGTGCGCCGATCCTTTGTGATGCCTATATGGTCAGCGAGGGCATCACCCGTCCGCGCCTGCCTGCGGGAAACGAGGTGATCTGCACGCTGCGCGACTCCAAGGTACCCGATATGGCCAAGCAGATGGGCAACACCCGCTCTGCTGCCGCGCTGGAGTTGTGGCGCCCGAAACTCGACGGTGCCGTGGTCGCAATCGGCAATGCCCCGACCGCGCTCTTTCACCTTTTGAACATGCTGAAAGATCCCGCCTGCCCGCGCCCCGCGGCCATCATCGGCTGCCCAGTCGGCTTTGTCGGCGCGATGGAATCCAAGGAGGCGCTGATGCAGGACCTTCCCGTGCCGTCGATGATCGTGAAGGGCCGCCTTGGCGGATCGGCCATCACCGTAGCAGCCGTCAACGCGCTGGCCAGCTGGAAAGAATAACCATGGGCAAAGTTATCTGTGCAGGCCTCGGCCCCGGCGATCCGGACCTGATGAGTGTTAAGTCGCACCGCGCCATCACCGGCGCGCGCCACATTGCCTATTTCCGCAAAGCAGGCCGCAGGGGTCAGGCCCGCACCATTGTCGAACATCTGCTGCCAGACACGGTGCAGGAACATGCGATGGAATATCCGGTAACAACGGAGATCCATTTCTCCGATCCCGAATACAATCGCCTGCTGTCGGACTTCTACGATCAATGGGCCAACCGTCTGGAAGAGATCGCCCGGACCGACGACGTCGTTGTCCTCTGCGAAGGCGATCCCTTCCTTTACGGCTCTTTCATGCATCTGCACAGCCGCCTTCAGGCCCGCGCCGACGTGGACATCATTCCCGGCATCACCGGCATGTCCGGCTGCTGGACTGCCACCGATCAGCCGATCACCTGGGGCGACGATGTGCTGACCGTCGCCATGGCCACGCTCAGCGAGGATGAGCTGACCGAGCGCGCACGCGGAACCGACGCGCTGGTGGTGATGAAGATCGGCCGCAACCTGCCCAAACTGCGCCGCGCGCTGCAGGCGGCGGGCAAGCTCGACGATGCTTGGCTGGTGGAACGCGGCACCATGCCGACACAGAGCGTGCAAAAGCTGACCGAAGTAGTTGGCGAGGTGCCTTATTTCTCGATCGTGCTGGTGCATGGACAGGGACGTCGGCCATGACGCAAGTGACAGAAAGCGGATGGCTGGTCGTCGCGGGCCTAGGTCCCGGCGAAGAGGCGCTGGTGACCCAAGAGGTGCGCGATGCCATCGACGCTGCAACAGATATCGTCGGCTATATCCCTTACGTGAAACGCATCGCGCCGCGCGACGGGCTGGTGCTTCATGCTTCGGATAACCGGGTCGAGGTCGACCGCGCCACCCATGCGCTTGAGATGGCCGCTGCGGGACGCCGCGTTGTCGTTGTGTCCTCTGGCGATCCCGGTGTCTTTGCCATGGCCTCCGCCGTGTTCGAGGCGCTTGAGGCTGGGCCGAATGACTGGCTGGAGCTTGATATCCGTGTCTTGCCCGGCATTACCGCCATGCTAGCTGCCGCCGCCCAGATCGGTGCGCCGCTCGGGCACGATTTCGCGGCGATCAACCTTTCCGACAATCTGAAACCCTGGTCGCTGATCGAATCCCGCCTGCGCGCGGCGGGTGAAGCGGGCTTTGCCATGGCCTTTTACAATCCACGCTCCCAGTCCCGCCCTCACCAGTTCGCCCACGCGCTTGAGATCCTGCGCGCGGCCTGCGGAAAAGACACGCTGATCAGCTTTGCCCGGGACGTCACCAAGCCGACGCAGGAGATCACCACCGTCGCGCTGAAAGACGCAAGGCCGGAAATGGCGGACATGCGCACCATGGTGATCGTTGGCAACCGCGACACGCGGGCCATCGGGCGACACGTCTACACGCCCCGCTACGCAGAAGGTTCGGCCCCGTGATCCGGGCGGCCAGACAACCACGCCATGACCGCAGGCACGGTTCCAAAGGTCAGGCGCTGCGGCACCTTCGGGCGGGCGATCATGATCACCGGCAGCCCCAAATCGCGCGCTGCCTGCAGCTTGGCTTCGGCACCGGAACCACCGGCGTTCTTGGAAACAATATGGGTAATACCATGGGCCTGCATCAGTGCCCGATCCCCCGCCACATCAAACGGGCCACGCGCGATTTCAACGGTCTTGTCCGGCAGGGGAATCTGGCCTTCGGGCGGGTCCACCAGCCGCAACAGATAGTGGTTTCCGGGTTTGTCAGCAAAGGCAGCGAGGTTCTGTTTGCCGATCGCCAGGAAGACTCGCGCCCCCACTTCCGGCAACGCCTCAACCGCCTCGGCCAAGTTCTCCACATGGCGCCAGTCGTCGCTCAACTGCGCCTGCCATGCGGGGCGCTCCAATGCACAAAGCGCCACATTCGCCCGTTCACAGGCATAGACCGCATTGGCACTCATTTGCGCGGCAAAGGGGTGCGTTGCATCGATCACATGGGTGATCCCTTCGGCCTGAAGGAAAGCCGCCAAGCCCTCGCCCCCGCCAAAGCCCCCGACGCGCAGTGGCAGCGGCTGGGTGACGGGACGCGCCGTGCGGCCCGCATAGGAGAACACCGCATCCATCCCGGCCTCGGCCAGTGCCTCGGCAAGGCGCGAGGCTTCGGTGGTGCCTCCCAGAAGCAGGATGCGCGTCATGTCTGATCCTCTTGTAAAACAATGGCTGACCATTGTCGGCCTCGGCGACGATGGACCGGCTGGGCTGGCGAATGCAAGCCGGAAGGCGCTGGACGAGGCCGAGGTGATTTTTGGCGGCCCCCGCCATCTGGATCTGGTGCAGGCAGGTAATCGCGGCCAGCCCTGGCCGCTTCCGTTTTCCATCGATCCGGTGCTTGCGGCGCGCGGTCAACGCGCCGTGGTGCTGGCCTCGGGCGATCCCTTCTGGCACGGCGCGGGTGGATCGCTGGTGGCGCATCTCAGCCCGGATGAATGGGTATCGCACCCCGCCCCCTCCTGCTTTGCTCTGGCGGCAAATACCTTGGGTTGGAAACTGGAGGAGACACTTTGCCTTGGCCTTCATGCTGCCCCCTTCGCTCGGCTGACCCCAGTGCTGGCAGCCGGAGCCCGGATCATTTGCACCCTGCGGGATGGCGACAGCCCCGCCGCGCTGGCCGATTGGCTTACCACGCAGGGATTCGGCGCAACAACGCTGAAGGTGATGGAGGCGCTGGGCGGGCCCCGCGCCCAAGTGCACAGCAGTCGCGCAGAGACCTTTGACCTGACCGGCATCGCCGCCCCCGTGGTGGCCGCGCTTCAGGTGGCGGGCAGCACGGGCCTGCCCCGCGCCAGCGGCTTGCCCGACGATGTGTTCCAGAGCGACGGGCAGATCACCAAACGCCCGATCCGCGCCATGACCCTTTCGGCACTCGCACCGCGAGCCGGAGAGCTGCTCTGGGACATCGGTGGCGGCTCCGGATCTGTCTCGGTGGAATGGTGCCTTGCCGCGCCATGCAACCGGGCGATCACGTTTGAGCCGCGGGAAGACCGCCTCATCAATATCCGAGCCAATGCCGAACGGTTCGGGATTGAACACCGCATGAAACCGGTTCTGGGCCGCGCGCCGGATGTGCTGGATGGACAGAAAATACCCGATTGCGTTTTCATCGGCGGCGGTGGCTCACAGGCGTTGCTGGATCATCTGTGGCAAGTGCTGCCCGAGAGCACACGGATCGTCGCCAATGGCGTGACGCTAGAAACCGAGACCCTGCTAATGCAGGCCCATGCCATACGCGGCGGGTATCTGATGAAGGTGGAACTGGCCGAAGCCGGGCCGCTTGGCTCCAAGCGCGGCTGGGACCGCGCGCGTCCTGTCATCCAGTGGAGCGTCACGCGATGAAGGTCGCGGGTCTGGGATTTCGCAAAGCGGCGACCGTTGCCGACCTGCGCGCCGCCCTGGCGCTGACCGGGCATCAGCCCGATGCGCTCGCCTCACTCGCAGCAAAGGTGGAAAGCCCCGCCTTTCAAGCCCTTGCCGCCGAGTTGAACCTGCCGATGATCGCCCTTTCGGAAGAGGCGATTGCTGGCCTTGAAACGCCGACCATGTCGCCCCGTATCAAAACCCGGTTCGCAACCGGATCGCTAGCCGAAGCTGCTGCACTCTGCGGCGCATGCCACGGCCGCACCACAGCAACCGCCCGCCTTCTCGTTCCCCGCGTTGTCACCGCAGATGGCCTTGCCACTGCGGCCATTGCAGAAAGACTGACCTCATGACCGTTCACTTCATTGGCGCCGGCCCCGGCGCCGCCGACCTGATCACCCTGCGTGGCCGCGACCTGATCGCAGCCTGCCCCGTTTGCCTTTATGCCGGATCACTGGTGCCCGAGGCGCTGCTGCAGCACTGCCCGGAGGGCGCCAAGATCATCAACACGGCTTCCCTGTCGCTGGATGAGATCGTGGCCGAAATCGAGGCTGCGCATAAAGACGGACAGGACGTGGCGCGGCTGCACTCCGGCGATCTGTCGGTCTGGTCAGCCATGGGTGAGCAACTGCGCCGTCTGCGCGATCTGGGTATTCCCTATGACGTAACCCCCGGCGTGCCCGCCTTTGCCGCAGGCGCCGCTGCGCTGGGCGCCGAGCTGACCCTGCCGGGCGTTGCGCAATCGCTGGTGCTGACGCGCACCTCGGGGCGGGCCTCCTCCATGCCCGAAGGCGAAACGCTAGAGAATTTCGCCCGCACCGGCGCGACGCTGGCCATTCACCTCTCGGTGCATGTGCTGGACGATGTGGTGGCGCGGCTCTCTCCGGCCTATGGCGACGACTGCCCGGTCGCAGTGGTTTGGCGGGCGACATGGCCGGATCAGAAGATCATCAAGGCCACCCTAGGCACATTGATCGAGGCCACCGAAGGCGCGCGCGGGCGCACCGCGCTAATCCTCGTGGGCCGTGCACTTGGCGCCGAGCACTTCGACGAAAGCTGCCTTTACGCGCAGGACTATGACCGGCGTTACCGCCCGCAAAGCGCCGACAGCCAATGGGCGGATTGGAGCGAAGGCGATGACTGAAACGGGCAAGACCGGATCCTATCCGCCGGGTCTGATGATTTCGGCGCCCGCCTCGGGCACGGGCAAGACCACTGTGATGCTGGGCCTGTTGCGCGCACTGGCCGAGGATGGTCTTGCCGTGCAGCCCTTCAAAAGCGGACCGGATTATATCGATCCGGCCTTTCATCTGGCCGCTGCGGGGCAGGCCTCTTTTAACCTAGACACCTGGGCGATGGATGGCGGCCTTCTGGATGCCGTTGCGGGGCAGGCAAACGGCGCGCAGATCTGCATCGGGGAAGGCTCCATGGGGCTTTATGATGGCGTTGCCACGCGCGGCCAAAGCGGCTTTGGCTCTTCGGCGGAAACCGCAAAACGCATGGGCTGGCCTGTCATTCTGGTCGTGGATGTAGGCGGTCAGGCGCAATCGGCAGCAGCCACCGCGCTGGGGTTTCGCGCCTATGATCCTGACCTGCCCTTTGCCGGTGTGATCCTGAACCGTGTTGCCAGCCCGCGCCACGAAAGGCTGACCCGTCTGGGAATGGAGCACGCAGGCATTCCCGTGCTTGGCTCCCTGCCCCGTCGTGGCGACCTGACCCTGCCCGAACGCCACCTTGGCCTCATTCAGGCGGTCGAACACCCGGATCTGGAAGCCGCGATCGCGGGCTATGCCGCCTTCCTGCGCGAGAACGTGGATCTGGAGGCGATCAAATCCGCCGCCCGTGCCGGAGCTGCGCCCGCCTCAGCCCCCCTGCCGAAACCGCCTGCGCAGCGCATCGCACTGGCGCGGGATGCGGCGTTTTCCTTCACCTACCCGCATCTTCTGGAAGGCTGGCGGGCAGCAGGGGCCGAGATCGTTCCCTTCTCTCCGCTGGCGGATGAGACCCCGGACCCGGATGCCGATCTGGTCTGGCTGCCGGGGGGCTACCCCGAGCTGCACGGCGGCAGGCTGGCCGCTGCCGGGACCTTCCGCGCCGCCCTGCGCAAACACGCCGAAACCCGGCCGGTCCATGGCGAATGCGGCGGCTACATGGCACTGGGCGAGGCTCTGATCGACAAGGACGGCAACCGTCACCGCATGGCCGGGCTGCTGGGGCTCGTCACCTCTTATGAAAAGCGAAAAATCCACCTTGGCTACCGCCGCGCCGTTCTGGAGGCGCCGATGCCGGGCTTTGCCGCAGGCGGTGCCTTGCGCGGGCATGAGTTCCACTATTCGACCATACTGGACGAGCCCGATGCCCCACTGGCCCGGGTGATGGACGCGGATGGCAACCCGGTGCCGGAAACCGGATCGGTGCGGGGGCATGTGACCGGCACCTTCTTCCACCTGATTACCGGAGAGCAATCATGAGCGGTTTTGTCAGTTTCGTCTCCTCCGGCCCCGGTGACCCTGAGCTGTTGACCGTCAAGGCGGTGAAACGGCTGGAGGCGGCGGATGCGGTGCTGTTCGACGATCTGTCCTCGGGGCCGATCCTGACCCATGCCCGCACGGACGCCGATCTGGTCGGGGTGGGCAAACGCGCAGGCCGCCCCTCCCCCCGGCAGGACCACGTCAGCCAACTCTTGGTCGAATACGCAGCAACCGGGGCGCATGTGGTACGGCTGAAATCCGGCGATTCCGGCGTCTTTGGCCGTCTGGAAGAAGAAATCACCGCGCTGCGGCAGGCAGGCATAGGGTTCGAGATCGTGCCCGGCGTCACCGCGGCCTCGGCAGCTGCGGCGGCCGCCAATATCCCGCTGACCCGGCGGCTGACCGCACGGCGACTGCAATTCATCACCGGCCATGACGTGACCGGCGGCCTGCCCGAAGGGCTGAATATGACCGCCCTCGCCGATCCCGAAGCCACGACCGTTGTCTACATGGGGAAACGCACCTTTGCAGCGCTCGCCGAACGGTTGCTGGTGGCCGGGCTGCCGCCCGAGACGCACGCGCTGATCGCGCTGGGTGTTTCGACCCCGGATCAGTCGCTGTCCTGCCACACGGTGGGGGAACTCCCCGAGGTCCTGCGCGCGATGGAGACCAAGGCACCGGTGCTGATCCTCTATGGTCCCCTGGCCGATGAGGACCTTCCCCGCTGATCGCCCATATGCCGCAATTGAAACACGGATGACGCGCCAGACACGTTGACAGCTTTGTGAGCGCTGTGTCATCTCTGAAAGACCAAAGGTTCCGACGGGTCCAAGACCCAAGGATGAAAAGGGAACACGGTGAGGTGTAGCCATCAGGCGCCAAATCCGTGACTGCCCCCGCAACTGTGAGCGGAGAGCCACCGGGCATAGCCACTGGTCCCTATCAGGACTGGGAAGGCCCCGGACCGGCATCGACCCGCGAGTCAGGAGACCTGCCGTTGGAAGACGTGGCCAGGATGGCCCAACCATAACCTATGTAATGCCGCCGGGTGAGGCGGCAAGGAGACAGAACATGCATATCGAACCCGGAATCGTAAACGGCGTCAAAATCGCCCTGTCCTATGCCACCGCCGCTGGCGCCATGGGCTTTGCTGCGAAAAAGACGATGGAAGATCTGGCCGCCTCCGGCATCGCATCCTTTGCGGCGCGTTCGGCCATTGCGACTGTCGGCGTCTTCACCTTCTTCGAAGTGCTGCCGCATTTCCCTGTGGGCGTTTCCGAGGTTCACTTCATCCTCGGCTCGACCCTGTTCCTGCTGCTGGGCGCTGCACCTGCTGCCTTCGGTCTGGCGATGGGACTTCTGATCCAGGGCGTGTTCTTTGCCCCGATCGATCTGCCGCAGTATTTCATCAACCTGACCACGCTGCTGGTCCCGCTGTTCGCGATGAAGGAACTGGCCAAGCGGATCATCGCTCCGAACACTGCCTATGTTGATCTGAAGTATTCTCAGGCGCTGGCGCTGTCGACCGCCTATCAGGCAGGCGTTGTCGGCTGGGTCGCTTTCTGGGCCTTCTACGGTCAGGGCATCGGCGCCGAAACCATGGCCTCGGTCTTTACCTTTGGTGCAGCTTACATGACCGTCATCCTGATCGAACCGCTGGCCGATCTGGCCGTTCTGGCCGCCGCCAAAAGCCTGCGCGGACTTGAGCGCAGCGGTCTGGTCACGCCCCGCCTTTATGCGGCTGCGTAAGCCTTTCGCTGACATCTGAAGTGTCACATAGCGCGGTCCCGTTTCGGGGCCGTGTTTCTTTTCCAAAGGCGCCAGACATGATTGATCTCACCCTTGTTGGCATTGGCACCGGCAATCCCCAGCATCTGACCCTGCAGGCGGTCGAAGCCCTGAACGGGCTGGATCTAATCCTCATCCCCAACAAGGGTGCCGGTAAGGACGATCTGGCCGGTCTGCGCCGGGACATCTGCAAACGGGTGATCAAATCGCCAGGGCCTGCGATCGTCGATTTCGACCTGCCGCAGCGCGATCCCGCGACACCAAGCTACCGACAGCGAGTGGACGACTGGCACGATGCCATTGCCGAGATCTGGCAAGAGACCATCGATCAGCACCTGCCCCGGGGCGGCAAGGTCGGCTTTCTGGTCTGGGGCGATCCATCCCTTTACGACAGCACCATGCGCATCGCCGCGCGGCTTCAGGCCCGGACCGAGGTTTCCCTGCACGTCATTCCCGGCATCACCTCAATCCAGGCGCTGACGGCGAGCCATGCCATCCCCCTCAACGAAATCGGTGATCCCGTCACCATCACCACCGGCCGCCAACTGCGCGAGGCGGGCTGGCCGGAGAGTGCCGACACGCTGGTCATCATGCTGGACGGCGACTGCAGTTTTCAGTCCATCGACCCCGAAGGTGTTCAGATCTGGTGGGCGGCTTATGCCGGGATGGAGAATGAAATCTCCCTATCCGGCGCGCTGCGCGAAGCCGCAGATGAGATCATCAAGGTCCGTGCGAAGGCGCGCGCGGAGCATGGCTGGATCATGGATATCTACATCCTGCGCCGCCCCGCGCGAAGGTAACCCCCGCCCTAGTCCAGCGCGCTGACGAGGGCCTCGCAGGCCTGCACGGCATCCAGACCAAAGGCCGGGATCAGATAGTCGGGCCAGCTCGACAGCTTTACGATCACAACATCGGCGCTGCGATCGATAAAGATCAGCTGACCGAACACACCCCGGGCCATGAACACGCCGCGCCGGGGATCGTGCACCCACCAGAACCGCCGATAGGCGCCTTGCGGTGACAGCACGTCATAGGGCGCGCCGAATTTCGATGGATCCGCGCCGGTGCAGATACCATCGATCCAGGCCTCGGGCACGATCTGGTCATCGCCAACCCGGCCGCCATTCAGCACCATATGTCCGAACCGGGCATAGTCCCGCAGACTCGCATTGAACCCCCCATCGGCCAGCGCCGTGCCCGCATCATCGACGGTAAAGAACCCATCCTGTTCACAGCCAAGCCTACGCCAGATCCGGTCGGACAGCAGTGCAGACAGATCCGTACCGCTTACCCGCTCCAGCGCCCAGGCAATGACATCGGTTTCAATCGACCGATAGGAGAAGCCGAGCCCATGCGCCCGCTCCTGCGGTAGGGAGAGGATCACGTCGCGTATGGTCGGCTTGATCTCCCCGTCCCGCACCGGGCGCCAACCCGAGGCGATATCGACCCGGGTCATGTCGCTGCCCGGCAGCCCATAATCCTCAGAGAACCGCGCACCGGACAGCATGTCCAGCGCTTGATCCACCGTGCAACCCGCATAGCCGGTGCCCGCCAGTTCCGGCACGATCTCCTCCAGCGGGGCAGCCAGATCCAGCAGCCCCTCGCCGTGTAAAATCCCGGCGAGGATGCCGATCACGGATTTGGAGACCGACTGCCCCAGATGCGCGGCCTCGGCGTGAAAATCATTGGCGTAGAACTCGGTGACGATGGCGCCACCGTGCAGCACCAAAAACCCGTCGGTGTAGCTTTGCCACAGCCAATCGCCGACCGACTGGCGGGTGCCTGCGCCGGTGGCAAAACAGACCTCTGACATATCCTGCAGCGCAACTGGCAGCGGCGCAGCCGCAGCGGGACCGCTGCGCACATCCGCCGTGGGAAACAGGCGCCGCATGTTCTGGAAGGACCAGCGATTGAAGGGGGCCAGATCCCAGTTGTCCAGCGTCGGCCGTTTTTCCGGCGGCGGCGGAAATCCCTGCATGATGCCGATTTCCCGCGCCGTTTTCGGCTTCAGACTGTCTGCTGTCCGGTGCATTGGGCACGCTCCCGCATGGCAGCCCAGCGCCTGGACTGCGGTCAAAAATTCCGGTGATGGCCCCATGGGCCACCACCCTTCTGTTTGGCTGAGTTACTGCTTCAGGCGGGTCCAGACCTTGTTGTACATCGCCACAACATCCTGATCGCAGGGTTTGACGAAGTCCGGCACCGGGGCGCCCTCAGGCATCACGATCTCGGGCGCCTCCAGCATTTCGGCGTCCATGAACTCTTCGGACCCGATGACGCCGTTGGCATAGCGGGCAAAGTTGGAGGTCATCGCCGCGTTTTCAGGCTCCATCATGAAATTCACGAACAGCTTGGCGTTCTCCATGTTGGGGGCATCCGCCAGCACCGCGACGTTATCCATCCAGCCGGTGAAGCCTTCCTTAGGATAGGCGTATTTCAGCGTCGGGCGGTCAGCGCGGGCGCGCATCGCGGCGCCATTCCAGCTTTGCGACAGGTCGACATCCTTCGAGGTCAGCTTCTCGATCACCGCGTAATCCATGGTGCGCCAGTCTTCCTTGGCCTTGAGCAGCAGTGCCAGCAGCTCTTTCATCTGGGCGGGGTCGGAGTTGCATCGCGGATAATCGAGATAGCGCAGCCCGGCATTGATCACATCGTTCATGTCATTGAGCATGTTGATGCGGCCCTTCAGCTCTTCGGGCGGGTTGAACACGATCTCAAGCGTGTCGATGTCGCCGCCGTAAACCGCGCTGTCGACGGTAAAGCTGGTTGTGCCCCACTGATAGGGCACCGAGTATTTGCGGCCCGGATCCCAGTAGACATCGACCCAGTTGGGATCGAGGTTCTTGAAGTTCTCCATCTCGGACGCGTTGATTTCGGCCAGCAGCCCCTCGCCCACCATGATGGCGACCATATAGTCGCCCGGGACCACGATGTCGTACCCGCTGCCGCCTTCCTTGACCTTGGCCAGCATGGTCTCATTACTGTCATAGCCATCCAGCGTGACCTCAATGTCATACTGCTTTTCGAATTTCTCGATCATCTCGGGGTTGGTGTAATTGCCCCAGTTGTAGATGTTCAGCGTGCCTTCGGCGTTAGCTGCAGCCGCACTGAGGGCGATGACGGAGGTGAGCCCCGCCTTAAGGATCGTCAGTTTCATGGATCTTCCTCTTGTTGGTTGGTGGGTCCCGTCTGGTGCGGGCTTCTGGTTATTTTCGTTTGCGTTGCAGGGCGAAGGTCAGCGCGACCATGGCCACGGTCAGCAGGATCAGAATGGTGGAGACCGCATTGACTTCGGGCGTCACGCCGCGCCGGATCTGGCCCAGGATGTAGATCGGCAGGGTGGTTTCCCCGGGACCGGCGATCAGCAGGGTAATGATCACGTCATCCAGCGAGACCACGAAGGCCAGCATTGCGCCCGCCAGAATGCCCGGCATCAGCAGCGGCAGGGTGACATGGCGGAAGGTCTGCCAGGGCGTTGCATAAAGATCGGCGGCGGCGGTCTCGAACGTTTCCGACATATCGGCAAGGCGAGCGCGCACCGGGATAAAGGCAAAGGGAATACAGAACACCGTATGCGCCAGGATGAGCCAGCCCAGCCCGGTGATCCCTGTCAACTGTCGCAGGATCGAAAAGAACGACAGGGTGGCAATGGCGGTGACGATTTCCGGGATCATCAGCGGCTGATTGATCAGGGCAATCGCTGCCGCGCGCCCGCGATAATTCCCGCCCCGCGTTGTCGCCAACGCCGCCATTGTCGCGATGCCGGTAGAGATGACTGTGGCAGTCAGAGCTACCCGGATCGAAATCCAGGCCGCGTTGCGGATGTCGTCATTCTCCAACGCCTTGGCGTACCACTTGAGGCTCGCCTCGGTCCAGACGACGACCGAGCGGTTGTCGTTGAAAGAGAACAGGATCAGCACGGTGATCGGCGCATAAAGCAGCAGTAGAACCAGCCATGAAAGCGCCGTGAACAGGGGCTGACGCCGCAACTCACGCGTCTCGCTGTTGCGCCACAGCATGCCAAGCCTCTTGCGGGGCAGATCATCCATGGGCCTTCTCCTTATCGGCGCCTGCCCGGAGCGATACCAGAAGCGCGATCAGCACTACCGACATCAGGATCAGCGCCGCCGCCGAGCCGAAGGGCCAGTTGCGCCCGGATCCGAACTGCATGGCAATCAGGTTGCCGATCATCAGCTTCTTACCACCGCCCAACAGCTCGGGCGTGATATAGGCACCCAGCGCGGGGATCAGCACCAGCGCGCATCCGGCCACGATGCCCGGGCGGCTGATCGGAATGACGATATGGCGGAACACCTGAACACGAGAGGCATAAAGATCGTGCCCCGCCTCCAGCAGGGAAAAGTCGAACTTTTCCAGCGAGGCATAGATCGGCAGGATCATGAATGGCAGATAGCTATAGACCAGCCCAGCCAAGACCGCCCCATCGGTATAAAGCATCTCGATGGGCGCGCTGATCAGCCCCAGTTGCATCAGTGCAAGGTTCAAGAACCCTTCGTCGCGTACGATCAGCAGCATGGAATAGGTGCGGATCAGCAGGTTGGTCCAGAACGGCAGGGTAATGGCAAAAAGCCAGAGATTGCGCTGTTCAGGTGGGCGTGCGGCGATGAAATAGGCCACCGGAAAGCCGAGGATCAAAGTGCCGATCATCGCGCATAGCGCCAGCCCGAAAGAGCGGCCAAAGATCTGCAAATAGGCGCTGTTGAAACTCAGCGTGTCATCAAAAATGTCCCGCTCGAACAGGAACTGCGCATAGGCATCGGTCGAGAACACCCATTCGACGCCGCCATAGGTTCCCGGCTCCAGCAAGGAATAGACCAGCGCGATCGACAGGGGCGCCAGACCAAACACACCGATGATCACGAGCGTCGGCAAGAGCAGGAACCACCGGACCCGCCGGACTGTCCGGCTACGAGCCGCAACGGCCTGCTGCAAATTCTGCGCCGTGGGCGAAGTTTGTTGCATCCCCTGCCCCATCAGTCTGCCAGCACATGCAGCATGGAGGTTTCCGGGATCAGCCCGATCTCGCTGCCCGCCGGGCTGGGCTCTGCCACCTGCACCTGAATCTCGGTGCCGTTCTGCAGCCGCACCAGCATTTGCGAACCGGCTCCGAAATAACTGCTGTTGAGCACGGTTCCACGCAGCACAGCCGCCGCATCGGACGCCGCGCAAACGGTAAGGGTTTCGGGGCGCAGCGCCACATACACTACCCCAGGAGGCAAGCCGTCGCTGGCCGCATTGGCAAGCACAGGCTCCCCGCCGAAAAAACTGATCCGCGCCTGCGCACCGTCATAACCAAGGAGGTTCGCCGCCACGATATTGGTATCCCCAATGAAATCCGCCACGAACCGGCTTTGCGGCGCGGTGTAGATCTGCTGTGGGGTGCCCACCTGCTGCACGCGTCCTGCGGACATGACCGCGATCTGATCGGACATCGCCAGCGCTTCGCCCTGATCATGGGTGACAAAGACAAAGGTGATGCCGGTTTCGCTTTGCAGGCGTTTCAGCTCGCTTTGCATGCCCTTGCGCAGTTTCAGATCCAGCGCCGACAGCGGTTCATCCAGCAACAGCACCTTGGGACGCGGCGCGAGCGCGCGCGCCAGCGCCACCCGCTGCTGCTGCCCGCCAGACAGCTGGTCCACCCGGCGCGCGGCGAATTCATCCATTTGCACCAGATTCAGCATGTCATCGATGGTGGCAGCGATTTCCGCCTTCGGGCGGTTCAGCATTTCCAACCCGAACCCGATATTGCGAGCCACGGTCATATGCGGAAACAAGGCGTAATTCTGGAACACGGTGTTCACCGGACGCTTGTGCGGCGGCAGATGGCCGATCTCCTGCCCATCCAGTGCAATCGCGCCTTCGCTGGGCAGTTCAAACCCGGCAATCAGCCGCAGCAGCGTGGTCTTGCCGCAGCCCGATGGCCCCAGCAGGGTGAAAAAGCTGCCCTCCGGCACATCCAGCGACACGGTTTCAAGCGCCGTTACAGCAGAGGCGCCGATGCCGAACCGTTTCGTCACTTCTCTCACGTTGATCATAATCTGTTCCGGCACGTTCCTGTTGGCAGTCTGTCCGGTCAGACTAAAGCCCCAAATGCAATGGGGAAATACCTCTAGGAGGGGGTGTCGGCCCTACCCCCAAAGGGGTAGGAACACATCAGGTCACCGATTGCAGAAAGATCGAAAACAACGCCGATTGCGAGGAAATCCCCAATTTTCGGTAGATGTTCTTGCGGTGCACCTTCACCGTTGCGGGTGACAGATCCAGCAGCAACGCAATCGACTGGCTGGAATGCCCGCGCAGCAGATGCTGTACGATCTCAATTTCGCGGCAGGTCAATCCTTCGCAGACCTGCTCGATCATGCTCTCAAGGCTGACGCTGCCGCCCGCCGCCTCGCCGCTGCTCTGCGGACGCCGGTGAAAATGCTGCTCGCACAAGGCGGAGATCACCGGATGTATATTGCGCAGCCGTGCCAGATCCCGCTTGGAAAACCGCATCTCCCCCGTCAGCCGCCCGAGGGAGAGGAACAGGGTGCTCTCCGGCAGGGTGACAAACACCGCCATCTCGTCCTTCAGCCGCACGGACCGGTAATAGATGCTGAAATAATCGGTCTGGGAAAACCGATCCGGCGCCACCTGATCCAGCACCATGACCGGATCAAACTTGCCGCTGATATAACTCACCACAAAGGGATCCAGCAGCCAGGCCCGGTCCAGCCAGCGGTCCACCACGATCGAGCGCCGCTCCTGCCGCACATTGTCATAAATATGCTCGGGCAGCCTGCTGGGGCTGAGCCGACTGACAAAGGCCCCGCGAAACGGCGTTGCTGTGCGCATGAAATCCAACAACGCGGGCAGGAAATCCGGCGTTCCGATGGACCGGATCGCGCTGGCAAGTTCATCGGACGTGGCTGCGGATTGGGTCATCTCAACCGATCTGGCTCTTTGTGGCAGGTTTATCCGGGCAGCGTTTTACAGCCACTCCCAGCGTAGTCTGCCCTGTTATAGGGCGCCCCGTCCACACTGACGATGAGACCTTCGGCCACTGCACCGGGCGCAGCCAGTGCGGTGCCGGGAATGCGCGCATAAAAACAGATCGATGCCGCGTTCCGGCGCACTTCCGTGCGCAATGCGGTCCCAAAAACGCTTGTACATGCGTGAAAATCTGCATACGAAACATGGTGTTGAAACGCGCTGTTTGAGGTTGGTCTGGGGGTCGCTCTGTTCAGGCCCCAAAGCCCGCTTCACACTCGGCGCCGGATGCGGGCGTGATGGAATGGTAGACATATCAGACTTAAAATCTGAAGGGCGTATGCCCGTGTGGGTTCGAGTCCCACCGCCCGCACCATTTGACTTTCGGAGGTAGACAGAAAACGTAACTTCTTGAACGGCATGGTGGTTATGCAGTTCGAAGTCCGATTTCGCGTGATACACTGATGGGGTCTGTAAAGGCCATTCGCAATGCCATTCTCTTGAGTTCGCAAAAACCTTTTTCCAAAGGCTTGCCAATAAATCCATGGAAGGTTTGAACATTTCGTCGAATTCCACCTCTGGAGCAGCTTGATGGGCAAGCTTCTCTTCCAAGGTGGCGGTTTCAGACAGCACCGGTCGCGCTGTTCTGTACCATGGCCCAGGAAGGTCTCTCCTTCCGCGATGTCTTTCGCCAATATCACCTTGGCACATTGTGATGCCGCCGTGAGGCGGCATCCATGCCATCAACAAAGCCGCTGAACAGCCCGGACATCCAGAACCGCTACATCCCCCGCCCGGATAGGCATCCGGCCGGGGACCATGGGTGTCTTGCCCTGTCAGAGTATAAAATCGCCTTCGTCCAGCGAATGCCCGCGAAGGCCGAGGAGCGTAATCTCCGTGTCATCGAGGTCAATCTCGGTACGGAAACCCCGCTCGCTGATGGCCCCTTCGATTTCATCGAAGCTTTCGAAGCCATACGCGCTGAGGTCGATCTTGTCCTTGCCTGAGCGGAAACCAACAATCAGGTCGTGACCGCCGTTCTCTGCGAAGACGAAGGTGTCCGCTCCCCTGCCGCCAAAGAGATAATCATTGCCCTTTCCTCCGTCGATAAGGTCATTCCCCCGGCCGCCCCTGATGAAGTCGCTGCCAGCTTCGCCCTTCAACGTATCGTTGCCTCTGCCACCGAAAACCTTATCGCGCTGCGCACCCGCCAACACTAGATCGTCACCCGCCCCGGCAAAAACGACGTCCTTGCCGCCCTTCGCATCGATCAGGTCATTGTCCCGCCCCGTGCGCAAAAAATCGCGTCCATCATCAGCAATCACGAAGTCAACGTCGTTCGCCCCATCAGTTGGCAACAGGTCGACAGGCAGAAGAACGCCGTCCAGGACGTGAACGACACCGTTAGAAGCCTGAAGATCGGTCGCGATCAGGTTGGGGTTCGAAAGGTCCGGATCGGCATCGACAAGACTGAGGCCATCGAGCGTAAGTGTCCCGCCTTGCAGCGTCTCCACCTCTCCAGTGGCAATCACCTGGCTGGCTTGCAGGCTCTGGCCCGCTACGTGGTAGGTCAGAACGGTGGACAACATCTCGATGGGGTCATTGCCTTCGTTCAGCAGGCGCAGGGCATCGACCAAGTAACCAAAAGCGCCTGCTTCGTCACTTCCCTCATACCCAAGAGTCTGGGACAGACCGACAAACGCGGAGTCAGTCGGCGCGAACACTGTGAAATCCTGTGTGTCGTCGTCCAGAACCCCTTCGAGATCGGCGGCAATCACGGAATCGCGCAGGATGTCGAAGTCTGCACCGTTGCCGTCAAAGTCCTCCGCACCACTCGTTTCGAGCACGAGACCGGTAACGGTCGGGGCATCATTGTCGGGCAAATCAATAGGCAAGAGTACCCTGTCGATCACATGCACCACGCCATTGTCCGCCATGATGTCCGTCGCAATCAGCGAGGGATCAATCAGGTCCGGTTCGTTGTCGCCCAGCGTCGGCAATTCAGAGGCATCGATAATGCCGCCCTGCAACGTCGTCACGGATCCGGCCGCAGCAATATCGCCGGAGGACAGTGCCCCAACCGAAACATGGTAGGTCACCACAGCTTCGAGCGTGTCCGCACCCAGCGTGCTAAGGAATTCAGTCACCGCGACGGCGTCGGTCGTATCCCCTGCGAAGCCAAGATCGGTGGCCAGTTGACCAAAGGCCGCATTCGTCGGCGCAAACACGGTGAGGTCTGCAGCCGCGTTGTTGAGGGTGTCGATATAGGCAGTCCCTTTCTCAGCATCAATGAACTCGATCACTGAGACAAGAATGCTGAAGTTCGTATCGCTTGATGCGATTCCTGCAATGGTGGTCATGGTCTCTCTCCCGTTTGCTCAGACGGACAGAAGGCCATCATGCCACCTATCTGCCCTTGAACTCGTTATCGCTAACTTCGGCGGGAGCACCTCTTCGATCTCGCTTGTGACGCCTTTGAAGTCTTGGTCTCGGCGCTGGTGACAGTCGTAGTCTGCAATGCCGCGCCTCCCCCGGTTCCGAGCATTATTCGGATACGTCGTGGGTCGAGGCGGTAGCCATTGCGGTGATAGTGCCACGAGATAAGCAGTTTCGGCAAAACGTGTCCGCTTTGGTTATGCACCCTTGGTTACGGCCACTCTCGGTGAGCGGATCAATTCGATCAACAAAACGTGATCATCAAACGTAGCCGACGATCTGGCAGCACGTCGAAGCTTCGATCTGAGAATCATCCTATTGGCATTGCGCCTTACGGAATTTCTGCAAACAAGGCGCCATGCGTTTCCTGCCCATCTGAGCACTGACCGCTTTCCGCTCCTTGCCGCCGCTCACACACGGCCAGACTAAATTGTCGCCTATATGGCTGTTCCTCTGGATCAATGTCATGGATAAGCCTCAGATGGGTTCAAAGCGGATATCTAGGCGTCGAAACAACAAGAGGCGTGGCCGCCTGATCAGACGCACCAAGGGCGACACGAACACGAAACTGCACGCAGTTTGCGGCAGCAAAGGACGCCCACTGAACCTGTTCGTGACAGCGTGCCGGGCTCATCAAATTTGGATTGGCGTCTTGGTGATCGCGGGCACAACGCCGATTGATTCAGAGAAGCGTTGCAAGATAACGGGATCCGCACCTGCCCCCCAGGCAGGAAGCAACAACAGACTACAGCAAGATACGAAAAGCACCGCGACAAACAGCGCAACCACATAGAGATCATGTTCGGAAGGCTGAAGGACTGGCGGCGCGTCACAAATAACTATGACCGTTGCCCGAATGTCTTTTTCTCGCCAATCGCCCTGGCCGCAACCGTCACATACTTCTGCAACTCAATGCATCCTGAACCCCGTCCAATCGGCTCAATCAGTGGCTGTCAGCGGGACGCTCGACACGCATCGATCACGATGTCTCCCCCTTGACACTCCTTGCGCACGTCTATGCTTCGGTTTGCACCCACATATCCTTACCCGGACATCCCACTCAAATAGATTGCGACAGGAATATGTCAGATATGTGTCAAATTTATGACTAAATGATTGACTCATTCTGGGAAGTCTGTCACCGTTTAGAAACTGTGACTAATTCTACGGAGGATTGCGGGGCTCACTAATTTGCTTGAGCCTTTCCGTATAATAATAATACAGGCGCAATCCCGTAAATCGAAGAAACTATCTCGGCCCTTCTTTTGCCGAGCGTTTACGGTGAATTAAAAAGTACAATAAGAGATTACGGATCAATCTTCGGATCCGACTGCAATCACTCCAAATCTAAAATGCATGCGACACTTCGCGTATCGCGGGAACGCCTTTATTTGGCGTTGAACGCTTTTAGTTGGCGTTGGAAGTACAATTCCTCGCCAAGGGGAGATGTATTATGTTTCGCGTACCCAAAGACAAGAACTATTTCAGCTATTCGAATACGAGTTATGCCCCCGCCGTAGGCACCAATCCTATCGGAAAACTCGGTCGAACGACGCCGACCCATCTCTATGCGCTGTGGGGCAAAAGGTGCTTCGACATCGTCGGCGCTTTCCTGCTCCTGCCACTAGCTCTGCCCCTCATCCTGATTCTGGCGGCCTTCGTCGCCATCGATGGAAGCAAGCCGATCTACTCACACCGCCGCGTCGGCAAGAATGGCCGCGCCTTCCCATGCTTCAAAATTCGCACAATGGTCGCTGACTCGGAGGCCCGCCTTAAGAAGCTTTTGCGCGAAGATCCGGCAGCAGCAGCCGAATGGAACAGGGATTTCAAACTGCGCAAAGACCCGCGGATCACGCGCCTGGGCCGGATATTGCGGAAGACGAGCCTCGACGAGCTGCCGCAGATCTGGAACGTCATTCGCGGGGATATGAGCCTCGTCGGGCCACGCCCGGTGACCAAGGATGAACTGCCGCTCTACCGGCATGTCATCGACAGCTACATGAGCGTACGTCCCGGCATGACTGGCTTGTGGCAGATTTCGGGTCGGAACGATATCAGCTACGAAGAACGGGTCGAACTCGACCATCTCTATTCTAATAACCTGTCGCTTCTTGAGGATCTCAGGATCCTGTTCATGACCTTGCCGGCGGCTCTCCGGATGACGGGGGCCTGACCTTGAAAACGCTTGAGACACACAAGAGCGGGGCGGTGGAATGAAGATCGTCCATATCCTTACCCGCCTTCTTCGCGCCGGATCCGAGGAGAACACGCTGCTGACAGCCGCCCGCCATGTCGCGGCCGGGCATGAGGTGATCCTTATCCATGGCCGTGACGTCCTGCCCGAATTCGCACGGGCGCTTGCCCCGGGAGCAGAGCTTGTAGCGGTACCCAACCTGGTACGAAACCTCAGCCCGGTTCAGGACCCGGCTGCTTTCCTCGAAATCCGTCGTCTGCTGAGGGAGATCCAGCCCGACGTGGTGCATACGCATCAGTCCAAGGCCGGCATCATCGGTCGGTTCGCCGCAGCATCGGCCCGTGTTCCGCTTGTCGTGCATGGCGTCCATATCCTGCCATTTCTCGGCGTCGGACCAGCCCAAAAGGCCGTCTATCTCGGGCTCGAACGGGCCACGGCGCGGATGACCGATGGCTTCATCCATGTCAGCGAGGGGATGCGGCGCGCCTGCCAAGACCACAAAGTCGGCGCAAGCCGACAGCACTTTGTCGTCCCCTCTGGATTCGAGCTGTCGCGGTTTCGGCAAGCCGTGCCACCAGAGGGCTGGCGCGATCTTCTCGGGCTCGGCTCAGACGCCCCTCGCCCGGTCGTCATCGCCATGCTTGCCGTGCTTGAACCGCGCAAACGGCACCTCGAACTCCTGCGGGAAATCGCAATTTTTCTCAAACAGTTACCGGAGCTGCACCTCGTCTTTGCAGGGGATGGGCATCTTCGGTCAGCGATTGAGGACACGATCAGGGAACTCGACCTTGAAAACCAGGTCACGCTGCTTGGATACCGCACCGATCCCGAACGGATCATCGCCATGGCCGATATCTGCATCCACACCGCCGAGCGCGAAGGATTGCCGCGAACGGTGCTGCAAACCCTGACAGTGGGGCGGCCGGTTGTCCTGTTCGATCTGCCCGGCATCGAAGAGATCATTTCCCATGGCGTGAACGGTTTCATTGTCCCCCAGGAAGACTGGGATGGTTTCCGTGAAAGGCTCGGACAGCTTGTCTCGTCTCCCGAGCGGCGGGCGGCGATGGCTGCCGAAGCCCGCGCCACGCCGCTGGACCGTTGGGATGCCGATTTCATGGCGAGGCGGACGCTTGAAATTTACGAAGAGCTGCTGCCGCGCAGCCTGCTCAGGGAGGCCCCGGCATGAACCAGTTGCCTCACTCGCAGCGATCAAGGATTGCCACCGCGCCGGGACACGGGCTGATGCGTGGGCTGAAGATCGAGTTTTTCGGCCTGCCCGGGTCGGGAAAGACGACTGTTGCGCGCGAAGTTCACGCGGCACTGGCACGCAGACACCCTGACCTGATCTTCGCCCCCGATTTTTTCAGGGACGAAGCAGCCAAAACAACCCGTGCGGCCGCGAAGCTGCGTTTAATCCTATCCAACCTTGGCCATGACGGCGGCAGCCGCAACGCAGTAAGACAAACTCTGGCGATCCAGCAGCCGCATTTGCGAGACAAGCTCCGCGCCGTCTCCACCGTTGCCACGATCATGGCGTTCTATGCCCGCCTCGACCGCCACGGCACCAGCGCCGTCCTTGATCAGGGGTTGCTGCAAGCGCTCTGGTCGGTCCAGCTGCGCGCCCTGAATGGCGACACCCAGGCGCTGATGGGTGACGGGTTATCTAGTGCGGTCACCGACAGCCGCATCTACGTATCGGTCGCAACCCCAGCAACGATTTGCGCCGACCGCCTTGCGGCCCGGCACTCCAAGCATTCGCGGCTGCAAGTCCGAGACGCCACCGACGCCGAACGCACGTGGGAGAAAGCGGAATTCCTGCGCCGGTCTCTTCTCAACACCCTAACGGCAGTCGGCCACGCGCGCGGCATCGCGCCCCGGATCATCACCGTCGACGGCACCGCAAGGCCAGACGAGACAGCGCACCAGATCGTGACGCAGCTCCTGGCAGACGGGACCCGACGGGTGCCACGTCGGCGCATGAAAGAAAGGGGGCTGCATGCATAACAATAATCGGCGCAACACGACGCACAATTCCTCATCCTTTGACCCAAAAAAAACCAGTCATCGGGTTCTCGAAAAGCGCCCTGATGCAAAATCCTTCTCAGATTCTCGGAAACATGGCAATTGTATAGCCTTTTACTTTTGCCTTTGGGTTCGGGAAAATGTTGCTTGTTAAATAGGTGAAAAAATGTCGACAACTGCAAATCAGAAATATCTATATGACTTTGATGACCCGATAGACGCCTTTATTTGGAAAAATGCGTCGGATGACCGTTATGATTCCACCCCCGATGTCTACGTCGACGGTTTCCACAATTCTCCGGGCGAAACACTGGGCTTCGTCAACTTCTCGAATGCATTCGGGGACGGTGAAGACCAAATCCCGTTCGGACCGATAATTTCCTCTATTTGGACCGGCCTGGCAAACTGGAACTGGGACACCACCGGCGTTTGCAGTCTGACGGATAACAGCAGCGCGCACCGCTCCTCCGGCGGTCTTTTCTCCGGCACCGGTGTCATTGAGGTGATGCGGAGCCTGCAAAGCTGGTCTTATGGCATTGAGAGTTTCGGCTGGCTGTTCGGCAGCAATGGCAGCACCGACCGGAGCGTCCAATTGCATGAGGATGACGTTGCCCCAACCTATACGATGATCGAGCAAGCCGCCGCGGCTTATGTTCCTGCGGCTGAGAATGCCGCAGAGGTCACAACCAGCTTCCAGCAGAATGTCGGGGGATATCTGGGGACGATCGACACCTACATCCGGGAAAGCCGCGCGGACAGAAGCTATGACACCAAGCCCGTTGTCTATGTCGATGGCGCCGACAAGGCAGGCGGCGAGATGCAGGGGCTCATCCGGTTCTCGGAGATCTTCGGAAACGGGCCGGGGCAGATTCCACTTGGCGCGACGATCACCTCGGCGACCCTGACGCTTGTGCTGTCCAACGGCACCAGGGATTCGGTGGCGTTCCACCTCATGGCGGGGGATTGGACCAGCCAGGCGGACATAACCTGGAACGGTTTCGGCAACGGCATTCAGACGGATGACGTGGAGGCATTTTCCTCCCCCGATGTTGTGCTCAGCCGTCTCAATAAGGGGACTGAGCTGATTGATGTGACGCAGAGTCTGCAAGCGTGGTCTGATGGGTTGGCCAACAATGGCTGGCTGATGACTGTCGGCGGCGACAACGGTTTGCGCTTCGGATCATCCGAGAGCGGCACCGCCCCGATCCTGTCGGTGACCTACTCTATCCCGACCGATCCGGTGCCGGGCATCACGGTCACCGAAAGCGACGGATCGACGATCGTCACCGAGGACGGAGAAGGAGACAGCCTGTCGGTTTCGCTGGAAACTGCGCCAACTGCGGACGTGACGATCACAGTCTCGACCTCGGGTCCCGACGATATCGGGTTCACGCCCCAAACCCTGACCTTCACCTCCGAAAACTGGCAGACACCGCAAACGATCATGCTCAGCGCGATGGACGACACGATTACCGAAGGGACAGAGAATTTCACCCTGATCCTGACTACCTCAAGCCCCGACACTGCCTATGATGGCAGGACGTCCAGCGTTTCGGTTGCTGTGATCGACAACGACGCTGTGGTGCAGCCCCTTTCCCCCGCCGTCGTCGCAATCCATAACACGACCGACTATTTCCCAGGCGACCCCTCGGGCTATGGATCAGGTGATCCTTCCGGCATTGCCTATGTGCCCGAGCTCGACCTGCTGTTCATCGTGGATTCCGAGCATAACGAAAGCCCGTATTTCAGCTCCGTGAACCTATTCGCGACGCGGCTGGACGGGACATATGTCGATGCCTTCTCCCTGATCAGCTACACCGATGAGCCGACGGGAGTGGCCTATAATCCGTTCAACAGCCTTCTTTACATCACCGACGACGACGCCAACAAAATCTTTATCACCGATCCAAACGACCCGACGGTCCTGCTCGGTCAAATCGACGTGGGCGCGCTCGACATCCAAGACGCCGAAGATCCGGTGATCGATCCTGCGACGGGCCATATCTTTTTGCTCAACGGGGCGAACCGGGAACTTGTCGAACTGTCCGCAACCGGCGACTTGATCGAACGGACCGTTCTGCCCAGCGAAATCGAAGATACCGAGGGGCTGGCCTACGATGCCGCGCAGGATGTCTTTTATATCTCAAGCGGCAGCACGCGCGGCACCATCTTTGAAGTTGATCGCGAGTGCAACATTCTCGCCTCGACCGACCTGCTGAATGATTACAGAAGCCCGATCACTGGCGGCAAGCCAAAGCTGAAGGGGCTCGAACTCGCGCCGAGCAGCGACCCGAATGACGGGGACAAGATGTCGCTTTATGCCGTCGATTACGGCTACGACCAGGAACCGGACGGGCGCCTGTTTGAAATCAACCTGCACAGCGATTGGGCCATTGCATGACAGGCCAGCGGGTGACGGAGAAACCGGTGACTGGCCAGCGGGTAACTGGCACCAAAGCCAATATCCCCCGTGTTTTCGGAGCGTGACGCGATGACGGGCGGGCGAAAACTCACCGAAACGACGATTTCCGGCTTTGGCTGGACCTCGCTGGCGGTCGGCGCGCGGGCTCTGTTGCAGGTGATCGCGATCATTTTCCTGGCGCGGCTGCTGGCGCCGGAACAGTTCGGCCTCTTCGCGGCGGCGATGGTCGTCGGCGGCTTCTGCGCGATCATTTCCGAACTCGGGGTCAGCCCAGCCATCGTTCAGCGCCCCGCGCTTGAGCCCCGGCATATCCGCACAGGGTTCACGCTGTCGGTAGCGATGGGGCTGGTCGTGGGGCTGGTCGCCTATCTCCTGGCGGATGCGATCGCCAGTTTCTTCCAGATGCCCGAACTGGCGGGAGTGGTGCGGATCATGGCACTCGGTTTCCCACTACGCGGCCTCGCGACGGTGGCTGAGGCGCTAGCCCTTCGCACCTTCCGCTTTCGCTGGCTCGCACTGGTCGAGGCGGGGGCTTTCGGGCTCGGCTTCATCGTGGTGGCACCGGTACTCACGCTGATGGACTTCGGTGTCTATGCGCTGGTCGGCGCCTACCTGACGCAGAATATCGCCCGGACACTGATACTGCTTTTCGGCCAACCGCATGAAAACCGGCTCATGCTGGAAGCGCGTGCCGTCGGTGAGCTTCTCTATTTCGGCACGGGCTTCACCATCGCCAAGTTTTGCAACTACTTCGCGTCCCAGGCCGACAACATGGTCGTCGGGCGCTGGCTTGGACCGGTGGCTCTTGGGCTCTACGGTCATGCCTATCAACTTATGGCCGCGCCCGCGATCTTGGTGGGGCAGGCTCTCGACCGGGTGCTGTTCCCGACCATGGCCAGCGTCCAGAGCCAGCCCGAACGTCTGGCCCGAGCCTATCGTGGCGGTATTTTCGCCTGTGCGACGGTGATGCTGCCTGCGGGTGTCGTCATTGCCATCCTCGCCCCCGAAATCGTGCACATCCTGCTGGGGCCGAACTGGGCGAGCGCGGCGGTGCCGCTGCGCTTCCTTGCCCTCGGGATGCTGTTCCGCACCAGTTCCAAGATCAGCGACTCCATCGTGCGCGCCACCGGCGCCGTATATGCCCGGGCCTGGCGCCAGGGTGTGTTCGCCATGGCGGTCTTTGTCGGTGCGCTGTCCGGGCAGCAGTGGGGGCTGATCGGCGTAGCGATCGGTGTCCTATGCGCCCTCGCCCTCAATTTCCTGATGATGGCGCAGCTTAGCCTGCGCCTGTCCGCCATGAACTGGCGAACCTTCGGCCAGGCGCATCTGCCTGGCGCGCTTCTCGCGTTGATCCTCGGCGGGAGCAGCTTCACCATCGCAACCGGCCTGCGGGGGACCGGCGCGGGATCGGTTCCGGTTGTCGGGGGCACTATCTTGGTTGCCGCGCTGCTGGTGCCGCTTCTGATCTGGATGCGCCCGCAGCTCTTTCTCGGGCCGGATCGAGAGCGCCTGCTGCTCGCCCTCGCCAATGTCGGCCCCATGCGCATGCGGCGCGGCATCGCACTGCTTCAAAGGCGGGTATCGTGATGAAGGATGATCGTGAAAATCTGCTGCAAAGCGCGACCTGGGACGGCGCGCCGGTACCCGAAATCGGCCTCGCGGTAGTGCAGCATCTTCTTGAACGCCTGCATGCTGCCGACCTGCAGTACTGCCACTGGAAAAGCAATGAACACCTCGGTGCCGGGATGCGGGGCCTCACGGATCTGGACGTTCTGGTGGAACCGTGGCGCGGCGACGATTTGCAGCGCATCCTGGCCGAAAGCGGTTTCCGCCGGTTCCAGGCGACCGCGCTTACCGCCTATCCGGCGGTCGAGGATTATCTCGCCGTTGACGACGAGACCGGAACGCTGGTTCACCTTCACCTGCATCACCGCCTCACGCTTGGTCAGAAGCACCTCAAAGGCTACCGCTTGCCTTGGGAAGCGCAGGCCCTCGCGACGCGCAGGTTTGACCCCACTCACGGCGCCTATGTCACCGCCCCCGAAATGGAGCTTTTGCTGCTTCTCGTCCGCGACGCCCTCAAGCGCCGGATCAGAACAACCGTTGCCGCATGGCTCCGTGTCAAAGGCGGGAACGATGATTTCGAACGCGAGTTCGCCTGGCTGGTCGAGCGCGCTGAAGCTGATGCGGTTGTCTCGCTCGCTGCCAGGCTGATAGGACCGAAGACCGAAGCGCCACTGCGCCGTATCCTTGCAGACGGGGCCCGACATTCCGACCGTGCGGCCTTTGCCACGGTGGTGCGCGCCGCACTGCGCCCGCATCGGACCTACGGCGCCATCTCGGCAGCGCTGTTCATGAAGGTGCGGGAGATCTTCTGGATTCTCGGCGGATTAAGCCGCAGGCGGTTTCACTGGGCGATCCCGCTGCGCCGCACATCGCCACGGGGCGGTATCGTTGTCGCCTTTCTCGGCTCCGACGGAGCGGGCAAGTCGACGATGCGCGCCGACACGATGTCCTGGCTTGGACAGAAACTCGACGTGGTTCCGATCTATTTCGGAAGCGGCGACGGTCCCGGTTCGCTGCTGCGACTGCCACTGCAGATCGCCCGGCGCCTTGTCGACCGACGCGCCGTGAGCGGCACGCCAAGCCAGCGCCGCAGCGGTTTGCGTGGGCGTCTCAGGGCCGTCGCGCTGATCCCCTGGGCGCTCAGCCTCAGCCTTGAGAAACGCGCGAAGCTGCGGCGGATGATCCGCGCCCGGAACCGTGGCCTGGTGGTCATCTGCGATCGCTACCCGCAAGACCAGTTCCAAGGCTTCAACGATGGCTGCCTGCTTGGCCGCGTTGCAAGCTCGTCTTCCCGCCTCGCCCAGGCGCTGGCACGGTGGGAAGCCCGCGCCTATGCTGACGCCCGGCTTTACCCACCTGACGTCGTGATCAAGCTCATCGCCTCACCCGAGGTGGCATTGTCCCGTCGCCCTGAGATGAGCGCTGAGGAAATCGAAAGCCGGATCGACGTGGTCCGCGCCCTTCGTTTTCCCGACGAAACGCTGGTGGCGGAAATCGACGCCGACCAGCCTCTTGACGAAGTTGTTCGATCCGTCCGCCGCGTGATCTGGAAGGTCCTGTGATGAATACCGCACCAAACCGCCCTGCCGAAACACGGTCGCAGCCCCAGACCCGAACATGGCTTGCAGCTGTCCTCTCCCTCATGGCGCTGTTGCTGACGGCACTCCCGATCGCGGCCGATGACTATCGGCTGGCCCCGGGTGACGTGCTGCGCCTGCTTGTCGTGGGAGCGCCGGAACTGAATGTCGACGTGCCGATCGAAATGAGTGGCGCGGCCTGGTTCCCGCTGGTGGGACCGATCGCTGTAGGCGGGGGAACGCTTGACGACGTCCGCCGTAAGACCGCCGATGCCTATGCCGAGATGAGCCTGACCCGACGAGTCGCTCCTGGTGGCGGGTTGCCCCAGATCATCGAAACCAATCAGGTTCTTGTTACTGTGGCTTCTTACCGGCCGATCTATGTCTCGGGAGATGCCGGTGGCGCGCATGAAATCCCGTTCCGCGGCGGCATGACCCTGCACCACGTGATGACGCTGGCAAGCAGCGGACCGCCACGCGATACCCAGCGACTGGCCTCCAGCGACGAAATTGCGGCCGCCGTGACCGCGCTGGCCAATGAATACGCCCGGATATGGCGCCTGAAAACCTTCCTCGGGACCGACACGCCTCAGGATTACCAACGCATCTTTGTGGCCCATATCCCCGCGATCAACAGCATCGTCAGCGTCGAGCGGTCTATCCTCGAAGAAACCCGCGTGGCCATCGAGACGCAGAAACAACACTTGCAGGACGAAATCGAAAGGGTTCGCAAGCGCATCGGCGTCCTGAGTGAGCAAAAGCAGAACGAGGACAACGGCGCGGCGATGGACGAGAAGGATCTCGAAGACATCCGCGCGCTGCAGGAAAAGGGACTGGCGCCGATGTCGCGCGTTTCCGAGGTGCGCCGCGCCGCTCTGGTCACGGCGAGCCGGGCGTTGCAGATCGACGTCACCCTGGAAGAAGCCCGCGCCGAGGCGGCGAAGCTCTCAGCTGAAATCAGCGCCATCGACAGCGATGCGCGCATCACCGCCTGGAAGGACCTAGGCGAAGCCGTGGCCAGCGCCCAACAGCGGCAGGCCAACCTGGCGACCCTGACGGCAAGTGCCGGAGACCCGCTGCGGCAGCTTTACGGGATCAAACCAACGGCCACGGTGACCCGAAACGGCGTGACGCTCGCCCGGGCTCAGACCAAGCCTGCGATGGCCCTGATGCCAGGGGATATCGTCGAACTTCACGTCCTGCCCCCCGGCATGGCCGTGGAGCCCGGAAAGCAGGGGATAGAAACGCAATGAAAGGGTCACAACAAACCGAAGATCCGCTCGACAACTACTGGCTCTACGAGGCGCCCACCGCCGAATCTTTCATCAGGCTGGTGCGAAGGGTGCGCGGGGACGGAGAACAAGAAACTGAAGGCAGGGAAGCAATGGATGGCTCCGACTTACCAGACGATCCTCTCGAATTCGAATGGCAGGCAACTCCGCCGACCATCGCATCCTTTCTGGCGGCGGTTCGACGGCAAGCGAAGACACTGTTGATCTGCCTCGCTGCCGGTATTTTTCTGGCGCTGGCGATTATCGTCTTCTCCACGCCGATGTATGCAGCGCGTGTTTCGCTCTATCTCGGGTCCGTCACCGGGGGCGATCTGCGCTCCGAATTGGGAACGGCGATCGACCTCGACACCAACGCCGAACTGATCCGCTCAGACGAAACCACCGCTGCCGTGATCCGCGAACTCGATCTTGCTACTCTGCCGGAATTCGCACCTCAGGCCAGCACCCTTGCGGCGCTGGTCGACACGCTGAGGCAATGGGCCGGACGCGCCAGTCCTGACGAACCCGCTGATCCGATGCCGATGGTAATCGGCAAGGTCAGGAAGGGTCTGAGTGTCTCTCGCAAGGGGAATACGCGGCTCATCGAACTGCGTTACAGCTCGGTGTCGTCGGCGCTTTCGGCGGATATCGCCAATGCGTTTGCGCGCGCCCACCTGGCCGGGGCACTGGCCCGCGACGAAGAGGCAAAGATGCAACGGATCGCCCAGCTGGAAACCCTTGCGGCACGCGCGCGGCAGAAGGCGGCCGAGGCCGACAGCAATGTCCGGTCTCTCCTGCGCGGAACCGGCAGGGTGGCCGCCGACCCACAGCAGATCGAACAGCAAACCTTCGCCCTGCGCCAGCAACTCTCGATGCTCGAGGCCAAGGCGGCAGCGCTGAAGACCAAGCTGTCGCTGATCGCAGCCTATGAACGCACGGGCGATACATCGGTCATCACCCTTGACAGCCCGGCCAGCCGACAGCTGCTTACCGAGCTCGCGCAAGCCCGGGACCGGCTTGCCGGGATTCAGCAGCAGCCCGGCTCCCAGCCGCAATCCGTGTCTGCCATCACCGACAGCATCAAGACACTCGAAGCCAGTCTCAGGCAAGAAGTTCGCCTCGCCGCCAGTGCAATCGAAGTGGAGCTTGAAACCACGGTCGCCGAACAGGAAAGCGTCCGCGACCAGATCAGTCAGCTGAACGCCTATGTCGCAAGCGAGACCTGGTCCGCGCTTCAGGCGGCGCGGCGTGACAAAATATTTTATGACGGCGCCTATCAGGAATACCTGAGCCAGCTTGAGACCACCCGCTACGCCCCGCAGAGCCATTCCGACCTGCGCATCGTCGCCGATGCCGTGGCTCCAACCCTGCCCAGTTCGCCGAACAAGATGGTGGTGCTGGCGATCTCTCTCACCCTGAGTATCTTCGTGGGAGTGGGTCTCGCGGGGATTTCCGAATGGAAGCGCAATGAACGTGCGCGGGTCTGATTGGCCGTCAGGCAGCGGCGCAGGGCCCTTTCCGGCAGGGCGGCCCCTCACGCTGGCGCGCCGATCGAGCGCAGCCCCTCTCCCTGCCTATGTGGCGTATCTTTATGTCGCGCTGCTTGCCGCCCCGGCGCTTGTCAGCCTTCCCGCCGGGGCGCCGCTGGCCCTTGGGGTGATGCTGGTCGGGCTACCGGTCTGGTTCGAGGCCGCCCGGGCCCGGCGCACGCCGTTCGATGTCGCGGCCACGCGCACCATCGCGATTGTTCTTGCCTGTGCCGGGTTTCTCATCGTCTGGTCGCTGCTGTCGACCTTCGGGGCCGCCCAACCCTTACGGGCGAGCCGTTATCTGTCCACCCTCGTTTCCGGTTTCGCAATCTATCTCCTTGTCCGTAGCACGGTCACACGGCAGCAAATCCTGCGTTACATTGACATCATTGCAGCTGCGCTGGCGGCGACCGCGCTGTTGAGCCTGATCGCTTATGACATCGCACCGCTGCACCAGATGGTTTTCAAGGGAACCGACCGCGCCGCAGGGATGTTCAAGAACCCAAATCAGTTCGGCATGGCGATCTCCACCACGATCCCGGCCCTCATGGCGCTGCTTATGTCCGTGCGGCGGCGGCGCCCGTTCCGGATACTCTGCCTGTTCCTGATTTTGCTTGGGTTGTTGGCGTCGGGCTCCAAGACCAATCTGATGCTGGCCTGGGCGTCGATCCTGACGATGCTCTTGGCCTATGCCATCGTTGCATATTCCGGTGTCAGACGGATCGGCATGATGGCTCTATACCTTGTCGTCACCCTTGTGATGACGGGGCTTGGCATTCTCGCGCTCAACGTTCTCAACCCGCGCGCATTGGGGCTTCTGTCCCAGTTCCTCTACAGTCAGGAAGAGCTGGAATCCCTGATGACCCGGGGGTTCCTGTGGCGCTACAGTATCGACCAGTTTCTCGCCGATCCGTTCCTCGGCCAGGGAGCGAGCCAGCGCATCGATATTTTTTACCGTCAAGCCGACGTTTCCCACAGTCACAACCTGTTTCTGGACTACATGCGCACCCTTGGCGCGCCGGGCTTGCTGAGCGTCGCGATCATGATCGGCGCGGTGGTGACCCTCTGCCTGTGGTCAATCCTCGGAATGCTACGCGCGACACGGGGCACGACATCGGCCCGGATGATCTGCATCGGACTGTCGCTCAGCACCCTGGTCTATATCGCGGCGAACATGTCGAGCGATTCATTCGGCCCCTCGACAAGCCCCTATTTCTGGCTCTTCACCTACCTCGCTTTCGCTGCACGCCGACTTACAGGCTCATCGTCGCAAGATGATTTTGGCAGGTTCCCTGAAAGCGGGTCGAGTACCGAGCCTACGCTTCAGAAGCTCTTCGAAAACGACTGAGCACCGCCGGATTCTTCGCCTGATCAGCCTGGCGTGCCGGTCAGCTTGAACTTTCCTACAGTTGTCCCTGTACCGGGAGCAGGTCACGAGGTTTCGGGGGCGTAAAATCCAGGCCTGTGGGGAACGGCAGTTTTCTATCATTCCCGCGCTCTCTCAATATCGAGCTCCTCCTGTTCGACCTTCTGGGGCAAATCGGAACGACTGAACAGCTTCCGGCCCTGTTCCATCATTCGGTCAACAATCTTCGCACGTGTCTCGGTTTCATCAATCTTCCGCGCGCGGCGGAAGATGCCGGGCATCAGCCTATCCGATTGTAGAATTCTCCCCACGTTCCGACACCCAAAGGAGTGGCACAGTCCGCGACAGGTCCAGAGAGGAAAACGAGCACTTGGGGCGGCGCAGAAACGCGACAAGTCTACACGCAGCATTGCTGAAATGTGCTGCCCGGAGGGCATTGCTCTGAGCCTCTACTACAGTTGGTGCAATGAATTCCTCGAGGCTGGGAAGAAACGCCTGGCGGGCGACGCGGCGCGGGCGGCGATGTAGAGTGAGACCACGGATCTGCGAAGGGAGGCGGGTGATCTGGAAGAGGTCGTTGCCGAGCAGGCACCGGAGCTGCGTCTTCTGAAAAAGCGTATGGGTAGCTCGTCGAGTAGCAAAGGTCGCAGCCGACATGTCTCTGGCGGCTCCGGCCCTGCCCCTGCTGCCCGGTCCCCTTGGGTCCGCCACTCGCGCCGCCATAGGGAAACTTGGCAGAAGGCTGGGTCAGTTTACACGAATCGCGGCTTGATTTATCGTTAAGATATCACAATACATCTCGGCCCCCTCGTTTCTCGTCCGCCTCCAATCGCAGGCGGTAGCGGATACTGGCTGGCCTGATGCAATCACACTGTGAGCAGTGGGTAAAAACCAGATTGCACGCTCGAGATGAGGCTGGGTCGAGCTGGATGAAACACTCCAGGCTTGGGACATGCGACATGAGTTTTATTTCGTTATCCCAGTGGATTACGCTTTTGGGTGACAAAAGCCACTGTATCATTTTTCTGAATGAAAATGGTGACGCGGTGTCATTTGATGAGGCTTGCGCCGAAGAGCCGCTGTGGCAAGTGATGCTGAATTGGCGGAATATCCATCTCTGTGACCCACACCAGAAAGCAAAACTCTCGCAGCTTGTTCAAGCCTCCCTGGATTTCGGTGAGCAGGGGAGTACCCCTTTGCCGCCCCCGGTCAAGCTGGAAACTGAGACGGGCCGCGTCCTGTACATTGATGCTGTGCCGGTGCCCATTCAGTTGCGCGAACAGCTAAATGGGGCGCATGCGTTGCTCTATATCCGGGAAGTCGCACACGCCTCTGACTATTTCAAAGAGTTCCTGCAGCAGGAGTATCACCTGACGCCTGCCGAAGCCTCGGTCACAATCCGGCTTGCAGCGGGTGCAAGCCTGAGAGCAGCGTCCAAACAGCTGAATATATCGATTTGGACTGCACGCAGCCATCTGCGCTCTATCTTCCAGAAAACCAACACCCACCGACAGGCAGAACTGGTGGCATTGTTAGCCCATGCCGATTACTAACGCGTTCGGATCGCGGGAGTAATTTGGCCGAGCAGAGCAGTAACCTCTAGCCTTGAAACCCAGACGTGCCTGCCAGTCAGATACTGCGGCGGCTACCGCGGCCTGCGTCTGACGAGAACGCATACCCCATTCGAGTTAGAAAAATGCCGCGGATACTCACTCGGGTGAGCGATGTTGGACTCCCGGAATTATGCAAATCTTGCGGCCTGTATTCACAAAACTGGGAGGTTATCATGAAACTTGTCACACTTATTGCGGCCGGGGCACTGGCACTTGGCACCTCAAGCATGGCATTTGCAGATACCGGCGGCCAACCCAATGCAAACGCCTATCCTGACGGAACCAAAACCAACGGCCGTAAAGCTTTGTGCGTTCCGCCAGGATCCGTTTTCCGGACCACAGCCAAAGACCCGGGTCCCAACAACGATCCGTTTGGCAACGGCAAAACTCCAGGCACCGAAGTCGGTGATCAGTGCAATGTGGGCCAACCCAGCTGACATTTACGTTTGAGCCTTTTGAACAAGAGCCCCTTTGGGGGCTCTTGCTGTATCCGGCGGCTGGGTTGCCTTCGGTCGCTCCCGTTGCTCCATGCAGCGCGCCCACCCTGCGTAGTTTGGTGCCTACTCAAATTTCAAGGCTGCGACCGGATCCATTTTGGATGCTTTGCGCGCCGGAAAATAACCAAATATCAAACCGACCACTGCTGAAACCGCCACCCCGCCAATGACGGATAGAGGGCTCAAAAAGACCGGCCAGCCAGCCAATTGCCCCACCAATACTGCAGCAGATGCACCGATCGCCAATCCAATCGCCCCACCGAAGACACAGAGCAAGACAGCCTCCATCAGAAATTGCAGCTGCACATGCCCTGGGCTGGCACCAATTGCGATCCTCAAGCCGATTTCACGTGTGCGCTCCGTCACAGACACCAGCATGATATTCATGATGCCGATCCCCCCCACGATCAGCGATACCGATGCAATGCCCGACAACAGCCAGCCTAACGCTCTCTTTACGGCATTTTCAGCCGCCATCATTGAGGCCGGGTCCGAAACCAGAAAGTCGTTGGCCGCCCCCGAACCAATCCTGTGCCTTTGCCGCAGGAGAGCCGTCATTCTCTTTTCTGCCACCGGGACCGCAGAGGAAGAGACCGCTTTTGCGAGAATGTACTCAACTGAATTCCGGTGAACCGCGTTGGAGCTGCCGATCAGCCTTTGCTTTGCTGTGCGGATAGGTACAAAAACAACCTGATCCTGCGCTCGCCCCCAACCCGAGGTGCCCTTTTCTGACAGCACACCAATCACTTCAAAGGGAACCGACAGTACGCGAATGACCTGCCCTATCGGGTCCGTGTCGCCAAAAAGCTGCTCGGCCGTCAATTGCCCCAGCACCGCAACTTTTCCCGCTCCGGATTGTTCTTGCTGGGAAAAATAGCGCCCCTGTTTCAAGGGCCATTCACGAATTGCGAAATAGCTGGAGGTGGTGCCGTTCACCGTTGTCCAAGTGTTCCGGTTTTTATGAACCGCAAGCACGTTGCCGCGAAGCGCAGGAGCGGTCAAAGCGATCTGAGCAATATTGGCCGCAATGGCCTCCGCGTCCTCCTCTGTCAGCCGCGAGACCGCACCGCGGCCGGCCTGCCCCGCTCCACGGCTGTTTCTGGGCGGTTCGATCATCAGAACATTCGCGCCCAGCGTTTTGATCTGCTCCGAAATCTGTCGCTGCGCCCCGGCTGCAAATGCGACCATAGAGACAACCGAAGCCACACCGACAATGACGCCAAGCATGGTCAGGAAACTGCGAAGCAGGTTCGCCTGAAGCGCCCGCAGAGCCACTTTGAAACTTTCCAGCACGATCATCTCAGCACCAGAACCTCTGATGCAGCATCCGCAGCCCAAAGACGGTTTGGCACGGTTTCATCCGAGATGATCTCACCATCTGCCATCCGCAGGATGCGTTGCGCATGCCGGGCAACCCGTTCGTCATGCGTCACAACCACAACAGCGTGACCTGCACGGTTGATTGTCTGAAACAGGGCGAGGATCTGTCGGCCCTTTTGACTGTCCAAGGCCCCCGTTGGCTCATCAGCCAAGATCAGGCGCGGTTGGTTCACCAGGGCCCGCGCAATGGCAACGCGCTGCTGCTCTCCGCCAGAAAGCTGGTGCGGATAATGGCCCTGCCGTTTGGCCAACCCCACATCCTCCAGCGCCTTCACTGCCCGCCTTCGGCGTTCCCCGGCCCGGATACTGGCGTAGATCATCGGCAGTTCGACATTCTCGACCGCAGAATGACGCGGCAGCAGGTTGTACGACTGAAACACAAACCCAAAGATCCTGTTCCTGATTTCAGCCCTGCGTGCGTCCGTCAGACCGCTGGCCCGGCGGCCCAGAATGTCGAGCGTCCCGGCGTCTTGCCGGTCAAGCAGACCGAGCAGATTCATCAAGGTGGTTTTCCCGGATCCCGACGGCCCCATGATGGCCACGAATTCCCCCGCGGTGACCGAAATGGAACAGTTCTTCAAAGCATCGATAGATGTTCCGCCGCTGCTATAGCTCCGCCCAAGATGCGCTGCTTTGATCAGCGTGGTCACAGCCTTGCTCCGATCCAATTCCCAAACAGCGACCGTTCATGCGGCTGTTCAATTTCGGCACCGATGACAAGATCGCCTTCTTCGATCTCCTCCGAAGCGATAAGCGTATGGCTTGCATCGCTGTCCAACGGCACGACCGCCATCGGCTCAGGCTTGCCGAGTTCATCCAATCGCCAGATCACCGCAGTCGTTTCAGGTGTTCCCGAATAGGTGCTTGGGGTGTAACTCAGTGCGTTGGTCGGAACTTTGAGCCCAGGTTCAGACCTTTTGATCGTTATTTTGACAAATGCTGTCATCCCAGGAAGAAGCAATTCTTCGGGGTTTTCAGTCTCAAGGACCACGGTATAGGTCACAATGTTCTGGATCACCTTGGCGGATTTTCTGATTTCGGTCACAACACCTGAAAACATCCGATCCGGGAAAGCATCGACAGTGAACCCAGCCGCCTGTCCGATGCGGATACGGCCAATATCGGTTTCATCCACGCTGACATAGACCACCATATTCCGGAGAGCCTTGGCGATCGTAAACAGGGTCGGCGCCTCCAGAGCCGCCGCAACGGTCTGCCCTTCCTCGATGCTGCGGTTTATGATCACCCCATCTATCGGCGCGCGTATGGTGGTGCGCTCCAGTTCAACCTCAGCCAGCTTTAACGCGGCCTGCCGCTGTGGAACATTTGCACGCGCACCCGCAAGTTCGGCTTGGTTTCTCGCAAAATCAGCGCGCGCGGTCTCAATCCTCTGCTCGTTGACGGCCATCAGGGCTTCGGCCTCCCGCAGGGCTGCGGATGCAGTCAGCACTGATGTGCGTTCATTGTCGATGTCCGCCTCTGAAACGGTCCCAGAACGGTGCAACCCTTCTTTTCGATCAAGATTGGACTGTGCCAAGAGCCACTCTGCCTTGGCCTTATCCACCCGAGCCTGATGAACACTCCGCTCCAATCCAATCGCGTCGATTTCAACTTTCGACCGCGTCAACGCCGCCTTGCGAACCTCAACTGCGGACAAGGCAATGCTGACAGCAGCTTCAGCCTCGGCGACCCGCGCTTCAAATCCCTGACGGTCAATCTGCGCCAGCGGCTGGCCGCTCTCTACGCTGTCATTAAAATCTGCAGTGACTTTGGTAATCCGCCCGGACACCTGAGAACTGATATCCACCGTAAAAAGGGCATCCACAGTACCGGTTGAAGACACAGTTTCCTCCAGCCGTCCAAATTCCACAGGGGCGGTCACATATGTGGGCTTTGCAGAAGGAGCGCTGAGATCCGATGCGAGGTACGCGAATGTTGCTCCTGCCACCAGCAAAACGGTAAGGAACCTGAGCATGATGGCTGATGGTGCCATTTTTTCGCAGAAATTTCAATTTTTATTGGAGCGCGGACTGGGCTAAGGCGCGCAGCAAACACACCACGCGACCGTCACCCGCTCCACGAAAATACTGCACGATGCACGAATGGCAGCTCCGATGGGCTGCAACGCAGTATTAGGCGAGAAACTAAATGGCCGGTTTGGTTCGGCCATTCCTGCCCTAACTCTCTGCAGGACCGACGTGGCAAAGTCCGATATCTGCGCTCGGCGATCTCCAGTCCCTCCTCGTCTGGATAAACACGGCCTAGACCCCATAAAAAGTCACGATGTCCGGCCGGGGTTCCTTCAATTTGGAAGGCGTTCACGTAACGGCCTCATCCTTCGCTCTGGCCCATCGGAGTAAACGGCAGTTACAGGAAGGTGGCAATGAGAAAGGCACCGTTTTCCAATTTAAAATGCATTGGATCACCCCCTCAAGTCCATCGCCCAACAACAGCAAGACGTGCGAAGAAACCGAAACCTGACGAATTTTTTGTGAAGTTTCGGCAAGGAATACCACGCATCGATGCGGTCAGAGAGATCGGTGTGACTGAGCAAAGCTATTACCCTTAAGCGCAAAGTGTGACGGAATGGGTACGGCACAACTCAAGGAAGTGTTCACTGAGCCCGGGTTTGTTGGGCGCAAAAACCGTCTTTAAAAAGTTTGACCTGCAGGGCACACAGGGAGGTATGAGCGTGCACAGCCGACGTTGACGTCGATCGTGGAAAATAGCCGCTTCGAGCCCGATCTGGCGAACCGCTCAGCGCGCCCTGGCCCGGTGTTTGATCGCTATCCGTGTTCGCTCTTGAAAAGTAATTCTCCACGCTAAGTCTGTTCGAAGCAGAGCTGACGAACTCAGCCTGATGAGCTGCATAGTTTGCGCATTTTCAGTATGATACTGTGGTGTGTATTTTGTTGTGCAAAAACAAGCGACATCTCGACACCGGCAGGCTTCGGGACGGCTAGAATTTGCTTGCAGTTGCATGTTTTTTGTAGGCAGTTTTTACGATGATACACACAACGCAATTTGTGGCGACAACCGCCCCAGTTCACTCAGTGCAGGAAACTCCATGAAGCTCATCAAGCAACTTTTTGCGGGAGCGCTCCTTGTGTGCGGGGCTCTGTATCTTTGGGCTGCCTATGTGCCTGCGTCGCGCCCCTTGCTCGAACGCTGGGGCGTGCTGGATATCATTGAACAGGTTGCGCCCCTTCCCTCGGACGAAGCGTCAGAACCGGCTGCGAAACGTGGTCCGCGCGGGCCGGTTCGCGTGGTTGCGGGAGAGGTTGCGCAACAACCGATGAATGACCAGGTGCGCGCGATCGGGGACGGGCGGGCCATTCGATCCGTTACAGTGCGCGCCGAAGCGACGGGGCGCATCGTGTCGACGGGGTTTGTGGCCGGCGGTTATGTGAGCAAGGGGGATGAGCTTTACCACCTTGAAGACGCAGCCGAAAAGATCGCAGTCGAACGGGCGCGATTGCAGGTGGAGGCTGCAAAGGAGGATGTCGACCGGCTCAAGCAGTTGCAGAAAACCGGCGCGGTAACAGCTGTGCGTTTCCGCGAGGCTGAACTGGAACTGCGCTCGGCGGAACTGGCGTTGGAGCAGGCCCGGTTTGACCTTGCACAGCGAACCATCGTCGCGCCGATCTCGGGATGGGCTGGTCTGTCGGAGATCGAGGTTGGCGACCGCATTTCCGTGCAGGATGTCCTGACGGTGATCACGGACCGCTCGCATATCCTGATCGATTTCCGGGTGCCTGAACGGGCGATCAGCCAATTGTCGCTTGGCATGCCGATGCAGGTCGTACCCCTGGCGAACCCAGATCAGCAGCTTGTCGGGAAGATCAACGCGATCGACAATATCGTCGACCGGCACAGCCGCACCTTGCGGGTTCAGGGGCAGCTTGAAAACGAGGGCGATACGCTCAGGGCTGGGATGGCATTCTCGGTCGCGCTTTCGTTTCCCGGCGAAATGGCCTTGGCAGTGGATCCGCTATCGGTGCAATGGTCTTCGGACGGGCCTTTCCTGTGGAAGATCGAAGACAGCAAGGCACAACGGGTCGCTGTGAAGATATTGCAGCGCAACAGTGGCTCTGTCCTGGTCGAAGGCCCGCTGAATGCCGGGGATGCCATCATCGTCGAAGGCGTTCAGAATATCCGGCCAGGGGCTGAGGTTGAAGCTGTCGAGGGCACAGAACCATCTGAGACCAACGGTTAAGGGAGTATCGTCGTGAGTATACTTGGCGAGACTCTGCATGGGCAGCATGGCACGGGCACCGTCTTGTTCGTCAAACGGCCGGTACTGGCCTTTGTGCTCAACGCGCTGATCGTGATTGCCGGAGTGGCTGGCTTGTTCGGGGTCGAGATCCGCGAATTGCCGGATGTGGACCGCCCCGTGGTGACGGTGACGACCTATTTCCCGGGCGCGTCATCGGAAACCGTTGATCAGGAGGTCACAAGCCGGATTGAAGGCGCGGTTGGGCGGGTTTCGGGGATCAGGACGATCTCGTCGCAATCTCGCTATGGCCGCAGCCGGGTCACGCTGGAATTTGAGGATAGTGTAGATCTGGATGTTGCCGCGACGGATGCCCGTGATGCGGTCAGCCGGATCGCAAATACCCTGCCAGAGGATGCCGAGACCCCCGGCATCGTAAAGGCCGACGCCAATGCGCAGCCTGTGGTCCGGGTGGCGGTGACCTCGGACAGCCGCTCGCCGCAGGAACTGACACAAATCGTGCATGACCGGGTGGAAGACCGGTTGATTTCGATACCGGGCGTTGCCGACTTGCAGATCTATGGGGATCGTGACCCGATATTCCGGGTTGATATCGACCAATGGGAGCTTGCCAGCCGGGGGCTCAGCCTTGCGGATTTGCGCCGTGCGCTAGCGGATGTGGCCTATGATGCTCCGGCGGGCGATCTGAGCGGTACGCGCCAGTCGATCAATGTCCGCACAACGGCTTCTGTTTCGACACCTGACGCCTTTGAAGCCTTGGAGATCCGCGACAATGTCAAACTGGGGGATGTGGCACGCGTTACCCTTGGCCCCGCGCCGAATGAAACCATCCTGCGCGCCAATGGCCAGACAGGGCTAGGCATCGGGGTGATCCGTCAGGCAACCAGCAATACGCTGGAAATCTCGGCAGCCGTGCATCAGGTGGTTGCAGAGTTGAATGAAACCCTGCCGATAGGCGTGGATATATTCATCACCTCTGATGATGCGGTGTTCATCAATGGCTCGATCGAGGAGGTACTCAAGACGCTGGGCCTGGCTATCGCAATTGTTGTTGCCGTGATCTTTCTCTTCCTGCGCAGCTTCCGTGCCACCCTCATTCCTGCACTGACACTTCCCGTCGCATTGGTCGGAACGCTGGCCGGGATCTATTTGGTGGGGTTCTCAGTCAACATCCTGACGCTTCTGGCGCTTGTTCTGGCAACGGGCATGGTGGTGGATGATGCCATCGTGGTTCTGGAAAACATCGTGCGGCGGCGCGCCGAGGGGATGGGCGCCCGCGCGGCTGCCGTTCTGGGGGTTCAGGAGGTGTTCTTTGCCGTAATCACCACGACGGCCACCCTCGCGGCTGTTTTCGTGCCCCTGTCGTTCCTGCCCGGACAGGCCGGGGGGCTTTTCCGCGAGTTCGGCTTTACACTGGCGATGTCCGTGACGCTGTCATCGGTTGTGGCGCTGACACTGTGCCCGGTGATGGCCAGCCGCCTCCTGGATGGCGTGCAGCTGAATAACAGCGGGCGCGGACCGATCACCTGGCTGGGCAATCGGCTTGCAGCGCTTTACGGAGCCACATTGCGGATGGCCTTGGGCGCTCCGGCCATTGTGGTTCTGGCGTCGCTGCTGTTCGCGGCAACTGCGCTTATGGTTGGCTCTGGTATCAAACAGGAGCTGACCCCGCCTGAAGACAGATCGCTTGTGCTGATGTCCATCACGGCACCTCAGGGGGTGTCGCTCGATTATACCATGGCAAAAATGAACGAGATCGAGCGCTCGCTGTCTCCCCTTCGCGAAACCGGCGAGCTGCGCAATGTCTTCTCGATTACGGGCTATAGCGCCGACAATAGGGGGTTCATGGTTGCCACGCTTGCACCATGGGAGGCGCGCAGCCGCAGTCAACAGGACATCGTCAACGATATTAACCGGGGGCTGTCTTCGATCATCGGAGTTCGGGTCTTCGTAATCCAGCGCAATTCCTTGGGAATTCGCGGCGCCGGACGCGGCTTGACGTTTGCGATCACGGGCGACAACTACGACCAGCTGGCGGGCGTGGCCGAGCAACTGGTCGAGCGGATGCAGCAAAACCCCTACTTTGGCAGGGTTCGGCTTGAGTATGAAACGACGCAGCCACAGCTCTTTATCGAAATCGACCGCGCACGGGCATCGGACCTTGGCGTCGAAATCTCCGGGTTGGGGGATGCCTTGCGGGCCGTTCTGGACGGGCGAAGCGTGGGGTCGGTTTTCATCGATGACACCAGCTATGATATCCAGATGCTCTCGACCTCGATGCCGGTTGATGATCCTGGTGATCTGGAAAGCATCTTTGTACGTGCGTCCGATGGCCAGATGGTTCCCCTGTCGTCCTTTGTCCGGCTTGAGGAACGCGCCGTTGCTCCGGAACTCAGCCGCGAAGGAAAGAACCGCTCGGTCGAGATCGCGGCCAGCCTGACGCCGGAGCTTGCGCTGGGCGATGCCTTTGTCCAGGTGCAGGATCTGGCGGCGGATCTGATCACCGAGAACAACAGGGTCGTTCCGCTGGCCGAGGCCGCGACGCTGGATCAGACGAACTCGGGGATTGGCATTATTTTCGGCTTTGCGATCATCGTCGTTCTTTTGGTCCTTGCTGCGCAATTCGAAAGCTTCATTTCCGCCATCGTCGTCATGTCGACCGTGCCCTTCGGTCTGGCTTGTGCTGCTTTTGCCCTTGCCCTGACCGGGCTCAGCCTCAACGTTTACAGTCAGATCGGCCTTGTCATGTTGGTCGGGATTATGGCCAAGAACGGCATCCTGATCGTCGAGTTCGCGAACCAGTTGCGGGATCGCGGTGCGGATGTACATCAAGCAATCTATGATGCCTCGACCATACGCCTGCGTCCCGTCATGATGACCATGACGTCAACGGTTCTCGGGGGGATACCGCTGATTTTCTCAACCGGGGCGGGCGCCGAAGCGCGCGAAGCCTTGGGGTGGGTGATCGTCGGTGGTTTGGGGCTCGCAACCCTGTCGACGCTTTTTCTGACCCCGGCGGCCTATTTGCTGCTGGCACGGTTCTCGACCCCCAAGGCCGAGGAGGAGGCACGGTTGCATCGCGAACTGCGCGAAGCGAATGCCAATTGAAATCAAGGGCTGTGGAGCCAGCGATGGTCCGAGCTGATTGAGAGTGACGCTGGATTTTGCTGATGGGGTGGATGCTCCCTCCTTCTGTGATGCCAACAACAAAGCCGTTCGGAACATGAAACCTCCGTGCTAAATCTTCCGCAGCTTTCCGATCTTGAGAAGTCGAGGCATCAACTCCGCCAACTTCGGTGAATTCCAGCCCAGGCGAGAGCGTCAACCGTTCACCAGCCCCCGGCGTACCGAGGAATTTTATGCGACAGAATCTTTCCTGACTTGCTTACCTTTTCGAGAAATTCAGATCGCAATTTCTCGAGGGATGTTGAAACAGGAACCGAAGCAACTGAAACCCACACGATAATGCCGAGCGCTAGGGCGCCCCACACACGCCAAGATCTCAGTTTGGCAACCACGCCAGCTATTAACAGAAACGAACACAGCCCTGCCAATGCAGATAGCCGCAGCATAGCATCAATCGTCACTCGAAGCTAACCTAAGCTCCCGTTTTTCAATACTTTTCCTTCCATTCCCCCACCACATGATGGAACATATTGGCGCTCATAGGTTACCGTCAGTATTGCGTCCAGTACGCCCCGTGTGAGTTTTCTGAGAAAAGAACGATGGATACACTGGCCGCATAAAGCCATCAAACCGACCCCAAGGGCTTTCCTTGAGGTGGAGGAACTTGGGGGCCCAGGTCAGATGACAGACTACAGAGCTTAGAGAGAAAGGCGGTAAACCATGTACCGGCTGAACTCATCTGCGAAAGCTATATAGATTTTCAAGGCTAGCCGCCCGCACCGCACAGCTCAACCGACCAACGCGCGGCTGAGCTTCGCTGCCGCAGTCACGCCGTCAATAACGGTCAGTCCCGGGAGATCGCCCAGATGGCCGGTAACCGACACCGCGCCGGCGCATCCGATGATTACATTTACGGTGTCGGGCGGAAGCTGATGGGCGGCAGCGGTGAAAGCTGCTGCGGCTTCAGCGGGGCTATCTTCTAGCAGCAGCACCGGAACATTCGCGGCTCGGATCGTGTCGATATGCGAGGCATGCCCCTGCGCGTCGATATTAGCCTCGATCACCGGCACGGCAGCCTGCACCGTGGTGATCACCGCTGTCGGCCCGCCGATCAGCTCGGCCATGACATAGCTGGCCTGCCCGATCCCAAGCACCGGACAGGTGGCAAGCTGCCGGGCTTCGTCCAGTCCGGTATCATCGAAACAGGCGATCACGATGGCCCGCGCGCCCGCATCCGAGGCCTTGCGGACCAACTCCAGCAGCGGCGGCACTGCCCGCGCGCCATCCTCCGGGCCTTCGATGGCGGGCGGGCCCTCGACCGAGGTCCATCCTTCGAACCGGATATCCGGCGCGGTATGGCGGGCGGCGGCCAGGATGCTGGCGGTCATGGCTTCGGTGCTGTTGGGATTGATCACGATGACCGGCATTGTTCAGACCATCCCCTTGCCCGCATCGGATCCGCGATCCTTCTTGCGCGCCATCAGCCAGACGGTCAGGAAGAAAACCCCGATCACCACCAGCGAAAACCCCGTGGTCAGCGTGCCAAGAGCAAAAATCACGGGCGTGGTCACATTGGTGGTCATGCCAAAGATTTCCAGCGGCAGGGTGTTGTAGCTGCCCGCCGTCATCAGGGTGCGGGCGAATTCATCATAGCTGAGCGTGAAGCCGAACAGGGCCACCCCCAGCAAGGACGGCGCGATGATCGGCAGGACGACATGGGCAAAGGTCTGCCAGGCGGTGGCGCCGAGATCGCGGGCGGCTTCCTCATAGCTTTTGTCGAAACGGTTGAAGATGGCGAACATGATCAGCAGGCCAAAGGGCAGCGTCCAGGTCAGCTGGCTGCCAAAGCCAGAACTCGCCCAATGCACCGGCAGCCCCAGCTGGTTGAAGATCAACCCGACCCCAAGGGACACCAGAATCGACGGGATCACCAGCGAAGTGACGGCGAGATAGAACAGCAGCCCGGAGCCCGCAAAACGCTTACGAAAGGCAAGGCCGCCCAGAACCGAGACCACAACGGTGGTCACCATGACCATCAGCCCCAGCGCAAATGAGCGGCGGAAGCTCCCCCAGATATCGCCGACGGCTTGTTCCTGAAACAGATCGCGGAACCAATACAGCGACACGCCGTTCATCGGGAATGTCAGCCCCCCTTGCGGCCCTTGAAAGCTGAGGATGCCAATGGTCAGGATTGGCCCGTAGAGGAAGAGCACGAAGAGACCGAAAAAGGCGGCGAGGATGTAAAAGGACCGGCTGCGCGTTTCCATCGATCAAAGCTCCTTGCGAATATCGACCAGCCGCAAGAGCAGCGCGATCACGATCAGAACGGTGCACAGCAGCACCACTGCCGTCGCCGAGGCCGAGGGGTATTGCAGCAGGCTGATGTCATTCGAGATCAACCGCCCGACGTTGGCGCGTTGCGATCCGGACATGAACCGCACGGTGATGAAGTCTCCCATCACCAGGGTTGAGACAAAGATCGTCCCGATCATGATCCCGGGTTTGCACAGCGGCACGATCACCGTCCACAGGGTCTGCAGACCGCTAGCACCGCAATCGCGTGCGGCCTCCAGCAGGGAGCGGTCGATGCGCATCATCGAATTGAAGATCGGCACCACCATGAACAGGGTGTAAAGGTGCACAAAGGCCAGAACGACGCTGAAATCACTGAACAGCAGCCACTCCAACGGCTCGTCTATGACGCCCCAGCTGATCAGCGCCGAATTGGCCAGCCCGTTGCGGCCCAGGAAGGGAATCCAGCTGATCATCCGGATGATGTTCGAGGTCCAGAACGGGATCGTGCAGAGCAGGAACAGTCCGATCTGCCATTTCAGGCTGCGCACCTCGAAGGCCAGGAAATAGGCAACGGTAAAGCCGATCACCAGCGTCAGCGCCCAGGTCAGCATGGCATATTTGAAGGTGTTGAAAAACACCGTGTAGGTGACCGGCGATCCGAACAGGAATTCGTAATTGTCGAACTGGAACGCCGGGTAGATCGAATATTCCGTCGCGCCCCAAAAGCTGACGATCACGATCATGATGATGGGCGCCACCAGAAAACCAAGCAGCACCAACGCCATCGGCGCGGCCTGGATCCATGCGATGATCTGTCTGCTCATATCCGGGGTCCGGTCCTTGATGAAATGCAGGAAGTGGTTGCGGGGGCAGAGGTGCCCCCGCAGGTGTTGCGTCAGGCCGCGATGAATTCATTCCACTTGCGGACCATGTACTGGTTTTCTTCCATGACGGAGTTCCAGCAGGCCACTGCGCCCATGCGGTCATAAAAGGAGCCGCCGTCGCGCACTTCGCCCGCTCCGGCCAGCTTGTCTCCGAAGGGCGAGGTGATGATGTCGGTGCTTTCCTTGCCTTCGAACCAGTACCCCCACTCGTTTTCGGACATGAAGTTCTTGGAGGTCTCCGGCACCGCCGAATAATAGCCCTGACGCATCAGGAAGCCGCCGACCCAGCCGCTGAGATACCAGTTGATGTATTCATAGGCTGCATCCAGCTCCATACCGGACAGGGAGGCCGACAGGCCGATGCCACCGCCCCAGCTGCGATAGCCTTCTTTGAGGGGCTGATAAACGCAGTCGATCCCGCGCGAACGAACCGCAGTGATGGCCGGCGACCACATCGACTGGATCACTACCTCACCCGAGGCCATCAGGTTGACGCTTTCGTCGAAAGTTTTCCAGAAGGCGCGGAACTGGCCGTTCTTCTTTGCTTCGGTGAAGATCGCGATGGTCTTGTCAATCTCTTCGCGGGTCATATTGCCCTTGTCGCCATAGCTGATTTCGCCCATCGCCTCGCAGACCATGGCCATATCCATGATGCCGATCGAGGAGATATCGAGGATCGAGGCCTTGCCCTTGAACTCGGGGTTCAGCAGCTCGGACCAGCTTTCGATCGGACGGCCGATCAGGTCAGGGCGAATGCCCAGCGTGTCGGCGTTGTAGATCGTTGGGATCAGCGTCATCCAGCCGGATTCGCTATCGACGAAATCGGTGCCGCCCGGACCATCAACGAAACCGACAGTATGCGGCGCGGTGCCTTGCGCAATCTCGCTGTCGGGTGTCAGTTTACCGTCGCGGAAGATGCCGACGATCTTGTCGTAATTGGTGATCTTGGAGGCGTCCATGGCTTGAAGGTTGCCGGTCGGCCAAACTTTCTTGCAGACGAAATACTCGATATCGGCAATATCAAAACTGTCCGGCTGGGTGGCGGCGCGCTGGGTGACGCTGTCGGTGTCCAGCGCGGTCATTTCCAGCGTGATACCGAGGTCTTCTTTGACCTTGGTCGCCACTTCATTGAGGTTGGACACGCCGGTGCCGAACTGGCGCAGGGTGATGTTCTTACTCTCCTGCCCCCAGACCATCGGCGCCGGAAGCGCAGAGGCCGCGAGCGCCGCGCCACCCGTCTTCAGCAATGCCCGGCGGCTATAGCGAATTTTCGAAATTGTCGTCATGGTCGTTCCCTCTCTGTTATGCGTTTTGCGTTATTTGCGTTGGGTTGTTCATGCGGAGAGCGGGTGCGCGACCCGGTCCTCCCAGTCGAGGCCGATGACCTCTCCCAGATCCTTTGGGGTTTGCAGGAAATCCGTGTCCGGCATCAGCGCCGTGACATCCTGACCGCCCGCGACCTCGGCCGTCAGCGCGACATGGGTTCCCTGGTATTCGATCCCGATGACCCGCCCGTCGATGCGCCCTGCCTGCGCGGCGGTAACCGTCATTTCATCCGTGCGCAGCGCAATATTGCCCTGCGGCAGGTTCAACACGTTGTGCCCGCCCATGAAGCGCGCCACGAAAGCGGTCTTGGGGCGGTTGAAGACATCGCGCGCCGGGCCTGCCTGTTCGATACGGGCATCGTTCATGACGATGATCTCATCCGCTAGCGCCAGCGCCTCGTCCTGACCGTGGGTGACATGGATGAAGCTGATGCCCAGCTCACGCTGCAGCCGTTTCAGCTCGGCCCGCATGCGGATGCGCAGGAACGGATCCAGCGCCGAGAGCGGCTCATCCAGCAGCAACACCTGTGGACGGGTGATCAGGGCACGGGACAGCGCGACACGTTGCTGTTGCCCGCCCGATAGCTGGTCCGGCTTGCGGTCTGCCAGCGCCGTCATCTCGACCAGCTCCAGCATTTCATCGGCGCGCTTGTCCCGGGTGGGCTTTTCGATTCCGGCCATGCGCAGGCTGAAGGAAACGTTGTCGCGCACGCTGAGATGGGGAAACAAGGCGTAGTTCTGGAACATCATCGCCGTGCCCCGCCGCGCCGGAGGCAGATGCGAAACATCCCGTCCCGCAAGCACAATCGAGCCATCGCTGACCGTTTCATGCCCCGCGATCATGCGCAGGGTCGAGGATTTCCCACAACCCGAAGGCCCCAAAAGGCAGGCATAGACCCCTGCCTTGAAACGATGCGCGATGGCATCGACCGCAACGGTTCCGCCGTAGCGTTTGGTCAGCGCAACAAGTTCAAGATCAGCGTGTCCGGTCATCTGCGTCCCCAGCGTTCAGTTGCAGTCAGAAAGGCCGAAGCCGGACGCATTGCGCAAAGCCTACCGGTCACGGAAAGGGCCGATTCTCGCAATTGCCTGCAATCTGACCGCTGTTGTGCGGGCTTTGGTCAAATATTGCGCACAATATTGTATACAATCTTCTCATATGCCGTATTCGATATGACTTCGTCTTGTCATGGAATCCGCCAGCCCTCATGTCTGTGGCAGGAGCACCCCATGACGCGATTCGTAGACAAACCCGATTTTATCCAACCCGCTGTGAACGGCCCCTCGGCCCATCTCGTGGCCTCTCTCAGCCAGGCGATCCATGAGCATCGCCTTCTGCCTGGCACCAAACTGGGCGAGGATGAGCTGAGTGAGATCTACAATGTCTCGCGCACCGTGGTGCGCAGCGCGCTTCAGGCGCTGTCGCATGTGGAACTGGTCGAATTGAAACGCAACCGCGGCGCCTTTGTCTCGCAGCCGACCGTGCGCGAGGCGCGCGAAGTCTTCGAGGCACGCGCCCTGCTGGAACCGCGCACCGCCCACTCGGCGGCAGAGCGTATGACGCCAGAAGCCGTGGCCCGGCTGGAGGCGCATATCGCCGCCGAACACGAGGCCCTGGCCGAGGGCGAGGTCGGCAAGGCCCTGCGTCTGTCGGGGCATTTCCATATCGAGATTTCGCGCATCGCCGACCAATCCACAATCGCGGGCTTCATCGAGCGGCTGGTGGCCCGATCTTCGCTGATCATCGCGCTTTACTGGAAACGGCAAAGAGCCTTGTGTGAAAAGCACGCGCATCACGCGCTGGTCGATGCCTTCCGGCGGGGGGACGGTCAGGACGCCGAAGAGCTGATGAAAAGCCATCTGCTGGATATCGTTTCGGGGCTCGACCTCAGCGAGACGCCCAAGCCGACCGGAAGCCTGAAAGAGATCCTGAAGGGCTGAGCTCCACCCCGCATCCGGTATGGAAACGCGCCCTGTCATAAAACGGTTACCCCAGCCGACCATGTAGCCCGGACAGGTGAACTCTTGATTCCCGAAAGGCGACGGATGGCAGGCGGAATACAGGTCAATTCGATTGGCAAGGCCTACGCGGGCAAACCTGCCGTCGATGGCGTTTCCTTCGACATTGCCCAGCATGAGTTCTTTGTCATCGTCGGACAGTCCGGTTGCGGTAAAAGCACGCTTCTGCGGCTGATCGCCGGACTGGAAACCCCGGATCGGGGCGAAATCCGGCTGCACGGGGATCTGGTTGCCGGGGACGGGACCATGGTGCCACCGGAACAGCGCGGCACGGGTTTCGTGTTTCAGTCCTACGCGCTCTGGCCGCATATGACGGTGCGGGGCAATGTTGCCTTTCCGCTGGAAGCCGCAGGCATGTCCCGCAAACAAGCCGCCCGGTTGGCCGAACCACACCTGGAAACAGTGGCCATGCAAGCGCTGGCAGATCGCAAGCCCGAAGCCCTGTCCGGCGGTCAACGGCAACGGGTGGCGCTGGCGCGCTGCCTTGCCGGAGGCGCCAACACCGTTCTGATGGACGAACCGCTTGCCAATCTGGACCCGCACCTGCGCGGCACTATGGAGAAGGAACTGCTGCGGTTCCACCGCTCTTCGGGGGCCACCACCATCTACATCACCCATGATCAGCGCGAAGCCATGGCGCTGGCCGACAGGATGGCGGTGATGCAGGACGGGCGCTTCCTCCAGATCGGCACACCGCAAGAGATATACGTCCGCCCGGCCTGCCCCGAGGTGGCGCGTTTCATCGGTCAGGGCGCGGTGGTGCCCGTCACCTATCAGAATGGCAGCGCCGAACTGGCCGGGTATCGCTTCCCCGCCGCCGCCCTGCCCGGCCATCCGAATGGCCCGGCGCAGGCCTTGTTGCGGCCCGAAGGGATCAGAATCCTGGCGGATGCAGGCAAGGACGGCTTGCACGGCGCGGTCCGCAGTATCCTTTACCGCGGCGGCATATGGGACGCAGAGGTTGAAATCGCCGGGGGCGCGCTGTTGTCGCTGACACATGGTACGGCGCTGCACATCGGCCAGCCCCTGTCGCTCGCCGTCGATCAAGCCTGGGTGCTGCCGCAAATGCAAACCCGTGGAGAGCCGGATGAGACGGCCTGAAGACTGGTTTACGCCGGACAATGACCGGCTGGCCCACATCCAGCAGGTGATCAGGACAGCCCAGGCGATTGAGGCGCGGCGCTCCTTCTCTGGTCGCCTGATCGCCGCTGCCACCTATCACGACATCGGTTATGCACGCTCTCTGGCCACAACCGGATTCCACCCCGTCGATGGCGCCGAGATTGCCCGCAAGGATGGGTTTGACGGCGAAATCGTCGACGCGGTGCTGCATCATTCCGGCGCGCGCGGACTGGCCAGCCGCAGCAGACCCGATCTGATGCATTTGTACGGCCCGGACTGCCGAATGACTGAAACCGTGCTCAGCCGCGCGCTGACCTTTTGCGACAACCGCTCCGGCCCCAGGGGTGAAAGCCTCAGCCTTGCCGCGCGGATTGCCGACATCCGGGTCCGGCACGCGGGCAACGCGGCCATTCTGGACACTACAGAAGCCTACCTTCCGGTTTTCGAAGCCATCGACGCCGAATTCGCCCCGCTGCTGGACTGATCCGGGGGGGGCCGGTCAGATCCGCCAGGGCACAACGCCGCGCGGGGCGTTCTTGCCGAGCCGGTCCAGCGCCACCATCAGCGCGACCGTCGCCACAATCGTGACGCTTGCCATGGCCGCCGCCAGGGTGGTGTAACCGCCATCCTCGTAATTGTAGATCGTGGTGCCAATGGTTTCATTGCCCGAGGACCACAGCAAAGCCGAGACTGTCACTTCGTTGTAGGCCGTCAGGAACACCAGGATCGCGCCGGAGGCCGCTGCCGGTGCGATCAGCGGCACAAAGATGCGGCGCATCCGGAACATATAGCCGCCCCCAGCGATGCGGGCGGCCTCTTCCAGCGCCGGATCAAGCTGCACAAAGGCGGCACTGACCGGCTTCAACCCGACGGAAAAGAACGCGCAAAGATACGCAAGAAAGATGATCCCGAGCGTGTTGTAGAGCGCGATGTTCAGAACCGGCAGCGGCTTCAGGAAGGCGAGGATGAAGGCGATCGAGATCACCAGCCCCGGAATGGCATAGGTCATCTCGGCCAGGGTAGCGATGCCCATCCCGGTACGCCGCGTGGCGCCCCTGCGCGAAGCCATGAACCGCGCCACGAAAATGCAGCCCACGGAAATCACAACGGCGGCGACACCTGCGCTGAGGGAGGAGTTCAGAAACGCCCGCGCCGTGACAGCCTGCCGGAACAGAACCTCGGTGAAATTGTCCAGCGTGATGGTCTCTGCATTCAGCGGCAGCCCGTAGGTGCGCACCAGAGCGGTCGCCAGCAGCGCCGAAACCGGCAGCACCAGCGTGGCAAGGACCAGTCCCGCCAGTGCGCCTTCGGCCCAGATCCGCAACCGGCCCAATCGGATCTGCAGCGGCGGTTGCGGCGGCCCGATCAGCGTGTTGCGGGTACGGCGCAGCAAGAGCGTCTGAACGAGAATGACCGTCACCGCCAGCACCGCCAGAAGGGAGGCGATCACCGCAACATCAGTCAGAACCGATGGTCCGAAGCTGGCCAGCCTCTGCCAGATCAGCACCGGCAACGTGATATAGCGGGCCGGAATGCCCAGCAGCGCCTGAATGCCGAAATTGCCCAGCGACGACACAAAGGCCAGCGCAAAGGCTGCGATCAGCGTCGGCGCCAGCAAAGGCAGAATGATCCGCCGCAACAGCCCCATACTGCGGGCCCCGGCGATCCGTGCGGCGTCGCTCATTTCCCGCGGCAGGCTGCGCAGGGCCGCCAGCACCACCAAAAAAACCAGTGGCGTATGCTGCACGCCCAAAAGGAAGACGAGCCCCCCCTTGGAATAAAGCGGATGGGTCGCCCCCAGTTCGGGCGCCATGCCCAGACTGCGCAGGATCGGCGAGGACGGCCCCATCGCTTGTATCCAGGCAATCGCGGTCACATGCGGCGGCACCATCATCGGGATCAGCAGCAGGAAGGTGAACGCCCCCTTCCAGCGGATATCGGTCAGCCCCATGACCAGCGCGATCCCCGTCCCAGCGACCAATGACAGGATAGAAGACAAAAAGGCGCTTTCCAGAGAATGGAAGAAGGCGCGCAAGACCGAGCGGGACCCAAGGGCCTCCAGCAGCGGCGCAAGGCTGAGCATGCCGTCCTGCGTTATCCCGACACGCGCCAATAGGCTGAGGGGATAGACCAGAACCAACAAGGCAAAAAGCACCGCAGCGGCAAGGGCCAGCCCCTCTCCGCTGCGGAAATAATTCAATCGGGACAAGGGTTAGCCGCCGAAAATCTCGGTGAACTTCATCTTGCTCTCGGTATCTTCAGCCAGCGCCTTGGCCGGATCAAATTCGAGCAGCTTGATATCGGGCAGCGCCGGGAAACCTTCCGGCGGGGTGATGCCTGGATGCGCGGGCAGATACCCCATGTCCGATGCCATCTGCTGGCCTTCCTCGGAGATCAGGAAGTCGACAAAGGCCTTGGCCGCGTCGGGGTTCTTGGCAGTCGACAGAATCGCGGCCGGTTCGGTCACGGCCGACACGCCCTCCTCGGGGAAGACGAACTCGACCGGGGCACCGGCCAGCTTGTTGCGGATCGGCAGGAAATCGACAACAAAGCCATAAAGCTTCTCACCACCTGCGATGGCCTTGTAGGTGCCGCCATTGCCGCCCTTGGGATTGGCACCCTGTGCCGCGAGGCCTTCGTAAAAGTCCCAGCCAAGATCGGGGTTGCTGGTGATCGCGGCCATGTGAATGGTCGCGGCGCCGCTGGTCAGCGGCGAAGGCATCGCCAGCTTGTCCTTGGCTTCGGGCTTCAGGAGGTCGGCATAGGACGTCGGCACCATCTCGGCACCGGTGTTGTAGACGATCCCGGTGGTGATCAGCTTGGTGGAGAAATAGTGCCCCTCGGGATCCATCAACGCCGGATCATAAGCGGATGTGTCCGCTTCGGGATAAGCCATCAGGCGCCCTTCGGCCTCCAGCCCCTCCATGGTGACCATATCTGCGATCAGCAGCACATCGGGCTGAGGCGCACCGGCTGCGAACTCTGCCCGCAGCTTGGCCATAATCTTGGTGGTGCCGTCGCGGATCCATTCGACCTCGATGTCGGGGTATTTGGCCTGAAATGCATCGACGGTCTGCTGGGCATCGGCGTTGGGCTGTGAGGTATAGACCACCAGTTTGCCCGACACATCGGCGGCAAACGCAGACGTGGACAGCAAGGCGGCGGCAAGCGCGGAAAGAGCGAAACGCATGTGAGTCTCCGTAGAGTGGTTACGATTGCTCACCGGGCTAGCAGTGCCGTGTAACAACATTCCGACGGAAGGCCTGAAAAGCCGACAGCGCGCTTATTTCCGCAAACCCAAAGGCCCTGCCAATCAGATGGCCTGCATTGCTGCCAGCCCCATGCATGCGCACAGATGCCAACCAACGCCCGCGCCCGTCTCATTTGGTGAACAGCCCGCTTGGTTGATTTGCACGCAGGAAACGACCTGCTGCGATTACGCTCCTCGACATGGGAACGCTCAGATCAATCAACTCAGGTAAGATAGTTGGTGCGGTCGAGAAGACTCGAACTTCCACTCCGGTTAAGGAACAGCGACCTCAACGCTGCGCGTCTACCAATTCCGCCACGACCGCACTGCCTAGGCTTGGTTAGGGGCGTATAGACGAGCCGCCTGGTGATGTGAAGAGGCAAAATACCGAAATTGACATCTTGCCTCTTCGAAAATTTGTGACCGCTGAAACGAGACTTCAACTGGCACGCAATCGCCCGGTTGACTGCCCCTTCCGCAGTGGGATCGGAGATCAGTTGTTCGAGAATGTCGGCAAGGCCGCCGCGGCGCCTGAGGCAGGTACGGGTTGCAGTTGGCCGGAACCACCGAGTTGCGCAGCCGCCGCCTTGATCAGACCAGCGCGCTCCGGCTGGCCGGGCGAGAAGACCGCTTCGGCGCCATTTTCCAGGGCTGTGACAGCAACGCCGTACCAATCCTGCGCCGCAGGAACGGATTTGGCTGCACCGAACCCCTGCGACATGTGGTGGCCGATCAGCTCGGCATAGGGGCGTTTGCCGATGGCGACCATGATCAGCGCCGATCCCATCGCGATATCCAGCTTGTCTCGGCGATAGCCCGAGAACATGCAGACGGCCGCCGTGTTGGCCAGCTGATCAATCGACATGTTGGATTGCAGCACGAACTTTTGCACATCTGCCATGACGGCCTGACTGTTGTCAGAGTCCAACCGCGCTAGGAAAGGCTGGATCGCCGGGGCAAAGGAATCACATTGGCTGTCCACCTGCGCCGAGGTCACATTCGTCAGGGTCGCCACGATGGCTTCGCCGGAATTCATCGCATAGGAGCGCGCGATGCAGAACTGCTCTCCCAGCGCGAGGTCAGGGTCCGTCATCGTCGACACGGTCATATAACCGCCATTCGAATTGGTCAGCAGGCTGACCTTGCTGCAATGACTGGCCAAAGAGGCCGTCTGTGCCGCCTGCGAAGGCGCGTTGAAGGTCGGGATCGCCCCGAGCGCCTGACCGCCGACCGATGCCATCACCGTGCCGCCCTGCTGCGACGCAGCCGGAGGTGTTGCAGGCGCCGGGGCTGCGGGTACCGCCTGCCCTGCCCCCTGGCCCGAGGCCTGCATCGTATCATTCATGCGGCACACGCCCTGATGGCAGGAGAAGCTCGCCGTCGTGACACCGCGCGCCATGAAATCGTTGCGCTGGTACCCCTGCGGGGTCGAGGCAAAGACCATGACCGAACAATGCGAGGCGCCGCACCAGAAAGAGCTGCCCGAAACGGAGGTGTCGATCAGATAATCGTTCTTGCCATCGCCGTTGATGTCCGCCAGCTGCATGAACCCGGAGCGCTGCAACAGCTGCTCGGCGCTCGGTTCGGCAGAGGCGGCGATCTCGTCGACAGCATCGCTGACCTCGATCGGCAGTCCGGCATAGCCGGTGCTGGCGCTGCGCACGCCTGCGGCCTCATCCCGCCAGGTGTGCAGCAAGCCGCGCACGCCGTTGGGGCCTTGCATCGCCTTGATTACCTGCGGACCACCGATCTGGGCACGATTATAAGATGAGACCAGAAAATCCCGTTCATAGGCGGTCAACTGACCGGTTGCCGGAAAACCCATATGCACCTGATACTGGCTGATCGCAGTCCGGGACCGACGCCCCATGACACCATCCGGCGTGCCCGCCGGGAAGCCGAAGTAGTTGAGGGAAGCCTGCGTTTCACGGTTGTGCGCCCGCGTGGCCGAATAGCCTTGGCTGACGGTTCGGCGTTTCTTGTTGCGGTTCACCTCATTGACGATGGCGCCGCCGACAATGCCGCCCAGAAGAGCGGCCCCAAGATTATCAGCAGCAACGGGGCCAGAAGGGGCAGATAGAAACAGGGTCGCCGCAAGCGCGGTCTTGATCGGGGTACGGAACATGAAACAGGCCCTCTATTGAACAACAAAAAGAATCGTTGCAAATAGGATACCCTGAAAATGCTGATTTTCTGCAGATTTTTTCCTGCAGCATTGGACTTCCATTTTCCTAAAACTCCATCAGAGGTGCCCTGCAATGGTTGACTGGATCACATCCGACACCCCCGTCGATTATCAGGAAGCGACCGATTTCATGGAGGCGCGGGCCGCAGCCATCGCCGCAGGCGAGGCAGATGAATGCATCTGGTTGCTTGAACATCCGCCCCTTTACACCGCCGGAACCTCGGCGCGGGTGGAAGACCTGACCGACCCAGAGCGGTTTCCGGTCTACCCGTCAAAACGCGGCGGGCAATATACTTATCACGGCCCCGGTCAGCGGGTTGTCTATGTGATGCTGGACGTGGGCAAACGCGGCCATGATGTGCGCCGCTTTGTGCAGCAGCTGGAAGACTGGGTGATCCGCGCCCTGGCAGAATTCAACCTGACCGGACACATCCGCTGCGGCCGTGTCGGCGTCTGGATCGAACGCCCGGACAAGCCGCGCACCGCGACGGGAGAAATGGCCGAAGACAAGATCGCCGCGATCGGGATCCGCCTGCGTAAATGGGTGAGTTTCCACGGAATTTCGATCAACGTGGAACCGGATCTGGAGCATTTCACCGGAATCGTGCCCTGCGGCATCACGGAGCATGGCGTCACAAGTCTGGTGGATATGGGCCTGCCCGTCACCATGGCCGATGTCGATGTCGCCCTGCGCCGCAGCTTCGATGAGGTCTTCGGGGCAGAGGCCGCCGCCAACGGGGCTTCCTGCTCCGCCTGAACCCAGGATCGCCTTCCATGTCCGATCCGGCAGCTCCCGGACCAGTCTGGCGTCGACGCGGTCACAGAACGTGACCGCTTTGCCACCTTATACATTGACTGCCGGGGGCGCCGCATCGGCAGTCAATGCAATAGAGAACCGCCCAAACCCACCAATTTGTTGTGTCCCCGCCCCCAGAAGGCTGGCCGAAGAACCAGAGGCAGGAGGCGGGCATGGACGGCCATCTTAGGCAGAGGCAAAACGCCTGACCAGCACCCGGTCGGTCCGCCCCCCGAACAACGCCCAGTTTTCGGTCGAGTTAATATTCGCCGCCGCCCTTCAAAAAGATGCGGCAGCGATGTCGCTCAGCATTGCATCAGCCGGTCAACCGGCGACCGCATCCCGGATCTTGGCCGCGTGTTCCTGGATCTGCTCCATGTCGCCCATTTTGCCCGGCGGGCGCAGCTTGTCGCCTTCCTTGCGCGGCAGCACGTGGAAATGCAGGTGGAACACCTCTTGCCCACCTGCGGCCTCGTTGAACTGCTGGATGGTGACACCGTCCGCGTCAAAAGCCTTGAGCACCGCGTGGCCCATTTTCTGCACGGTCTGCATGACGGCCGCCAATTGTTCGGGGCTGGCATCCAGAACGTTGCGGCAGGGTGTTTTAGGGATCACCAGCAGGTGCCCATCTGCCCGGGGCATGATATCCATGAAAGCGAGAGTATGATCATCTTCATAAACCCGCGCCGAGGGGATTTCCCCGCGCAGCAATTTTGCAAAGATATTGTCAGAATCATAGGCGGGCATCGGCTGTCTCTCCATCCTTGGCGGTCTCCCGGTTTTGCGCGCCGGGCTGGCGCAGGTCTAACATTGCCGATCCGCGATAGGAATGCCCCCCAGAAAAGCCACCCCCCGCGACAATTATTCTTGATCCAGATCAAACTCCGCCATTGAAGGCCCTTTAAGGGCGCTCTAAAACCAACATCGAGTCTAGGCCGCCCGGAAACCCTCCCAGTGGCCTTAAGTTTTGCAACAGGAGGCACCTTAAATGGCAGACGCAGCCATTCATGGTCACGGCCACGAAGACGAGCGCGGTTTTTTCACCCGCTGGTTCATGAGCACGAACCATAAGGATATCGGCATTCTCTACCTGATCGTTTCGGCGCTTGCAGGTTTCATTTCCGTCGCGTTCACCGTGTTCATGCGGCTTGAGCTGATGGACCCCGGCGTTCAGTACATGTGCATGGAGCACCTGGACAAAGGTCTCATCAGCGGCTTCTTGAGCACGATGGCGGCATCTGTTCCGGGTGAATGTACCCCGAACGGACACCTCTGGAACGTTCTGATCACCGCGCACGGCATCCTGATGATGTTCTTCGTGGTCATCCCGGCACTGTTCGGCGGTTTCGGCAACTACTTCATGCCGCTGCAGATCGGCGCGCCGGACATGGCGTTCCCGCGGATGAACAACCTCAGCTTCTGGCTCTACGTGGCTGGTACCTCGCTGGCGGTTGCCTCGGTGCTGGCACCGGGCGGCAACGACCAGATGGGTTCTGGCGTGGGCTGGGTTCTCTACCCGCCGCTGTCGGTCAATGAAGGCGGTTTCTCGATGGACCTGGCGATCTTCGCCGTCCACGTTTCGGGTGCCTCGTCGATCCTCGGCGCGATCAACATGATCACCACCTTCCTGAACATGCGTGCCCCTGGCATGACCCTGTTCAAGGTACCGCTGTTCTCCTGGTCGATTTTTGTCACCTCCTGGCTGATCCTGCTGTCCCTGCCGGTTCTGGCTGGCGCCATCACCATGCTGCTGATGGACCGTAACTTCGGCTTTACCTTCTTTGATCCCGCAGGCGGTGGTGACCCGATCCTGTACCAGCACATCCTGTGGTTCTTCGGCCACCCGGAAGTGTACATCGTGATCCTGCCGGGCTTTGGTATCATTTCCCACGTGATCGCGACCTTCTCGAAGAAGCCGGTCTTCGGTTACCTGCCGATGGTCTGGGCGATCATTGCGATCGGTGTTCTGGGCTTCGTCGTCTGGGCGCACCACATGTACACCGTTGGTATGTCGCTGAACCAGCAGGCCTACTTCATGCTGGCAACGATGGTCATCGCGGTTCCCACCGGGGTTAAGGTCTTCTCCTGGATCGCAACCATGTGGGGCGGCTCCATCGAGTTCAAAGCGCCCATGATGTTCGCTTTCGGCTTCCTGTTCCTGTTCACCGTTGGTGGTGTGACCGGTGTGGTTCTGTCGCAGGCCGCCGTGGACCGTGCCTATCACGACACCTACTATGTGGTTGCTCACTTCCACTACGTGATGTCGCTCGGTGCTGTCTTCGCGATCTTCGCAGGCATCTACTTCTACTTCGGCAAGATGACCGGCAAGCAGTACTCCGAAATCGGCGCTCAGATTCACTTCTGGATGTTCTTCATCGGTGCAAACCTGACCTTCTTCCCCCAGCACTTCCTGGGCCGTCAGGGCATGCCGCGTCGTTACATCGACTATCCCGAAGGCTTCGCCTACTGGAACAAGATCTCGTCCTACGGCGCGTTCCTGTCCTTCGCATCCTTCGTGTTCTTCTTCGGTGTCGTGATCTACTCGCTGCTGCGCGGCGCACGTATCACCCAGAACAACTACTGGAACGAATATGCCGATACGCTTGAGTGGACGCTGCCCTCGCCGCCGCCCGAGCACACCTTTGAAATCCTGCCCAAGCAGGAAGACTGGGATCGTTCCCACTCCCACTAAAAGGTGGATGGCACAGTAAAACAAAAGGCCCCGGAGCGTATGCTCCGGGGCCTTTTTTTCGTAGATTCAATCTTCTCTTTTGCGACAAAGCGCGCCTTGAAAACCTGCCCGCCGGGACCATACTTCAAAGCTCTATCCAATCCCTACATCCTGCTCGTCTCATGCCCTACAACTGGACCCACGCCGACAGCGCCGCAGATGGTGATGCCCCTCGTGAGTTGCACCTGTGGCCGCATCAATCCCTGCCCGTCGAAGGCTACGTGCGGTTTCTGGCCCTGACTGCTGTTCTGATTGCGGTGCCCCTGCTGCCGCTGCTTGGATCCTTCGTTCTTTGGGGGCTTTTGCCGTTTCTTTTGATCACCCTCTTCGGCATGAAATGGGCGCTGGACCGCAGCCGACGCGACCGGCAGATCCTGGAGGTTCTCACGCTGGGCCCCGAAGAGGCCCGGCTGGAGCGCACCGGCCCCCGCGGCGGACATCAAAGCTGGCATTGCAATCGCCATTGGACCACCGTCCAACTGCACGCCCACGATGGACCAGTGCCCAATTACGTGACCCTGCGCGGCGGAGGCCGGGAAGTGGAGATCGGCGCCTTCCTGTCCGAGGATGAGCGCAAGGCGCTCTATGACGACCTGCAATCGGCACTGCGGGGCTGAGCCTGCTGAAATCGGGTTTTGACTTTCCCCGGTCCGCGGGCTACTCAGCCTGCATGTGTAAAACGACGCCTCTTTTCAGCACCGTTTATTATCCGCTGTTTCCATAACGGCGGCCGCATACACTTGTTTTGATGTTCACCCGCCGCGATCCGGCGGTCAGCAGAAGCATCAGACACTCCTCCGGTTTCGTGGCCCACCGGAGCGTTTCGATGACTTCAATGCCTCATATCCACACGGTTGGCCTGATCGGCTTTGGCCAATTCGGTAAGCTGATCGCCCGCCACCTGTCGCCGCATGTACCGCTCGTGATTTGCGATCCAGCCCTGCCACCGGACGCCATCTCAGGACCGAACCAGCGCTCCGGCGATCTGGCCACGGCCGCTGGTTGCCCGTTGGTGATCCTCGCGGTGCCGGTTCATACCATCGGGAGCGTATGTAGTGAGATCCGCACATACCTTCAGCCCGGCGCCATTGTCGCGGATGTCGGCTCGGTCAAGCTGGAGCCGGTACAAATCATGCAAAGCCGCCTGCCGGATCATGTTGACCTCGTGGGCACCCACCCTCTTTTTGGCCCGCAAAGCGCCCGCGTTGGCCTCGCCGGTCACAAAATTGCCCTTTGCAACATACGCGGCAGGTCTCACCTGCCCCTGGCGGCCTTTCTCAGAACGGTGTTGGGCCTACAGGTGATTCTGACCACCGCAGAACAGCACGATATTGAGGCCGCCACCGTTCAGGGGCTAACGCACCTAATTGCCCGGACCCTATCCGACATGGGCCCCCTGCCCGCCCGGATGACGACTGCCAGCTTTGACCGACTGGTCGAAGCGGTGCAGATGGTTCAGGGGGATCCCCCTGGCGTCTTTGCCGCAATTGCAGAGGCCAATCCCTTTGCCGCAAAGGTGCGCGAAGATTTCCTGCGCAAGGCCGGGGCCGTAGTCGGCGCACTGGATGCCGAACTGCCATGAAAGCAAAAAGCCCGCAGCGATGCGGGCCTTTTTACGCACTCAATCTTTCATGGCGAATGCCCGATCCGGCAGCTGTCTCAGCAGCCGCCTTCAGAGCACAGCTCGTCTTTGACCATTGGGCCGACAAGGCCGAAATCGACCTGCCCGGTGTATTTGGACTTAAGAACACCCATGACCTTGCCCATATCCCGGATCGAGGCCGCACCGGTGTCGCTGACCGCGCTCTTGACCGCGCTGCGGATCTCTTCTTCGGTCAGCTGTTTGGGCAGGAATTCCTCGATGATGGTAATTTCCGCCAGCTCCCGCTCAGCCAGATCCAGACGACCGCCCTCTTCATAGGCGCGGGCGCTTTCGTTGCGCTGCTTGGTCATCTTGCCCAGGATCCCGAGGATTTCAGCATCGCCGATACTGCCTTCCTCACCATCACCGCGCGCGGCGATTTCCTTGTCCTTGATCGCGGCATTGATCAGGCGAAGCGTTGCCAGCCGTTCGGCTGCCTTGTCTTTCATGGCCTGCTTCAGGGCCTGATTGACCCGTGTACGCGTATCCATTTTCTGTACCCATCCCCATGGCATCGGAATTCGGACGTTTATCCAATTGAAAGCCGCATTTCAAGCGCGCGCTCTGACGCCCTTTGCCTGCAGGCTTTGTCGCGCCGATGCGCAGCGCTCTTGACCCGCTCTGAACCACCCCCTACAAGCCCTTGAATTTCACCTCATGGAGAGTCGTGTCATGGCCGATACCGCACCGTCCAAGCCAACCGCGTGTCTTGCGCTTGCTGATGGAACCGTCTTTTACGGAACCGGGTTCGGCGCAACAGGACGAACCGTGGCCGAGCTGTGTTTCAACACCGCGATGACCGGCTACCAGGAGATCATGACCGACCCGTCTTATGCCGGGCAAATCGTGACCTTTACCTTCCCGCATATCGGCAACACCGGCGTCACCCCCGAGGATGACGAGACCGGCGATCCGGTTGCGGCGGGCATGGTGGTGAAATGGGATCCGACGTTGGCCTCCAACTGGCGCGCCACCGAAGAGCTGAAAGCCTGGCTGACCCGCACCGGACGCATCGCCATCGGCGGCATCGACACCCGGCGCCTGACCCGCGCGATCCGCCAGCAGGGCGCTCCGCATGCGGCACTGGCGCATGATCCAGAAGGCAACTTCGACGTGGAAGCATTGGTTGCAGCCGCCCGTGGCTGGTCCGGTCTGGAAGGTCTGGATCTGGCCAAGGACGTCACCTGCGCCCAAAGCTATCGCTGGGACGAAATGCGGTGGGCCTGGCCCGAAGGCTACACCCGTCAGGAGGCCCCCCAGCACAAAGTCGTCGCCGTCGACTATGGCGCCAAGCGCAACATCCTGCGCTGCCTGGCCTCGGCGGGCTGCGATGTGACCGTTCTGCCTGCAACGGCCACGGCCGAAGAGGTGCTCGCCCATAATCCTGACGGAGTGTTCCTGTCCAATGGCCCCGGCGATCCGGCGGCCACCGGCGCCTATGCCGTGCCGATGATCAAGACGATCCTCGACACCACCGATCTGCCCGTTTTTGGCATCTGCCTTGGACACCAGATGCTGGCGCTGGCGCTGGGTGGTAAGACGGTCAAGATGAACCACGGCCACCATGGGGCGAACCACCCGGTGAAAGAGCATTCCACCGGCAAGGTTGAGATCACCTCGATGAACCACGGGTTCGCAGTAGACGCGCAGTCCCTGCCCGAAGGCGTGGAAGAGACCCACATTTCGCTCTTTGACGGCTCCAACTGTGGCATCGCCATGACCGGGCGCCCTGTCTATTCTGTACAGCACCACCCGGAGGCAAGCCCCGGTCCGCAGGACAGTTTTTACCTTTTCGAACGTTTTGCGGAAGCCATGGCGACTCGCAAGGCTTCGTAAAAAGACCCCCGGAAAAACCCCAAGCTCAGCACTATTAACCGCCCATTAACCATGGGCGGCAACCGTAGCCCCACCTTCCATCTGGGGTTGATTTGACATGAGCAAACACACACAGGGATTGCGACCTCCGGCAAGCGCGCTCATCCGGGCGCATCAGGCGCAGGTTCATCTCACCGCGCGTCAGAACCAAAAAAGTTGGAACCATTCCGCTTTCGGCCCCCCTCCGGCAAGGATCAATCCGCGCCAGCCGCCAGCGCCCAGCGCCGGACCACCGGCGGACGCAGCTATTCGTGCGCTAACCCTGCGGCAGCATGGAAAAACCCCGCCAGACAGCCTGCAGTCCATGTTGCCAAGGACCACGCGATCCTTTGAAAAAGGCGCGCAAACGTCCCAGGGGAACAAAGCCTCTGACCCAGACATTTTCCGCTATGTCGAGCTGGCAAAGGCCCGCCCTGACCCAAACCTTCTACACAAAATGCCCCCGGCCTTCTGGCTGCGAAACTCTGCCGTGCCCTGGATGCGGCTGGGGGATTCCATCGTTGTGGCCATGGCCGATCTCAGCCAGGCCGACCGGGTTCAGGCACAACTGCGCAATGCCTTTGGCACAGTGATCCCGGTTCTTGCCCGCAAGGTGCAGGTGCAGGACCTTCTGACGCGCACCCTGCGGCACCGGATGGTCCGGAACGCCAGCGTCAGCGTGCCGTCCGAGATGAGCAGCCGCTTCCTCGCCCATGGCAGGCTTCATATGGCAATGGCGGTGTGGATGGGGATGGTGCTGAGCCTGACCATTATGGTTCCGATGTTCGTTTTCAACGCCTTCAACGCGCTGGCCCTTGCGCTGCTCCTGCTGTTTACTGGCTTTCGGGTGATCGGTCTCGCAGGCTTTCTTGCAGAGCGTTACCGCCCGCCCCTGCCCCACCGCAGCCTTTTGCGACCGGATCAATTGCCCCGCATCTCGGTCCTGGTACCCTTGTTCCGTGAGGCAAAGATCAGCGGCGCGCTATTGCACCGGCTCCGGAAACTGCGGTATCCGCGCCACCTTATGGAGGTTCTCCTGGTGCTGGAAGAGGATGACGCCATCACCCTGCGGGCGGTGCAAAAGGCCCGGCTGCCCCATTGGATCCGGGTGATCAGGGTGCCCGCCTATGCGGACCTGAAGACCAAGCCCCGGGCGCTGAACTACGCGCTGAACCACTGCCAGGGTGAGATCATCGGCGTCTGGGATGCCGAGGATGCGCCGCAGCCCGATCAGTTGCACCGGGTGGCTGCGGCCTTTGCCCATGCTCCTCCTGAACTGGCCTGTGTGCAAGGCGTCCTGGATTATTACAATCCTCGCGCCAGCTGGATCGCGCGTTGTTTTACGCTGGAATACGCCAGCTGGTTCCGCATCATTCTAAAGGGAATTGCCCGCATGGGGCTGGTCGTGCCTCTCGGTGGCACCACCATGTTCGTTAGGCGCGACATTCTGGACCGCGTCGGCGGCTGGGACGCCTACAATGTGACCGAGGACGCGGACCTGGGTGTGCGCCTGTTCCGAGCGGGCTATCGCACCAAGATGCTGGCCTCCACCACCTATGAAGAGGCCAATTGCCGCCCCTGGCCCTGGATCAAGCAGAGATCACGCTGGCTCAAAGGTTTCATGGTGACCTATTGCGTCCACATGCGATCCCCGGCACAGCTTCTTCGGGATCTTGGCTGGTCGCGGTTCATCGGCTTCCAGATCTTCTTTCTGTGCTCTGTCGGGCAATTTCTGCTCGCGCCATTCCTGTGGAGCTTCTGGCTCGTCGCCTTGGGGCTGCCTCATCCCAGCGCAGACACGGTTCCCGGAGGCTGGCTGGCGCTCGCAGTCGCAAGCATCGTAATTTTTGAGCTCCTGAACCAGATAACGGCTGTTGTCGCAGCCTTTGTGACCCGTCGGCGATGGCTGGCCCTGTGGGCACCTTGCCTTCTGTTCTATTATCCTATGGGAGTCGTTGCCGCCTACAAGGGCCTCTATGAATTGGTTTTTCATCCGTTTTTCTGGGACAAGACCGATCATGGGATCCACGCGCCGGACGATTGTCACGACCTACAGACACGGAGCACAAAACAGGCCGAAGCCTGCAGCAGCGCACAGAGCTCACCTGCCTGCAAGAGACGCAACCTGACGCTCAGCCTTTGCTGCGGTCGCCAGCATCCTGTTTCAGACGAGTCATGAAGGCGATTGAAATATGGTCCTTCAGGGCATCTGCCGCAGCATCCGCATCGCGCCTGCTGATCGCATCCACGATACCCTTATGCTCGGATTGCGCGATCTTGCCGCGTCCCTTGGCCGCCAGCGAAGTGGTTGCCATCAGCGCCATTGTCCGGTGCACCAGATTGAGCTGCTGGACCAGATAGCGGTTGTGCGAGGCAAGGTGGATCTGTTCGTGAAAGCGCCGGTTCGCCTTGGCCAGCTCGGTCGGATCATCGACCAGCTGATCATCGGCCTTCACCATCTCCTGCAGGACACGGATCTCTTCCTCGGTCGCGTGCTGGGCTGCCAACCGCGCGGCCAGACCTTCCAGTTCGCGCCGCACCACATAGAGCTCGGCCATCTGGTTATGATCCAGCGAGGCCACGATCAGCGACCTGCCGTCCCGCTCCAGCAGCGATTGCGTTTCAAGCCGTTGCAGGGCTTCGCGGATCGGCGTGCGGGAGACGCCAAAGCGTTCGGCCAGATCACTTTCCACCAGTCGGTCGCCGGGCCGGTAGACGCCTACGTCGATGGCTTCAAGGATCAGCGCATAGGCGTCTTTCTGATTGCTGCGGTGGTGGTTCATGGTTTTTCCGTGGGATTTCATCCGGTCTTTTCTACAGTGCGACCCCGGCCAATCAAGTCTCTTGCTCAATTTGCGCCGAAATCACGCAGGCCAGAAAAGCCGCGCTGCATTGCAAAACAGCTGCATCCAACTTAATCGAAGGGCATGGTCAAATCACATTTCTCTCATGTCCGTCACTGGGTCTTCGACCTCGACAACACGCTTTACCCGCCCTCGGCGCGGCTGTTCGATCAGATCGAGGTCAAGATGACCGATTATGTGATGGCCGAACTGGGCGTGGATCACGCCGAGGCCGACCGTCTGCGCAAACACTACTGGCGTGAACATGGCACCACCCTGGCCGGGCTGATGCAAGAGCACGGCATCGATCCCGATCCCTATCTGGTTGCGGTGCACGACATTTCCTTTGCGCCGCTGGACCCGGATGCCGAGCTTGCCGCCCGGATCAGGGATCTGCCGGGGCGGCGGATCGTCTATACCAACGGCAGCGCCCCCTATGCCGAGCGGGTTCTCGAAGCGCGCGGTCTGGCTGGGCTGTTTGACGGGATCTACGGAGTCGAACATGCCGATTACCGGCCAAAACCGGAACGGCAGGCATTCGACACTGTGTTTGCCAAGGCGGGCATTGCGCCACAAAGCGCTGCCATGTTCGAGGATGATCCCCGCAATCTGGCTGCACCGCACGCCATGGGCATGCGCACCGTCCATGTCGCGCCAGCCCCGCAAGACGGCGATCACATCCATCACCATACTGATGATCTGACAGGGTTCCTGAGCCGCCTGTTGTAGAACCGGCACCGCTCCCCCGTACCCTTATCCACTCAATGGCTGCACCGGGTCGTCCGGCGCGGCAGAATGGCTGCTGAACCGCGGTAAATTTCGGCTCAGCTGAGCGGTTTTCCACGCGTAAGCAGACTGCGACGAAATCTCGCCTGCAATAGTCACCTTTCCTGACCTAGATGAAGCCGCAGTAATACATACAGGAAACGCGATATGACTGCTTATACCCTCCCCGAACGCCTGTCTCTCTGGCAGCGGCTGCTGTTTGCCATCCCCCTTCTGGGCCGGATCTGCAAAGAGGTCGCCTATGGCGCCAAGGACAACATCTATTACGCGCTTGGCACCTTCGTCAGCCTCTGGGGTTGCTCGGTGGTCATGTTCGGCGTTCCCGGTCTTTATATACCGGCCCTGTGCCTTGTACCGGTGATGTTCACGCTCTTGATCCTGATCACGCGCGGATAAGGACCATATGCCGCTTGTCATTCCTCTGCCTAGGGGCATATCTCAGGGCAGACGGACGATGAAAGGCGGCAGCCATGGACCAGACCTGTGACATCCTGATTTCCGGCGGCGGCATCGCCGGACTGACAGCCGCCGCCACTTTTGGCTCTGCCGGGTTCCGGGTGATCTGCGTCGACCCGGCGCCCCCGATTACCGAGCGGGACGTCGATGGCTCCGACCTGCGCACCACCGCAGTCCTGCAGCCCGCCCGCGACCTGCTGGAGCGTTGCGGCCTTTGGGTCCGGCTTGCTGATCACGCCGCCCCCCTCCAGATCATGCGCATCGTCGATGCTGGCGGAGAGTACCCCGAACCGCGGGTGGTGCGGGATTTCAACGCCGCCGATATCTCGGACCAGCCCTTTGGCTGGAACCTGCCCAACTGGTTGTTGCGCCGGGAGCTGGTCGCAGCGCTGGCTGATCTGCCGAATGTGGATTTCCGCCCGGGCGTTGGCACCACGCAGTTGTTCACCCGCCTGAACGAAGCTCGCGTGACCCTGACCGACGGCAGCCAGCAAAAGGCGAAACTGGTTCTTGCTTGCGACGGGCGCAATTCCCCGATGCGAGAGGCCGCAGGCATTCCGGTCAAGACCACCCGATACGGGCAAAAGGCGCTGGCCTTTGCGGTAACCCATCCGGTCCCACATGAAAACGTCTCGACCGAAATCCACCGCTCGGGCGGGCCATTCACCCTGGTCCCCCTGCCCGACTATCAAGGCTTGCCGTCCTCAGCCGTAGTCTGGATGGAACGCGGTCCGCGGGCGAGCGAGTTGCTGCAGATGGAGACGGCAGAGTTCGAGGCCGCGATGACCCGGCGCAGCTGTGGCTTGCTGGGTGATCTGACGCTGGCCTCCCGCCGGACCATCTGGCCGATCATCAGCCAGTCGGCTGAGCGGCTGAACGGCGAGCGGTTGGCGCTGATGGCAGAGGCGGCCCACGTGGTGCCGCCAATCGGCGCCCAAGGGCTGAACATGTCGCTGAGTGATCTGCGCTGTCTGCTGGAACTGGCCGAGGCCCGCCCCGAGGGATTGGGCGATGCTGCGATGCTGGAGGCCTACAACAAGGCCCGCCACAAGGACATCATGCTGCGCGTCAAAGGCATCGACCTATTGAACCGCACCTCAATGCTGGCACCGCGCCCGCTGCGCGATCTACGTGCCTTTGGCCTGAATGCGCTCTATTCGATGGCGCCGGTGCGCCGGACCCTGATGCAGATGGGCCTTGGCGTAAAATAACCAGGCAAAGAACTTCGGGCGCATCACGGTGGATGCCGCGCCTGCCATAGTTGGCGGGCCTTTCCCGTTGCGGATAACGTCGCAGTGCCCTGCTGCCATGTTGCAGGCGTCTGAGGACGCTTCGGATATGGCGTGATTTTCATTTACTCAGCGAGCCTCCGTCTGGCTGGGTTCTGCGGGCGCCACGGCATGTCGCTATCACGATCGGCCTAGACGGCGCCCTGCCCACGACCTTGCTTCATGATCGCACCGCCGAACACCCCTCAAAGGTGTACCGATCGGCTTTCACTCACGCGCGCTTGAGCTTTGAAAGCAAGTCATTAAGTCACTGAAAAGTATTAAAATTTCCCTCTCCAACTTGTGAAGAGAGCGGAGCAGATAAGAATCACATTGACATTTGCGTACCGATCAGTACACCCTGCAGAGCATTGACTGATCAGTTAACTCATAGGTTATCAGGGAGGAGGCGCATCATGACGGACCAGCCCCAAATTGCAGGCGATGCCACCGGCCCACAGCGCGTCAGGCGCCCAAATGGAGCCGACAGGCGCAATTTCGAGGCCCGTGGAGGCACCAAGGACACCCCGAAGTCTCTATCCCTAAATCAAAAGATAAATTATCTTCGTTTCCCAAACAGGGAGAGTCGAATGCCAAGTGTAACAACGACATTTGTGGCGACGATGGCCAATGCCGCTGGTCTGACGATGTCGGACGACGGTGCTTTGCTCTCTGAAGGGGAAGTTGTTTATCGGTTTCGGCCGGGCGCGGATGGGATCATGCCCGAGGCCGAGTATTTCAACGCTCTGGACTGGATACGGAGCACCCAGGAAGATGAGGTCGCTCTCATTTCCACTTACGCAGAGACCATCCAGCTGGACGATCTCGGGGTGCTGGGGCTTGCGATCAAGACGGCACCTGATCTACGCAGCTCCATGCGCCTTATCGAGCGCTATTTCCGGCTCATGACCGACACTGTCGATTATCTTTTTGATGACACTCAGGATCCTGCTCGCCTGATCATCGAAGAGCGTTCCGTCACTCATCCCGTCCTGCAATTTCGCAATGAATGCGCATTGGCCAGCTTTGCTCACAAGATCCGCTGCCTGTTGGGACAGGATATCCAGTTTTCCTATGCATCCTTTCGTCACTCCTGCCGAGGCACGCCTGAACGCTATGCCGAGTATTTTGGCTGCGAGGTCCGGTTCGGCGCCGACCAGGACGCCCTCGCCCTGCCCTCCACCGCGCTGGATCTGCCGGTCCGGCTCGGAGACAAGGCGGTGTCCGACTTCCTGGTCCGGCATCTGGATGAGGAAATGTGTGCCTTGCACAAGAACCCACCGCTGATGACCGATCTGATGCGCCATCTGTCACAGGCCCTGAAACATGGCTTGCCGCAAGCGGGCGACATCGCGCGCACCATGGGGATGAGCGAACGCACTCTCTACCGCCGCCTGTCCGAAGAGGGGCTGACTTATCGAGAGGCCCTGAAACAGGCCCAAACCCAACTTGCCCATGAACTGCTGACCACAAGCGACTTCTCGATCGCCGAGATCGCATTCCTCACCGGATTTTCCGAACAGAGTACTTTCAGCCGCGCCTTCAAACGCTGGGTTGGCCAGGCACCTGCCCAATACCGGCAGGCTGCAGCGACCCAATAACTGCAGCGTGGACACCCGGTTTGGCAGATAGGGTCATATGGCTGGCAGAACCTGCCAAGACCCCCGCACCCGGAACGCCGTACAAAACATGTAACGATACCTTGAGTACGCCATGCGCCAGACGGCCAGTGCGTCTTTAAAACTATTCAGCCCAGGAAGTGGAAACCGCAAATGAAAGAAATGACTTCTCTTCTTGCACTGGCACTGGCCGCTGCCATGGCGGCCGGTCTTGTGCTTCTTCCCATTACGATGCCCCGGTCTTCCGGCGTCTATGGCGGCCAGTTTCAGGGGCAGCTCGCCTTTCTTGGTCACTCTCAAACACGATAGCATGGTCACGCCAATCAACCGTGAAAGCAGCATTCTTTCTCGATCCGTCCGGTGAAGCACGTCTCTCGACTCATCCGTTCCTGTGGGCCTCGCGGCTTTGCCTGCCCCAATTGAGCGCCGCGTCCAGCCCCTACCTGCCCCCTGAATTCGCCGCCGACGCCCGCCACCTGACAGGCGGCATCGTCGCAGGGGGGAGCGGTCACATCCCGCTGACGGACACCGGGCGTCAGCCGCTTCTGGCCAACTCCATGTTGCAGTTCGGCGGCGCAAGACGAAGCGCCCTATACAGAACCGCCCGCCAAGGCCGGTAGCGCGGCAAAGCGCTTACATCCTCTCCGCTCCGCAAGTGCACGATATTGGCAGAGATAAAAGGGGGGTGCAGATTATTGGATGATTGCAGCCGTATTTCCGGTCCCGTTTTGAGAAATCCACGCGTCGTTCGCGTTTCCGCGCTGTGCGACGGCGGCCTGGTTCGTATTGCCGACAATGATGACCGTGAAACCATTCGCATCACCGTCCTGTACCGCGGCAACGAGGTTTGCATCCCCGGTGATGGATGTCGTGGCATCATTCCCGAAGCCAAGTTGCTTGAAGAAACCCGGCGTCAGACCTGGATCGCTGGCTGCAACACCCGTGAAGCTTGCAGGTGCGGCATTGTTCAGGTCGCCTTCAACGAGAAAGACAGCCGTGTTTTGCCCCTGTTGCAGAAGGTCTAGGAAATTGTTGTCTCCGAGAATGCGGAATTCCGCGGCATTGCTGCCCCCCAATCCTGACAAATAGTTCTGATCCGCTGAGGCGATATTGCCAGTTCCTTCGACATAGAACTCCAGATCGTTGGTGCCTTCCTGCAGCCCGAGAATGTCGTTCCGGTTGCTGAACCCCGTCAGCTCCACCCAGGCGCGGTTCGTGCCGATCTGCCCCACCCCGACCCGGTTTTCATCGCCAGCGACCGTGGACATGGTGATATCATTCTGCAAACCATCCTGGCGCAGCCCCACTTCGTTTGTGTCGCCGGTGATTGTGACGAAACCGACCGAATTGCGGCGTCCGCCCTGAAAGATGCCAAAGCGGTTGAAATCCCCAGAAACCGTCAGATCCATCTCATTGCCGTTTGCACCCATATTATCGTAGCCGATACGCTGGATGAGCGCGTTGTCGAGGGCGCGGGACAGCAAAGCAGGCCCGGTCAGCTGACCGCGACCGTTGTAGGATCCGGTGAACCTGGCGCGGATGATGTTCTCGGCGAATTGCGCGGCCGTTTCGGACCGCTGCTCGACCCGCAGCAGAGTGTTTTCAGTGCCGATCTGTTCAATCTGGGCAATCTGACCAGGCATTCCGTCCAGCTGTTCCTGGATTACGGTGATGATCTGGTTGCCATCTCCCGACCCGGACTGTCCTTGCAGAATGAACAGGCGGTTGGCGCCAGATGGGATGGCTCCGGTTGCGACCTGAAGTACCTCTCCCACAAGGTTGCTGTTGGAGTCTTGGGTGATGTCGACCTGGTTGAAAATCGTAGGTGTCTGCGAATTGCCGCTTTGCTCAAAGCCCCGTCCGATGGTGCCCACTTGGTTGTCCGCCCCCGTCTGGGTCACGATCAGGCTGTTATAATAACCCTCCTGCAGCGCGACATCCGTATCAAGGCCCAATTGGTTGCCACTTCCGACCTGATCGATCAGCGCCTCGTTTTCCAAACCGATCTGATCAATGAAAACCAGATTGTCCTGCGCGGCAGCCGCCACAGGAAGAAGAACGCTGAGAAGAACGAGAATGCGCATTGTACGACAGGCTCCTACGGATCAGGGGCCGGGCGCGCTTGCGCCCGGCCTGATTGATTTATTGCGCCAATCCGACGCTGCGGCGTCACTGAGTGATGGTCGCCACGTTGCTGTCACCGACCTGGCTTAGCGATGCGGTATTGCTGCCACCGCCACCCTGGGTGATGTCGCCATCGTTCTGGTCACCATCGATGGTCACGTAGGACGTGTTGTCAGCACCGTCCTGATCGACCAGCAGCTCGTTCAGGTCACCGGCGAAAAGCGCAACATCCACTAGGTTGGAGGATCCTGCCTGGTTGACCCCGAAATCGTTGTCGTTGCCATTGATCCCACCGAAGACGGTCACGGTATTGTCGTCACCCACCTGTTCAATGCCAAAGGCGTTGCCATTGCCGTTGATGGCCAGCGTGCCGATCGAGTTGCGGGCGCCAACCTGGTTCACCCCATAACCGTTGGAGTCACCGGTTATGTCCACATCCATATAGTTGCCGTAGCCGTTCTGGCGAAACTGTCCGCCACCATTGTAACCGGCACGCGCATCCGAGTTGACCGGCTGGGCGCCGCTGTTGTTGTTGCCCAGGATGTCGATATACATCGTGTTGCCTTCGTTGCCGTTACCCTTCAGATCCTGATAGACGGCGCGTATCCAGTTGTTGGCACCATCCTGGCGGATAACAATCGTCTGACCTTGGCTGTTGGCCCCGGAGTTTCCGTAGTGCCACTGCTTGATATCACCGATCAGGTTGCCATCGCCCCCTTGCTGGGTAATCGTCATGCTGTTGCCCCCTGCCCCGACAAAGGCCCGCTGGCGAATACCCTGCACCGCGTTGTTGTTGGTGGACTGGGTGACGCTCAGCACGTTGAAATTGCCCGCGGTGGTGGCATTGTTGTTGGTCTGGTTCAGACCGGCGCTGCCGCCAAAGGTGACAAGGCTACCCCTGATGCCAATCTCGTTACCATCGCCCGATTGGGTAATGACCAGCGCGTTCTGATCACCGGACTGCACCATGTCTGCCTTGTTGAGGCCGCCATCGCCGGAGCCAAAAGCACTGTTGTTGTCACCCGACTGCGTGACAAGCGCGCTGTTTGCATTGCCGACTTGCCTCAGTAGCGCTTCGTTGCCGCTGCCGGAGTAGGCTACGGTCGACAGAAGCGAAAGCGCTGTCGAGGCTGCCAGAAACTTTGCAGTGCGCGTCATTGAATTGATCCCTTATTTCTGGGGAACACCTTCCCCTTTCGTAGGTGCCGGGGCGGCAAACCGCCCCGGCGGAAGTAAATTACTGGATGATACCAGTATTGTTACCGGACCCGGCCTGGCTGAATGCAGCAGTGTTCAGGTTGCCCATCTGTGCGACGACAGCTTGGTTATAGTTACCATTGATGACACCGGTCAGTGTGTTGTCATTACCATGCTGGCTTGCAGCGAAGAGGTTGCCGCTCGCCTCGCTGAGGACATCGCCGACTGTCAGCGTCATCGTGTTGCCTTTACCCTGCTGGCTCAATGCGCCCGGCTGCAGATCGTTCCAGGTTTGATAGCCGGTCGCAGCCACCGCAGCCGTGAGCGCGCTGCCGCTGAAGCCGCCAGACAAGTTATTGTCGTCACCAAATATGGACACGTTCATGACATTCGGGTTGGCGGGGCTGGACCCGCCCTGCACGATCGACAGAACGTTGTCATCGCCTTCCGGGATGCCGCCGATGCGAACGGTGGCTTGATCGGCATTGAACTGGCGAATGGAAATATCGTTGCGATCACCGTCGATGCCGACATCCGCAAAGCCCCAGGCCTGTTGCTCAATGTAGATGTCGTTGGCGTCGCCGCCGTTGGCACTGCCTTCGATGTTGACGATAGCCTCGCCACCTGTTCCGAATGCATCCTCCTGAATGATATCCACGATGTTGTCATCCGAGGCGCCGATGATGTTCAGCGTCGCCATGTTGTCATCGTTCCACTGACGGATCCCGACGATGTTGGAGGCGCCGTCGACCACACCCATTGCCACAACGTTGTTGTTGCCCGATTGGCCGGACTGGTTGGCAGGACCACCCTGCGCGATACCGATCTCGTTGTTGTCGCCGTTGATGTCCAGCGTACCGACCGAGTTGCCATCACCGCGCTGCTCCACCCCGATACCGGTGTTGTTGGCATCGATGTCGACATTGATCATGTTGCCGAGACCTCGCTGGATGAAGGTGGCGTTGTTGGCCACAGCCGCGACTCCCGAAAGCGCGGTGGTGCCGTTGCCATCGCCGGTCATCTGCACGGTCACGCTGTTGTCTTCGCCGAACTGCTGAACGGTATTGATCAGGTTGCCAGTACCGTCCTGGCTCAGATCCGCAGTATTAGCCAGATCCGGAACGCCGCCGGTTGCCTTCTGGAGCACAGTGCGCATCGTGTTGTTGTTGCCACCTGTCTGCAGAATGGTCAGGATGTTTTCATCCGTGCCAGTGCCAGCGTCGCCCTCCTGAGACACCCGGATCACGGCGTTACCGTCAGTTGTCTGTTCGATATCGGCAACGTTATCGTCGCCAAGCTGCTCAACATAGCCAGCGGGGCTGCCGCTGTTGCCGTTATAGCCTACGAGGTTGCCGTCACCAGACTGATCGACAGTGAGGTCGTTGTTGTCCCCATCCTGGAGAAGCGGTTGGTTTGCATAGTCGGTGAAAGTTGCCGATGTACCAGCTACGTTGTTCGCACCGGCGCTCTGGTCGATCAGTGCGGTGTTGCCACTGCCGTTCTGGTCAAGAGCGGCTTCGTTGCTGTCCGCCCAGGTCGCACCGGCCAGAGCCATGGCGGTAGATGCCACCAAGAATGTCTTCAGGTTTGTCATAATACTTCCCCCAACCTAATGGTTAACAGATTTATATTGTGCGTCATTCCGTCGAGGTAGGACCCCGAATACGCTCGCTTAATTGCCCTTGTGTGCCGTCAAATTCATGTCGCCAGAAGGGCTGAGCCCCGCCGCAGATCAACCGCGACGGAGGATCAGGTTATTGGATGATGCCAAGGTTGTTGTAGGACCCGTTCTGGACAAAATTGACGGTATTGTTGTTGCCATTTTGCGCGACAGCTGCCTGGTTGTAGGATCCGATCACCGTGCCGTTCAGCATGTTGCCGCTGCCACGCTGCAAGACGGCAAACAGGTTATCATCGCCAGTAACGGTCATGGTCATCTGGTTGTTGTGGAGGTGCTGCCACAGCGAGCCTGCGGACATCGACAGGCCGGTCACACTGTCACCCGCTGCGAATGCAGCGCCGGCACTGCCGCTCAATGTGCCACCAGCGTTGTTGCGATTGCCCGTTACGCTTACGGACATCTGGTTGCCATTGCCCCAGCGTTGTTGGGTGTTCAGCTGGTTGTCGTCGCCAAGAATGTCGATCGTCGCGGTTTGGCTGTGACCGAGGTTCACCCAGTGGTCCACGTTGTTGCGGCTGCCATCCTGGATCACCCGCGCCTTGTTGAATGATGTCTCGACCGTCACCTGCGCCCAGTTGTCATCCACGGTCTGTACAATGCCGATTGAGTTGAAATCCCCTGCAATCGTAGAAAGGGAAACATCGTTACGGCTTCCAACCTGACTGATGCCCAACTGGTTGTCATTACCGCTGATCAGCAGGCCCTGAGCCATGTTGTCTTCCGAAGAGTTCCTGTAGCGGCCATTCTGAATTGCATACTGGTTGTTGTTTCCGCTGATCGTCAGATCCGTCCGGTTACCGGTGCCGCGCTGTTCGATCGCTGCCCAATGGAACGCCCCTACATGGTTGTTGTTGCTCAGCAGGCCGGTGTTCCCGCCCGCACCGGCATAATCAGGGTGCAGGGACAATCCTGATACGCCATTCCCGCTCCCGGAAATCACCAATCTGGCATCATTGTCGTTGCCTTCCTGGCGTGCGCTGTAAGTGTAGTTCGACGCGCCTGTCTGCTTGATCAGGAGGTAGTTATTGGCACCACGTTCCTGAGCTATGTCCCGGATATAATTGAGATCGCCGGTGCCCAAGGTGGTACCCTGTTCGACCTCGACTTCGTTGGGGCCGGCCGCCAGCGAAGCGCCAATCGCGTTCTGGCGGATTTTTTCCACCGTGTTCTGGTCCGAGAACTGCGTAATCGTTGCCTTGTTGGCCAGGTCGCTTGGTCCAAGATTGGTATCCGAGCGCTGGAAGAACGTGCCGCTGCCCACGCGGTTGTTTGATCCCTGCTGGCTGACGTAGAGGTCGTTCGCATCGCCATCCTGCAGGATGCTGGTGGCGCCCGTGTTCCCGGCGATGTTGCCGGAGTTGCCGCCGTAGTTCTGCATGATCAAGGCGTTGTTGTAGTCACCCTGTTGATCCAGATGGGCCGCATTGTTGTCTGCAAAAGCTGCTGTGCCCATCGAAAGGGTCAGCGCGGTCGAGGTTACAAAAGCCGTCTTAATAAGTTTCATGATCATACCTCCCCCCAGAGGTCGGAATAAAAAACTGATAAATCGCGGGGCCAAGGTAGTGTCTCAGCCCCGCATAACTCATTGATTACTGGATGATACCGACGTTATTGGTGCCACCGGACTGCGAGAAGCTCGCCGTGTTGTTGCTGCCCAGCTGCGCAACCGCAGACTGGTTGTTATTGCCCGCAACGGTCGCGGTGATGCTGTTGTCGTTGCCCCACTGAAGCGTGCCGAACAGGTTATTGTCACCGGTCACCGAGGCCAGGACGGTATTGTCATTGCCCTGTTGTTGGAACAGGCCAGCTTGGAACGATAGATCGCTGCTCGCGGCTGCCAGTGCGGAACCGGCCAACGGCGGCGTGCTGCTGGTCAGCCCGTTGCCATTACCGTCGACGGAAACCGTTGCGCTATTGGTGTAGCCATCCTGCAGGACACCAAATGCGTTGTCATTCTGAGACACGGTGACCGAGGCGCCGTTGGTGTCGCCGATTTGGCGAATGCCGATGTTGTTGCGTTCACCCGTGATTGCGGCAACGCTGACGAGGTTGAAATTGCCGTCCTGAGACACACCCAGCTGGTTATCGGTACCGGAAACATCCAGGGTGCCGACATCGTTGTTTTTGCCCTGCTGGTAGGTCCCGACCAGGTTTCCGGTGCCGCCGATGATGACATTGGCATTGGTCCGGGTTGCATAGAACTGACGGAAGTGCGCCGCCTGTGCGCCAGACCCATATGCGAAGTCGGTGAAATCACCGATACCGTTTGCGGTACCGTTCATGGTGATGGTCAGGGTGTTGTCGCCCGAACCGTCGTTCGACACCTTCTGTTCCACCACGTCGATATTGTCGTCGGTGCCGGACATGGTGATGGTCGCGGTGTTGCGGTCGTTCGGTTTGCCTTCTTGCAGGATCGTGGTGATTGTGTTGGATGTTCCGTCCTGGGTGACGGTCAGAGTATTGGGAACACCGTTATTTCCCGGATTGTACGGGCCACCGTTATGGTCTTGAACCAGCTCCCCAATCACGTTGCTGCCACCGCCAGACTGCGTGATGGTCGCGACGTTCGATGTAACATAACCTGCAGTCGACCCTTGGGCTCCACTGGTTTGAGAGACACCGGATCCGATCAGGCCGATCTCGTTGTTGCTGCTGGACTGCGTGATGCTCAGCTGGTTGTAACCGTCAACGGCGGTATCACCGTCCTGAGTCATCCGCCGTACGGAATCGCCTGCCTTGTTGTTGCTGCCGCCGCTCTGATCGACGATTGCGCTGTTCCCAACGTCCTGCTGATCCAGGTAGGCTTCGTTGCTATCCGCAAAAGCTGCCGTGCCAAACGAAAGCGTCAGTGCCGTCGTGGTAATAAAAGATGCCTTGAGCCGTTTCATAATCGTACTCCATCGAAAAATGGGACCAATGCCCCAGAACAAGGCGGGACCCTAAACAGTAAGGGTCCCGCCAAATCTTTACTGCATGATACCAGCGTTATTGGTGCCACCGGACTGGGTGTAGCTCGCGGTGTTGAAGTTACCCATCTGAGACACAGCAGACTGGTTGCCGTCGCCCGTCACGGATGCGGTGATGGTGTTAAAGTTGCCATCCTGCAGGGCTGCCATCAGGTTATTCGATCCGGCGATATCCCCGGCGAACGAGTTACCCAATCCATCCTGGGTGAACACGCCTTCGGTCAGCCCCACCGATGCAGCGTTGCCGCCGAAGGTACCAGAGAGAGTCGTGTTGTTGTTCTCATCACCGCTCATGCTCAGCGTGAAGCCGTTGGTCCCGATCTGGGTGAGGCTGGCAAAGTTGTCATCGCCTTCTACGAAAATGTCGGCATCATTGAAGGCGCCCGTCTGATCAACCAGCAGCGCGTTACGATCACTTCCGTTGGTCAGCTCCAAAGTTGCCTGATTGAAGGCACCCACCTGTCTGACACCGACATCGTTGTCGTCGCCAACGATCGGCGCGATGGTGATGGTATTGGAGACACCAGCCTGATAGCCTGCGGTCTGGTTGCCCGAACCGGTGATCAAGACGGACCCGACAGTATTGAAGGTACCGATCTGTGTGAAGCCGAACTCGTTGCTGTCACCCTGTGCGCTGTAGGTCACCGAGTTGTCATCACCGTTCTGAATGACGCTCGAAGAGGTGGCGCCGACAGAGCCGGCATTGGGCAAGGTCAGCCCGTCGCGGCCGTTGCCGAAGCCGCTCTGGGACACATTTGCGCTGTTGTTAAATCCGCCAAATAGACCACCATCCTGATCGATCGTCGCGATCATGTTGAAGGCGCCATTCTGAGTGGCGGTCGCCTGGTTGGAACCGCCACGCTGATCAACAAGTTGGATGAAGTTGCGGGTTCCATCCTGGGTCAGGTTGGCCATGTTGCCCGATCCGACCTGCACGATACCGTTGTTTCCCTGGTTCAGGTTCGAGTCTTCAAAGATCAGACCGGCGTTCTCGTTCTGGACTTGGTTGCCACCGATCTGGTTCCGCGTGTAGCGGCTTGTGTTGGCAACATTCACGTTCTGCGAAACGGTCACGCTGTTCTTGACGGGACCGATGGAGGTCTGGCGTACCGCGGTCAGCAAGTTGCCATCGCCGCTCAGCGGACCACCGACATCGCGCGGCGTGCTGCCGACCGAAGACTGGGTGATCGTCAGCTCGTTCCCGGTAGAACCAAAGAACGAGTTCGCGGTTTGCTCAATCACGTTAACGACGTTGGTCACGGAGCTTTGCGTCACCGTTGCCGAGTTGTCGTTACCGGTCTGCGTCACGCCGTTGCCGTTGCCGGAACGACTTACCCCGATGAAGTTGTCATCACCGGACTGGACGATATTCAGCGCATTGTTGTTTCCGTCCTGCAGCATCGCATTGCCCGCCGCGGTCGAACCACCTTGCACACCACCTGCCTGGTTGGTGTTGCCCAGCGACTGATCGACGCTTGCGCTGTTGTCGGATCCGATCTGTTCCAGAAAGGCCTTGTTGTCATCAGCATGGGCTGCCACGCTCATGCTCAGCGTCAACGCAGTCGTTGCCACCAGAAAACGTTTTGAAATTCGCATTTTGGTCTCCAATTATCGTTACCAGGTTCTTCCGCCAAAGAAGCCTTCGACTTCGGAACCGCCCCAGCGGGGCGTCCTGCATCAATTGCAGGCATGCCCCGACCCAACTGTTTAAAAGGGCCCACGCACCAAGAATTTAGATGTGGCTATGAAAGATATTCCTCTGCCCATTCACCCCTCGTGCGCCCCCACGCACCGTTAACTTTCTGTTAACAATTCTGCCGCCTCATTGAGACCTAAGAGATGATTTAAATCAAGCTTTCAGTAATCAAGTCGCAAATTTTTATATAATTTTAGCCAATCCGAACCGAACTCGTTCGCACCCCGCACCCATTCACCCCAAATCCGGACGATTGTTTTCAATTAAGCGTCAATTTCACGGGGGAGCCACCAACGAATCCAAGCGCAACGCGTGCGCTTTCGTAACGTCAACACAACCATTGTTAGAATTGCCCAATTTCCCGCAAAAACCCTGACGCGAGCCTTCATCATCAACAAGTGACAGATTCGCAACACACTTATGCGAATTATTTCAACTTGAACAATTCGTCATCGCCAAGTCACTATTTGCTGCGCTTTTAGAGGTGATGGGCGCTGGACACCCAGTCGGCGTGGTTGTTATCACCCGTGAGTCGGTCAATTAGCGACGCATCACGGCAGGTTTGTAGGATTGGTGGTTGATATGAAAAATTCCTTCATTGGCTTCACTGCATCAGCACTCTTATTTGCGGGAGCCGGTGTATCTGGAGAGTTGACCTATACTCCGATCAACCCGTCCTTCGGTGGCGCTCCCCTCAACTCATCCCACCTGCTGTCGACTGCGAATGCGCAACGCGACGCGACAGCGCGGGATGCCGTAAGCAGCTCGACCACAGGGACCGGAACAACATCTCCGACCGGAACCACAAACGCCGATTTGTTCGTGCGCCAGCTCGAAGGTCGCTTGCTTTCCGCTCTCGCGGGCCAGGTGACCGAGGCGATCTTCGGAAGCAACCCATCCGATCAGGGCACAGTGACGTTCGGAACCACCGAAGTCACCTTTGAGCGTACGGTGGATTCCATCAGCCTCACAATTGTCGACTCCCTGGATGGCACCGTGACAGAAATCGTGGTCCCGCAACTGGTAACTGGAAGTTAAGATTAGGTTTGCTGATTGCCTGGCAGATCGGGCAGCCACAGCTACGAATTAGAACGAGGATAAACATGGTGTTTGGTAAAGAAGCAGGCCTGCGAGTGCTACTCCGTGCCATGGTGGTGGCTGGTACCGCTGCTCTCTCTGGCTGCGCCACGACGCCAGGACCATTTTTTGGGACCGCCGATCCGACGATTGTGCAGCCGACACCGGTCAACATGAGCCTGCGCACGCTGCCAGAACCGACACGCCGCATATCCGTCTCCGTTTACGATTTTCCTGACCTTACCGGGCAATACAAAGAGCGCGAACTCGTCCAGACACTGTCCCGGGCCGTGTCCCAGGGCGGTTCTGCTGTTCTGATCAAAGCACTGCAGGATGCCGGTGAACGCCGCTGGTTCACAGTTCTGGATCGCGCCGGCCTGCAGGACCTCGTCCGGGAGCGCCAGATCCTCACCGAAATGCGTCGGCAGTATCGCGGTGAGACAGAGATCGATCCGAATGCATTGGCGCCGCTGCTGCACTCCGGCATCATCCTGCAGGGTGGAATCGTGGGATACGACAGCAACACCCAAACAGGTGGCGCAGGCGCACGATACCTTGGCATCGGCGGCAATACCGAGTGGCAACTGGATACCGTGACCGTCAGCCTGCGGGCTGTCTCGACCGAAACTGGCGAAGTCCTCACCAGCGTGGTCACCCAGAAATCAATCGGCTCCTCCCTGATCCGGGGTAGCGTGTTCCGCTACATCGCGCTGGACGAGCTGCTTGAAATCGAAGCCGGCGTGACCGGGAACGAACCCCGCTTGATTGCCTTGCAACAGGCCATCGAAAAGGCCGTCTACGGCACCATCATCGAAGGGGCCGAGGTCGGGTTGTGGGCCTTCAAGGACAAGGGATCCCAGCAGCGCCTGATTGCGAAGTACCGTCAGGAGAAACTGGGGGAATACCTCGGCCAGACGCTCCCCCCGGTGCGTCCGGTGACGATCTCTGCCGCCCGGATTACCCAGACGCGGCCCAAGCCGCGACCAACACCGCCCGCCCCCAGCGTGCGTCAGTTGCCGCCTGCAGTCGATGAAGGTGGCCCGGTAACGCCGCCGCCGCCGGCAGACGGCGAGGTCATTGGTTAACCTCGTTCTGCCCGCTTAGGCACTTCACTTTCTGAAATAACAGGATCGTTTCAGATCCTGGGCCAGACAGCGGAGCAGGCATATGCCTTATCCGCTGTTTGCTGTACTGCCATCAAAGGCAAATTCTCACAGTAATAATTTGTTTAAATTTAAGATAAAAACATCCAAAAAGCCTCCTTCAAGCGCCTATAGCCCGCCTCAAACTCGCCCTTATTCTATCCTTTCCTGTGCCTGCCCCAGGTCGCTGACCGAAGGCCTCGCCGTCACAGGAGGATATGCAATGAAGACACCGCTCAAACCACCTCTGGTTGCACATTTCATTTGCCTGACAGCTTTCACGCTGAGCCTCAGCACCGAAACGGCAGCAGCTCAGGACAATGTCGTTTCACTCAGAACAGAACCGGCCAATACCCTGGAGGTCCTCGTCGAGCCAGAAAATACGATAACCCTGACCATCTCAGGAAATGACAACGGCGGATTTGGCCAAAGCTGGCCCGCGCTTCCCGCATTTGCCGCCGCAACTATTCAGCCGGGCGTATTGTCGCAAACAGGCTTCGGCAATCAAATCGACCTGTCTGTCCTCGGATCAGACAACCTTTTCGCCATTGCGCAGAATGGTTCCAATAACCGGGCCTTTGGTCAGATAACCGGCACCGGCAACACAGCGCTCGTCATGCAAACCGGACATGCAAATGTGGCCGTGTTTCATCAGCATGGAAACGGAAATAGTGTAGCGATCTCCCAATCATCATGGTAACGTATTGTTAACTTTTGGGGAGTTTTTGCTTTGATACGTTTACTTGATATTACCCCTATGACGGTCGTCGTGGCGCTTTCACTGACCTCCATGGCTGCTGCTGGCAGTGGAAACGTTGTTTATCTTGAGCAGGGCGACGGCACGAGCGCGGGCAACGAGCTATTTATTGACCAAAGTGACGCAACGAATTCGCTCGTCGCCGGTGCTCCAGACGGGCTGTCACCTGCCAGCCAGTATGGCACCTACAACAGCGGCGAGATCATTCTAGAAGGCGAAGGCGCAACTGTTTACTTCAGTCAAAACAATGCCTTAACCGGATCACCACTTGGCAATTCCGCGACCATCTTTGGCGGTGAATTGGCCTCCATCGTGTTGTCCCAAACCGGCTCCAGGAATACCGGTGAGATCTCAGTGACCGGCACCAATAACTCCGCGGGCCTTCTGCAGACCGGCAATGGCAACGATGGCAATGTCGACGTGTCCGGCTCCAACAATTCCGGCACCTTGGTTCAGACCGGCAATCAGAACAGTTTCAGCCTGTCTGTAGCGGGTGATTCGACAAATGTCACCTACACGCAGATTGGTAATGGACTGTCAGCGGTGAATGGAGCGGGGCCAACCGTCATTTCAAACGGCGGAACTGTTCTGATCACGCAGAAGCGCTAGGCTGGCTGCGCCATGCGTCGACTGCTTTCGACCCTTGGACTTGCCTGCACCGTTTTGATGTCCGCGGGAACATCCACCGCCACAGCGCAATCCGCTGCAGCTGAGATTTCGATCATTCCCACCGCTCAAGGTGTGGAAATCGAAGGTCGCGTGATCGGACTGGACGAGGGTGAGGTGCAGGCTGCTCTGACAATCGTCAAATCCGACTCTGGCGGAACCTCCAACCTGACACAAAGCCGTGCAATCGGAATACACCGTGGGGAACGTCATGTCATAGGCAAGACGACCCTTTCGATTCAGCCCGGCGGCAAGCTCTCGGTCGAGTTATCCGTAACGCAAGACGGAGCCGAAATCGCCACCGCGGTGTCCACATTCGGACCATAATTTCCAAGGAACAGGAATGGTAATGCTCAAATCGCTTTCTCTGGGTGCGCTTGCCGCGCTTGTAACGCTGATTGCGCCCCCGTCGTCTGCTCAAACTAAAGAACAGCTGCTTGAAGCTTTTTCCGGGAACTGGGTGGTCTTCGACACCGCATTCTCGACCAGTTCCACACCGTGTTCGCTCAGCCTGGAAAACAAGGTGGAACTCCACGGGGTAGTTGAGGAGTCTCAGTTGCGCCCCGTCGCCAATAGCCAAAACTGCGTTGTGCCGTTGAACAGCGTTTCAGCCTGGGACATCGAGCAGAACCAGCTTGTCCTCTATGCTCAGCAGGATGTTGTTGTTGCTCGGTTGGGCGGCAACCAATCCCGTGTCACAGGCGATCTGTCCGATTCTTTTGTCAGCCTCATTCTAGAGCGACCAAACGGCGACGCCTATCAGGCCGCCTTCAGCCAGGCTGTGCGCCAACACCGTTGCATTTACCTTGGCTACACAAGCGACTGCGCAGAACGTTCCGATCTGGCAGCCCCTGTCATGAGCGAAGATGGGGGTGTCGTTGCCTCTCTGGGCCTTCTGGTCAACCTGAATGTCCGCGATCAGCCCAGACGGGATGCGCGGATCGTGGGTACACTGCCGCAGGGCGCATGCCTCAAGGTGAATTACTGCACTGTAGCCTCGGACGGTATCTGGTGCCGAGCCCGCTTCGGAGAAGCCAGCGGCTGGGTCAGCAAGACCGCACTGCGCCAGGAGAAATGGCCTGTCGCGACCTTCGTCAACGGCTGTGAAGCAGAATAATAGCTAAAGACAAGCGACCGTGTTCTCAGAAGGATGCGGTCGCCCCTCTGCAGCCTCGCAGCACTGCTCCGCACGCCGCCAGAGGCCCCAAACTGCAGGCGTCAAAACACAACGCGTCCAGAACATCAGATCCGGGCGTCAGGCGCTATATGTCGCTTTCGGGTATTTTTTCTTCCAACGGCGGCAAACGTGGTTTGCGTTGCAGAAGTTTTTGGTAGCGGAGGAGGGACTTGAACCCCCGACACGCGGATTATGATTCCGCTGCTCTAACCAGCTGAGCTACTCCGCCACTCGCTGTGTGGAGGCGATTTACGGAATGGGGCCGGTGGGGTCAAGCAGGAAAATCGGCTCTGCAGGATTTTCTGGTCAAAAAAATGCGCCGTCTTAAAATTTTACAATATTTACAGCATCTTAAACCATCAAACAAAATGACCACAAAGACAGGCACTGTGAAACCATCGCAGCCTTGGCACCCAAGCGTTAGGCTGACTGGACGCCCCCTCCCCTACCTCACCCGCTGCGAAGCGAAACCCCGCGCTTTCGCCGCGTTTTTCAGAATCGCATGCCTCGCCGGGCTGCGGCGCAGTCACCGCGCAAGCGCCGCCTTCATCGCAGGATCGGGGAAACAAGTCGGTGACTGCCCCGTGGCCTCCTGCCAGCGCCCGATTGAGCGGCGTGTCTTGTAACCGGCCAGCCCATCGGCGCCGCCAACATCATGCCCCTGCCCTATGAGCGTACGCTGCATGGCAGCCACATCCGACCGCAGCAGCCCCCCGACACTGCCCCAGCGGGCGTGAAAGTCACCGACACCGAACTGGATGCGGTCCCCCACATGCCCCACGAACAGGGCGTATAGATCGCTCATGTTGTAGTCTTTCAGGACATAGAAATTTGGCGTCACCACGAAGGCAGGTCCGTATCGCCCGGCAGGCATCAACAGATACCCCTGCTGACCGCGTTCATGTTCAGGAAAGGGGCGCCCGGAGACACGGGTGATCCCCATTTCCTCCCAATCGGAAATTGGGCGGCCCTGATCCGGGCCTTCCAGCGCGCAAGAGACGCTGCTCGGAACCGAAACCTCAAAACCCCAGTCGCGCCCAGTTTGCCAGCCATGCCGCTTCAGATAGGTCCCGATTGAGGCGATGGTGTCGGCCTCTGACCCCCAGATATCCGCGCGGCCGTCGCCGTCGCCGTCTACGGCATGTTGCAGAAAGTTCGTGGGCATGAACTGCGGCTGGCCAAGGGCGCCAGCCCAGCTGCTCTTCATTGCATGGGCGGGCACGTGACCTGCCTCCGCGATCTGCAGCGCCGCGATCAACTCGGCCGAGAAATAGTCCGCGCGCGTGCTCATGAAGCCCTTGGTGGCGAGGACCTGAAAGGCGTCATGCGGAATGGCCGCCCGCCCATAGGCGCTTTCCCGTCCCCAGATCGCGAGGATGATCCGCCCGGGCACGCCGGTCTCCCGTTCGACCCTTGTCAGACTTGCCTTGTGGCGCCGGGCCATCTGGCGCCCGGTCGCCGTGGCGCCATCAACCGTGCCACGCCCGAAGTATTTCCCAGGTTTGCCGAACTCGGCCTGCCGCTGCGTTTTCGGCGTGTTGGCCGGGGCGCCAGGGGGCACCAGATCGGGCAGCTTCCAGTTCAGTGTCACGCCGTCAAAGGCGGCCTTGAACGTGCGACGCGAGACACCCGCCTGCCGAGCCTGCGGCCAGACCTCCTGCCGCAACCAGGTCTGGAACTGGCGCTCAATGGCGGCGTGATCCTGGGCCAAGGCCGAGCCGAGGCCGCCCAGCAGCAGAAAAACAACGAGCAGAGCACGCAAAACCATGAGGGACCTTCCGGGAAACAAACATCCTGCTGATCCCACCCGATCACGGGGCCCATGACAAGGGCTGAGCCTCAGCTCTCCGCGTTAGCCTCGGCTAGAACCCGCCGGGCCACCCGGAAGCACTCCAGCGCCTGCGGCACACCGCAATAAATCCCGATCACATGAATAATCGCCCGCAGTTCATCCTGTGTGACACCATTGTTCAGCGCCCCTTTGCAGTGAGTTTCCCACTCCTGCATCTTGCCCAGCGCGCCGATCATGGAAAGGTTCATCATCGACCGGGTCTTGGCATCGATGACATCATCGCCCCAGCCGAACCCCCAGCACCAGGCAGTCATCGCCTCCTGAAAGGGGCGGCTGAAATCATCCGCAGCGGCTAGATTGGCATCTACATATTCCGCCCCAAGGGTGGCGCGGCGCTGCTCAAGCCCCTTGAGAAACAGATCTTCGTCAAATGTGCTCATGCTGCGGCTCCGTGAATGCAGGATTTGGCGCCGGGTTCAGATAGCCCGGCGCAGCCAAGATGCCACTGATCTCAGCAGTATGGCCAGCATTGTCACATCAGAACGATGGATCATGGCAGCGGAGCAGTCCGGAACAGACGGATCTTCAACCCGCCATGTGCGACCGGTGCCCCGAAGGGCAAAAAGGGCAGTTGGGTCGCCTTTGCCAGACCGGTTTCGCTGGTCACGATACCCACCTGCCAGCCGGAAAAACGCTCTTTCAGGACCTGCCCCAGCGCGCCGTAAAGCGCGAAAAGCAGTTTCTTGTTGCCGATCCGCGCCCCATAAGGCGGGTTCACGATCACCAGCCCTGGCGCCCCCTCGGGCGGCATCAGATCGCTTACCGCAGCCTGCGAAAAGGACGTGCAGCCTGCAACACCCGCACGGGCGGCATTGGCAGTGGCCATCTCCACCGCGCCCGCATTCCGGTCGGATCCGTAGAACCGCGCCGGGGTCTCCTGCGAAACGACTGCGGCCTTCATCGCGGCAAAAGCATCCGGATCAAATGTCGCAAGTTGCTCAAAGGCAAAGCTGCGGCTGCGCCCGGGCGCCAGCCCCATGGCGATCTCGGCGGCCTCGATCACGAAGGTGCCGGAGCCGCACATCGGGTCCACTACTGTCTGGCTTCCGTCGAACCCGCATTCGCGCAGAAACAGCGCCGCCAGATTTTCCCGCATCGGCGCCTTGCCCACGGCGGATTTGTGGCCACGCTTGTGAAGCCCCTCGCCCGAAGTATCGACGCTGAACTGGCACAGGTTGTCCTCAATCCGGCATTTCAGCGTCACGCCTGCGCCGCTCATCTCATCACTGGCATTGGGCGGAATGATCGTGGCGCCCAGTTCTTCGGACAGGGCCCGTTCGATCCGCTGGGCGGCAGCGCCTGCGTGGTAGATTTTTGACTTCTTGTTGGTCGCCACCTCGACGCGGATCGGAACATCCGCGCGTAGTACATCCGCCCACGGAAATTTCCGGGCGCGTTTGTCCAGTTGCGCAAGGTGGAAGGCCCGGAAAGCACCGATCCGCGCCAGCACGCGCGCCGCGCCGCGCAGGTACAGGTTGGCGCGCCAGACCTCGGGCCAGCCGCCCTGCACCGTGACACCGCCGGGTACAGCCCGGGGATCGGAAAATTGCAGCTCGCGCGCCTCGGCCAGCAGGGCCTGTTCAAGCCCCGGCGCCGCGGTCAGAAAGATCTCGAATGTGGATTCATCTGTCATGGCACCTTCCTTAGCCGGAAACTCAGAACACCGCGACGGGAAAACGCGATTCTCCCAGCGCCCTCGCCATCCCCACAACAAGAGCCACCAATCCGGTTGATGCTGCGGTGCGGCAGCGGATTTTCGCTGCGCCCGCATTGCAAACAGGTATCTCTAGATCAACTTTAATCACAATATTGTCAGACACTTACATCATTACTAATTTTTTAGTTTGACAATCCGCCGCACCCTATGAAACTCCTGTAGCAGTCAGGTGCGAGCAACGCACATCTGGCCTTACTGACTTTAGGGAGGAGAAAGATGCGGAAGTATCTTTTGTCCGCAGCAGCGGTTTGCGCCGTGGTTGCGGGCCAAGCAGCATATGCCGACGAGGCAGCTGCCAAGAAATGGATTGATGAAGAATTCCAGCCATCGGCCCTGTCCAAGGAAGAACAACTGTCCGAGATGCAGTGGTTCATTCAGGCGGCAGAGCCTTACAAGGGCATGGAAATCAACGTGCTGTCCGAGGGCATCCCCACGCACAGCTATGAATCGGAAGTTCTGACAAAAGCCTTTGAAGAAATCACCGGCATCAAGGTGAACCACCAGATCCTTGGTGAGGGCGAAGTCGTTCAGGCGGTTCAGACCCAAATGCAGACCAAGCGGAACCTCTATGACGCCTACGTCAACGATTCCGACCTGATCGGCACCCACTCGCGTCTGCAGCTTGCTTATAACCTCAGCGACATGATGGAAGGCGATTTCAAGGCTGTGACCAACCCCGGTCTCGACCTCGACGACTTCATGGGCACCCAGTTCACCACCGGTCCCGATGGCGATCTGTACCAGCTGCCCGACCAACAGTTTGCGAACCTCTACTGGTTCCGCAAAGACTGGTTCGACCGTGAAGACCTGCAAGCGGCCTTCAAAGAGAAATACGGCTACGATCTGGGCGTTCCGGTTAACTGGTCCGCTTATGAAGACATCGCCGAATTCTTCTCGGAAGATGTGAAGAACATCGATGGCGTCGATATCTACGGCCACATGGACTACGGCAAACGCGCGCCTGACCTTGGCTGGCGGATGACCGACGCCTGGCTGTCGATGGCGGGCGCAGGCTCCAAAGGTGAGCCGAACGGTGTGCCGATCGATGAATGGGGCATCCGCATGGAAGCGGGCACCTGTAACCCGGTTGGCGCCAGCGTCACCCGCGGTGGTGCCGCGAACGGCCCGGCTGCGGTCTATGCGATCCGCAAATGGGACGAATGGCTGCGCAAATACGCGCCTCCGGGTGCGGCGTCTTATGACTTCTACCAGTCCCTGCCCGCCCTGGCCCAAGGCAACGTGGCACAGCAGATCTTCTGGTACACCGCCTTCACCGCAGACATGGTGAAGCCGAAGTCCGAAGGCAACAACACCGTCGACGACAGCGGCACCCCGCTGTGGCGCATGGCGCCCTCTCCGCATGGCCCCTACTGGGAAGAAGGCCAGAAGGTCGGCTATCAGGACGTGGGTTCCTGGACCTTCCTCAACTCCACTCCGCTGGACCGCGCGCAGGCTGCATGGCTCTACGCTCAGTTCGTGGTGTCGAAAACCGTGGACGTGAAGAAATCCCACGTGGGTCTCACCTTCATCCGCGACAGCTCGGTCAACCACGAGAGCTTCTCTGAACGTGCCGAGAAACTCGGTGGTCTGGTGGAATTCTATCGTTCGCCCGACCGCGTGGCATGGTCGCCGACCGGTGTGAACGTTCCGGACTATCCCAAGCTGGCCCAGATCTGGTGGCAGCAGATCGGTGACGTAAACTCCGGCGCCTTCACGCCGCAGGAAGCGATGGATCGTCTTGCTCAGGAAATGGACATCACCATGAGCCGGATGCAGCGCGCTGACGAGCAGGCCAACATCTACGGCGGCTGTGGTCCGCGCCTGAACGAAGAGAAGGACGCGGAATGGTGGTACGCCAATGGCGGCGCCAAGCCGAAGCTGGAGAACGAGAAGCCTCAGGGCCAGACCGTCAACTATGACGAGCTGGTTGCCCGCTGGGCCAAGAACTAAGGGCTCCCTCCCCGCCGGGCGGCTTTCCGCCCGGCCGACCCACCCCGAAGCGGCCCATGTCCTGCTTCGGGGCATTTGCAAACCCCACGGAAGCGCGGATCGCGCTTTGGCTCTCTCGCCGACGCCCGCAGCGGCGCAGCGCAAGCGGGCCCATTCTCCGGAAAGACCAACCAAGATGGCTCTTGAACTTAAAAACGTGGTCAAGCGCGTCGGCGCGATTGAGCACATAAAAGACACGTCTCTGATACTGGAGAGCGGTCACTTCAACGTCCTTCTGGGCGCCACCGGGTCGGGCAAGACCTCATTGATCAAACTGATGGCCGGGCTGGACCCGATTGCCAGCGGCAGCGTGTGGATGGAAGGCCGGGACGTGACCCGCCTCAACACCCAGAAACGCAACATTAGCCTGGTGCACCAATTCTTTATCAACTACCCGCACATGACGGTTTTTGAAAACATCGCCTCCCCCTTGAAGGTCGCAGGCATGGCAAAATCCGAAATCGAAGGTCGGGTAGAAGACGCCGCGGATATCCTGCAGTTGCGCCCGATGCTGCACCGGCGCCCGCATGAGCTCTCTGGCGGACAGCAGCAACGCTGCGCCCTTGCCCGCGCGATTGCCAAGGAAAGCCAGGCGGTGTTCCTGGACGAACCGCTGGCGAACCTCGATTACAAACTGCGCGAAGAACTGCGCGACCAACTGCCAGAGCTTTTCGCCGGACGTGGTGCCGTTGTAGTCTATGCCACCTCGGAACCCGAAGAGGCGTTGCTGCTGGGCGGTAAGACCGCGCTGATGCGCGATGGCCGCGTTACCCAGTTCGGCCCCACTGCCGAGATCTACCGCGACCCGCAAAACGTGGCCGCGGCCCGGGTGTTCTCGGATCCGCCGATCAACACCGCCGAAATCACCAAACAGGGTAACATGGCCCGGCTGACCCCGGATGTGACCTGGGTTCTGGAGGGCGCCGCCGCAGATCTGGCGGATGGCACCTATACCGTCGCGATCCGCCCCTATCACGTGCTGCCCGTCGCCACCACGCAGGCCACAGTCCGCATCGCCGGACGCGTGCAGGTGACCGAGCTTTCGGGCTCCGAAAGCAGCGCCCATTTCGATCTGGGCCTTGGCAGCACTCAGGGCAGCTGGGTCTCCCTTTCGGCCGGGGTTCACCCCTACCAGGTCGGTGAAATGCATGATTTCTATATGGATCCATCCGCGTGCTATTTCTTTGCACCCGATGGCTCCCGCGTGGCGTGAGGCAAGACTATGGCAAAAATCACCCTTTCAAAACTACGCCACAGCTACCTTACGGCGCCGACCTCCGCGTCCGACTACGCCCTGAAGGAGATCGATCTCGACTGGTCCGACGGCGGCGCCTATGCGCTGCTTGGTCCCTCGGGTTGTGGCAAATCCACCCTGCTGAACATCATCTCAGGTCTTCTGGTGCCATCCGAAGGTCAGATCCTGTTTGATGGGCAGGACGTCACCAAACTGCCCCCCGACCAGCGCAATATCGCGCAGGTGTTCCAGTTCCCGGTGATCTACGACACGATGACAGTTTACGATAACCTCGCCTTCCCACTGCGCAATCGTGGCCGGGACGAGGCCATCGTACGCGAACGCGTCATGGCGATTGCCGAGATGCTGGAAGTCACCGAGATGCTAGATCAGAAGGCCGCTGGTCTCTCCCCGGACAACAAACAGAAAATCTCCATGGGCCGTGGCTTGGTGCGCGAGGATGTGAACGTGGTCATGTTCGACGAACCGCTCACCGTGATCGACCCGCATCTGAAGTGGAAGCTGCGCTCGAAGCTGAAAGAGCTGCACCAGCGGGTCAAGGCAACGATGATCTACGTCACCCACGACCAGACCGAGGCACTGACCTTTGCCGATCAGGTGGTGGTGATGCAGCTTGGCGAAGTGGTGCAGATCGGCACGCCGGTTGAGCTGTTCGAACGCCCCGCGCATACGTTTGTCGGCCATTTCATCGGCTCGCCGGGCATGAACATCCTGCCCTGCACGTTTGAGGGTGAGGCAAAGATCGACGGCCAGCCAGTCGCCCTCGAAGGCCCCGTGCGCGGCACCCCTAATGGCAAGACCGAGATCGGCATCCGCCCGGAGTTCGTCTCGCTCTCAGACAGCGGCCTGCCCGCCACCGTCACCAAGGTGTCCGACATCGGCCGCCACACGGTGGTCGAATGCAACTGCCTTGGCCACAAGGTCAACGCCGTGATCGGGGAAGGCGCCGCCCCGCACAAAGGCGATGAAACCCACCTCGCCTTCCGCCAAGACCAGACCCGCCTTTACGTGGACGGCTGGCTCGCCACAGACCCGGAGTAACAGCAAATGAAAACCGAAAACCAAAAAGCATGGTTCTTTGTGCTGCCGGTCCTGTTGCTGGTGGCCTTTAATGCGCTCATCCCGATGATGACCGTCGTCAACTACTCGGTACAGGAAACCTTCGGCGACAACGTCTTTTTCTGGCAAGGGCTCGACTGGTTCGAACAGATCCTGCGCTCCGACCGGTTCCACGCCGCCCTTGGACGACAGTTCCTCTTTACCTTCCTGATCCTGATCATCGAGGTGCCCTTGGGCATCGCGATTGCGCTGTCGATGCCACGCAAAGGGTTCTGGGTGCCGGTCTGCCTCGTGCTGATGGCGCTGCCGATGCTGATCCCCTGGAACGTGGTGGGCGCGATGTGGAACATCTTCACCCTCCCCGATATCGGCCTTCTGGGCTATTTCCTGAACCACACGCTCGGCATCAACTACGACATGACGCAGGATCCGGTCGCGGCCTGGGTGACCATCGTCACCATGGACGTCTGGCACTGGACCTCGCTGGTGGTGCTTCTGTCCTATGCGGGTCTCGTCTCGATCCCCGACGCCTATTATCAGGCAGCCAAGATCGACGGCGCCTCTAACTGGGCGGTGTTCCGGTTCATCCAGCTGCCCAAGATGAAAACCGTCCTGACCATCGCGATCCTGCTCAGGTTCATGGACAGCTTCAACATCTACACCGAGCCTTTCGTTCTGACCGGCGGTGGCCCCGGCAACTCCACCACGCTCCTGTCGATCGATCTGGTGAAAATCGCGCTGGGTCAGTTCGACCTTGGCCCCGCCGCCGCGATGTCGCTCATCTACTTTGCAATCACGCTTCTGGTCAGCTGGCTGTTCTACACGCTGATGACCAAAGACGATCAGAATTAAGGGAGGGATCAGATGCAGAAACGTTCCATCGTCCCCATCGTCTATATCCTGTTCCTCATGCTGCCGATTTACTGGCTGGTGGCGATGAGCTTCAAGACAACCAATGAAATCCTCGCGGGATTCTCGCTCTTTCCGCAGACCTTCACGCTGGAGAACTACAAGGTCATCTTCACCGATCCGACCTGGTACTGGGGTTATATCAACTCGATCCTCTACGTGACGATCAACACGGTGATTTCGGTCGCGGTGGCCCTGCCGGCCGCCTATGCGTTCAGCCGCTACCGCTTTCTCGGTGACAAGCAGCTGTTCTTCTGGCTGCTCACCAACCGGATGGCCCCGGCAGCGGTCTTCGCCCTGCCCTTTTTCCAGCTATATTCGGCCGTCGGGCTGTTCGACACCCATCTGGCGGTGGCGCTGGCGCACTGCCTGTTCAACATCCCGCTCGCAGTCTGGATCCTCGAAGGTTTCATGGGCGGCATTCCTAAGGAACTCGACGAGACCGCCTATGTGGATGGCTATTCCTTCCCGCGGTTCTTTGCCGTGATCTTCATCCCTTCGATCAAGGCCGGGGTCGGCGTTGCTGCCTTCTTCTGCTTCATGTTCTCCTGGGTGGAGTTGCTGCTGGCCAAAACCCTGACTGCCGTGGCGGCCAAACCCATCGCCGCCACCATGACCAAAACCGCCTCCAGCGCGGGCTACGAACTGGGCCTTCTGGCGGCTGCGGGCACATTGACAATCATTCCGGGCGCCATCGTGATTTGGTTCGTCCGCAACTACATCGCAAAGGGTTTTGCGATGGGGAGGGTTTGACATGCTATCATGGATGGCCTGGACCTGGCCGACGGCGCTGGTCTTTATCGGTATCTTTTCTGCAATCGGCGTTCTCATCGCGCTTGAGATCCGTCACCCCGGCGGCGACCTGCGCAAGGGGGTCCTGGGGCTTGAAACCACTCGCGGCGACCGGCTGTTCATCAGCCTCCTCGGGACCGCCTATATCTTTCTGGCCTGGCTCGGTCTGATCGGCATGCCCCTGTGGATCCCGCTCGGCCTGTCTATCGCCTGGGGCGTCTTCTGCTTCTGGAAGGTGTGACGGCGGCCCCACCCGGCGGGTCAAGGAGGCCGAAGGTCCCGCCAAAGGCGGCTTGTCCTTGACGCGCAAACCTTCAATACCCTTGAAAACGGCCTTGAGAGGCAGATCTGCCCCTCAAGGCCTTCTCAGCAAAATCGGGCCTTTTTTGCTGGTGCACAGAGGTCTCTGCCCTACGAGCCCTGGCAACCAGCGATCTGCGCGCCTGGCCTCTGCTAAAAAAATAGTTTTCAACCCCTCCCCCTTTCCCCTAGCATAAGCGGAAGACCAAAATGGATCAGGCAACTGCGCGCATGCGAAAGAAACAGGACAAATCGCTCCTCACCGAAGTGGAACTGGAGTTCATGACCGTGGTCTGGGAAACCGGCGGCGGCACCGTGCGCGATATTCTGGCCGAGCTGAACAAGGTGCAGGAACGCGCCTATACCTCGGTCGCAACGGTCTTGAAAATCATGGAGCAGAAGGGTTTTCTTACCAGTGAACGGGCCGACCGGTCGCTGGTCTACCGCCCCGCTGTTCCCAAGGCAGAGTACCAGAAAACATCTCTGAAAAACCTTTCGAGCAAACTCTTCAACGGAGCCCCGGCCGCCCTTGTTGCCCGGCTTGTCGATGATGAGGACGTGACCGACGAAATGCTCGAAGAGATGAGAGCGCTTCTGGAGGAAAGGCTGGGGGACAATGCAACCTGATGCTCTACTGAATGCCTATCTTGATCTGAACCTGCTGCTGTTTGCGGGCGCGGTGCTCTGGCTGGTCGCGCGAAAACTGCTGTCCCGCAGCGCTTTCGGCTCAACCTACCGTCCGCAATTGCAGCTGCTGAACACGGTGACGCTGCTGCTCGCACTGTCTCCGCTGCTGGTATTGGCCCTGACCAGCCTGGTCTTTGCCCATCCGCCCAACCTGTCGGACCTTCTGGTTGCGCAATATCTGCAGGGTCATGTCGGGATGAGCGCAACCCGGTTCGAGGATCTTCTGGGCCTGCGCGAGGATCTGGTTCGCACCCTGACCAGCGATCGACCTCTCTGGGCACAGGCGACGCTGGCCGCTCTGGCCGCAGGCGCAGCCTTCTGCACGGCGCAATTGGCGGTGTCGGTCCTGCGCCTGCGGAGCAGCCTGCGGCAGGCCTTTACCTGGAAACGCATCGGCAGCGTGCGGCTGCTGTTGTCTGATGAGGCCCGCGTCGCCTATTCCACCCGCAGTCTTTTTACGCGCTACGTGGTTCTGCCGACCGCCCTGCTGGAGGATCCGCAGGATCTGCGCCTGACCGTCGCGCATGAATTGCAGCACTTCCGGCAGCGCGACATCGAATGCGAATTTCTCCTCGATGCGCTGCGACCGCTGCTGTTCTGGAATCCCGCCTTCTACCTGTGGCGCCGCGAAGTGCGGCTGCTGCGTGAATTTGCCTGCGATCAGGCGATGATGGCACGGCCTCATTTCGATCTGCGCGCCTATTGCGAATGCCTGATCCGCGCCTGCGCCCATGCGGCCAAGGACCCGGTACTGTTTGCCCGCCGCAGCCCTGCGGTGGCCCTGGTGGATCGCCGCGAAACAGGTCGTGGCGCATCAGCGCTGGAACGCCGCCTGCTCGCCGTGACCGCCGACCAGAGCGCAAAAGCCAGCCCGCTGGGCTGGGCCATCATCTCGGGCCTGATGGTTGCTGCGGTGATGACAACAGCGCTGTTGCTGCAACGCCCTGCCGACTGGAGCCATGATCGGATCATGCTCTCAACCATCGTGAACCTTGAGCGCATGGCCAGCCGCGCGGCCACCACTCCGCAGACCGCCTCCGCTGCCCTGACAGGCAGCTTCACGACCGCTGGTTTTGGCACGGACCGCCCGTAAAAGGCAGGCACGTCCCTCTACCGCCTTTCCTCCCTGCTTGCCTCTGCAAGCGATTTCCGCATGTAGTCTTCCTCGGACCTTCAGCGGATAATTTCGGCCAAACCTTTGCAGAGCAGGCAAAAGATCATATCAAGGCTTCAGGAGGAGCCAAACCGAATGAAGCTGAACCCCGTCGACATCTCGAAAACCGCCTCGGCCTCGTCGATCGTTTTCGAAGCCCTGCGCAAGGCCATCATCGAAGGTGACCTGAAAGAGGGCGAACCGCTGCGGCAGGATGAAATCGCCGGGCTGTTCAACACCAGCCGGATCCCGGTCCGCGAGGCGATCTCGCGGCTTGAGGAACAGGGACTGGTCAAGACCCAGCGGTACAAGGGCGCGGTTGTGTCTGGCCTCTCCCCGGAAGAGGCACAGGAGATCTTTGATCTGCGGGCGCTCATCGAACCCGAAGTGATCCGCCGCGCGGTCCCGCAGATGACGCCAGAGGTCCTGGAGCAGGCCCGCCAATGTCTGGAAGCGTTTTCCGCATCGGACGATCCCCTGACCTGGGGCCAGCTGAACCGGGATTTCCATTCGCAGCTCTACGCGGCCAGCGGCCTGCAATATCATCTCGATGTGATCGACAATGCCATGGACCGGGTCGACAGATATTTGCGCGCACAGCTGGTGCTATCCAACGGCATGCAGCGCGCCCATGAAGAGCATCTTGCCATTCTTGAGGCCTGCAGCACCGGCGATGCTGCCCTCGCTGCGGAACTTACCCGGGCGCATATCGCAGATGCCTGCACTTCGCTGGTGGAAAACATCGCCAACCTGCGCTGACGCCCAACACACCAATGAACTGTCCAAAGTTTACCGGCAGTCATGGCCTCCGCAGTGCCCTGAAATTGCTCTGAACCTCGGCAAATCGGGCGTTTGCGCAGCATCACATCAGCCTATGAACCAATATTTTACCGCAAAACGGGAAAATATTTCCGCGGAACGGTGAATGATTGTAGAACTGCCGCACGGCGCGTCAGGGGGCAGAGCGCTATCCATTTCTTATTCCACTGTCTGACCTGGCCTCGGTCTGGAGAACGCTCGATTGAACGTGACACCCCGCAGAGTTGTCTTTCTGGGCGCCGGAGCGATCGGGTGTTTCCTCGGTGCGCATTGGGCAGCGGCCGTGCAGGCGGCGGGCGGGCGTATAGGCCTGATCGGACGGGCCGCCACTTGGGCACAGATCGGTGCCGGACCGCTGCGACTGACCGGCGGCACGGCGGCGGACACTGACTTGCCGCTTCTGGATCTGCACGACAGCCCCGAGGCCTTGTCAGAGGCCGATCTTATCGTGCTGACGCTCAAATCCATCGGGTTGGAGCGGGCGATCGAAGAGATCCGCGCCTACGCCACCGAAGGAACGCCGATCCTCTGCCTGCTGAACGGAGTGTCCGCAGTGGAACAGCTGCGTGCCGCCCTTCCCGCTCATCCGGTCATCGCCGGTATGGTGCCCTTTAATGTGGTCTGGGCACCCGGCAACCACCTGCATAGGTCCAGCGCCGGGCAGCTGAAGTTGGAACGCACCCCAGTCAGCACTGCCCTTGCCGAGATCATTGCGGCCACCGGCGCCCCGGCAGAGCTGCAGGATGCGCTGAAACCCATTCAATACGGCAAGCTGCTGTTGAACCTGATCAATCCGATCAATGCCCTCAGCGGCCTGCCGCTTCATGCCATGCTCTGCCAATCGGGGTACCGCCGGATATACGCGGTCACGTTGCGCGAAGCGCTCCAGGTCTATGACGAAGCAGGGGTTACCTGGCAGACCGTCGGTCCCCTCTCCCCGCGGCTGGTGCAATGGTTGCTGCGTTTGCCCGACGCGCTGTTCAATAGGACATTGCTGCGGCTTCAGAAACTCGATCCGGCGTCGATGACCTCCATGGCCGTCGATCTGGCCGCGGGCAGGCCCACCGAAATCGATGCGATCACCGGCGAAATCCTGCGCTTGGCCGCAGCTGCCGACTGTCCAGCCCCCATCAACAGTGCCCTTTACGACCTGATCAAAGCCCAAGAGGCCGCGCCGACGCCAAAGCAAGGCCATTCGGCAGCCGCCCTGGCCCAACTGCTGAGACTGTAAGATGACCCCGTCCGCACAAACACCCATGGTCTTTGGTCCGCTGAAAACACGGAACACGCCGAAACAGGCCCGCGCTGTCCAGCGGATCCACATCATTCTGACCGCGACGGCCGACCTCTTGTCCGAGCACCCCGTGCAAACGATCACGACCACACAGATTGCCGCTCATGCCGGGATCCCGGTCAGCTCCATTTACCGCTATTTCTCCGATGTGGAGCATGTGTTGCGCGAGCTCTACCTGCAAAGCGCGCAGGAACTGCGGGACAAGGTTCTGGAGACGCTGGAAAACACCGAAACAAGACCGGGCTGGCGCGACAGGTTGCATCACATCATCCTTACCCAGAGAGACTATGTACGGAACAATCCTTACTACCGTTTGCTGCTGATCTATTTCGTCTCGGCCCGCCCAGCAGTCGCTGCCCGAGACCGAGAACGTGAATACACCACCGAACTGATGGAAATGCGCTGGAAACGCGGTCAGGACGGGTTTCATGGTGGCGATCCAAAAGTGGTGGCCCAGACGGTACTGCAGATCGCGGTTGCCATGGAGGATATGATCGCGGCTCAGTCCAACCCAGAAAACGCGGATATCTACGCGCAGGAGTTTCTCACCCTGCTGGATTCCTATCTGGCGAATTACCTAGAGGACTGATCCCGGTCATCAGGCAATGCTGTCCGCCCGTCCCACTTGGCGGCCCGAAAAAATACAGCCGCCCAGAAACGTGCCCTCGAGCGCGTTATAGCCATGATAGCCACCGCCGCCGAACCCGGCGACCTCTCCCGCGGCGAAAAGGCCGGGAATGGTCTTGCCATTGGCATCGACCAGTTGCCCATTCAGATCGGTCTGAAGACCGCCCAGCGTCTTGCGGGTAATGATGTTGAGCCGGACCCCGATCAGCGGACCGTTGTCGGGATCCAGGATCCGGTGCGGCTTTGCCGTGCGCATCAGCCTGTCACCGCGATAATTGCGGGCCGCGTGGATCGCCATCATCTGGGCGTCTTTTGAGAACGGGTTGTCGATCTGCGCGTCCCGGGCAGTGATTTCGTCCCGTATTTTTCCGGCATCCAGCAGGCTGTTCCCTTGCAGTGCATTCATCCTGGCGATCAGATCCTCCAACCGGTCAGCAACGACAAAATCCTCGCCGTGCTCCTTGAAGGCTTCCACGTTGGGGGTCGCCTTCTTATTCAAAAGTCGCTGTTTTAGGACCTGTTTCCAGCTTTTGGAGGCAAGGTCCGGGTTCTGCTCTGATCCGGATAACGCAAATTCCTTCTTGATGATTTTCTGCGTGGTGATGAACCAGGAATAATCATAGCCCGTGGCCAGAATGGCCTTCAGCGTGCCAAGACTGTCGAAGCCCGGCATGGCAGGCGGCGCGAAACGGTTGCCGGTCGCATCGAACCACATTGAGGACGGTCCCGGCAGGATCCGGATGCCATGGTTCGGCCAGATCGGATCCCAGTTCTTCACGCCTTCGGTGTAATGCCACATGCGGTCGGCGTTGATCACATGGCCACCGGCCTGCTGGGTGATCGCGACCATACGGCCGTCCACATGGGCGGGAACGCCTGCGATCATGTGTTTTGGCGCGGCCCCCAGCCGGTCCGTCGGCCAGGCCTTGCGCACCAGATCCAGGTTGCCACCGATCCCGCCCGAGGCCACCACCACGCTGGCTGCGCGCAATTCAAAATCGCCAATGACCTCGCGGTTGGTCTTCTGCCCGCGGGCGCTGGTGTCTTCGGCAAGAACCTCACCGCTGATGCCCGTGCAGGCGCCGTTCTGCATCAGCAGATGTGAACAGCGATGGCGGAACTTCAGGCTGATGCGCCCCGCCTTTTCATGCTCCCTGACCCGGCGCTCGAACGGCTCCTGCGTGCCGGGACCCACGCCCCAGGTCAGATGGAACCGTGGCACCGAATTGCCATGCCCCGAACCAAAGGAGCCGCCCCGCTCGGCCCAGCCGACGATGGGAAACCAGCGCATGCCCATGTCATGCAACCACGGCCGCATCTCACCGGCCGCAAAATCGATATAGCTTTCGGCCCATTTGCGCGGCCAGAGGTCTTCGTCACGGTCGAAACCAGCGCTGCCCATCCAGTCAGAATAGGCCAATTCACGGCTGTCACGGATCCCCATGCGGCGCTGTTCGGGGCTGTCGATCAACATCAGCCCGCCCAGCGACCAGAAAGCCTGCCCGCCAAGAAAACCTTCGGGTTCCTGATCGACGATCATGACCGTCTTGCCCCGGTCCGCCAGTTCGGCGGCGGCCACCAGTCCGGCCAGCCCCGCCCCGACGATAATGACATCTGCCTGTTGCTCAGCGTGTTTCATCGTTTCCCCTCCCGACGCGCGGCAGGCTGCGCAACTCCTCAATTGCACCCGGATTCCCCGATCCCTGCCCCGCTGTGCCCCGCATTTGCGATTGAAACCCGAGGCCTCGATCAGGCTAGCAGCTCAATCCGCGACTGCCCAGAATAACCACAGGGCAGCCATCCCGCCCGATTTTGGCCTTTTTGACACAGGTCGCGACCGACGTATTCATGCTCTCGACGGCGGTCGTAAACACGGCATAAAATCCCGCCAAACGGGAACTCTAAACAGGTGAATAACTGGTGGGAAGCAAGGCAGAGTTGGTGCGGTTTTGGTTCGAGGAAATCTGGTACCGGAACAACGACCAAATACAGGACGAGATGTTTTCAACCGGTGCAAAGGCGAGTGGCCCGGTGTCCAATCTGGCAGACAAGGATTTCAGGCCCATCGACATCGTCTCGGCCCTGAAAGCGCGCCTTGAATGCACACCAGAGGTGTCCTTTTCCGTCTTCGAAGAGCTAGGCGACTGGGTAATCACCTGTTTCACGGTAGCTGTCACGAAACACCCCACACGCCCGCCTTTTGATTTTGACGGCCAGATGATGTTCCGGATTAAAGACGACAAGATCGCCGAAATTCACTCGAACCTCAATTATATCAAGATGTTCGAAGGCCTTGGCCAGATGCCGCAAGATACGTTGCTGATTTCTCTGACCGGGGCCGAAATGCAATGGAAATGACGCGTAGCGCGTCCTGACCTTCCGGGATCAGTCCTCTGGATCCGGAGAGTTCGGCGCCTCGTATGATCCCCCCATGGCAGCGCGCGTCTGTGCGAAATCCAGCAGTTTGACCTCTATATTGGCATTGACCGACCCGTCTTCAAAGGCACCGTGCAGATCGCGCAGCCCGGCAGGCAGGCCGGTCAGCTGTTCGATGGCCTCATCCACATGGCTGACCGCGTGGATCTGGAACTGCCCGGCGCGCACTGCCTCCACCACCTCGGGTTTCAACATGAGGTTCTCCACATTGCTGCGCGGGATCAGAACCCCCTGACGGCCTGTCAGCCCCTCGGTACGGCAGACCTCGAAAAACCCTTCGATCTTCTCATTCACGCCGCCAATGGGTTGGACATCGCCCATCTGGTTCACCGATCCGGTCACCGCGAAGGACTGTGAGATTGGCACCTCGGCAAGGGCCGACATCAGGGCGCAGAGTTCTGCCAACGACGCGCTGTCGCCTTCGACGCCGCCATAGCTTTGCTCGAAAACGAGGCTGGCCCAAAGCGACAGGGGTGCGTCCGGCACATAGCGCGCCGCCAGATAGCCAGAGAGGATCAGCACCGCCTTGGAATGGATCGGACCGCCCAGCTTGGCCTCGCGCTCGATATCGACAACACGTCCGGACCCTACGCGAACGCGGGCGGTGATCCGCACCGGCGCGCCAAAGCTTTCTTCGCCCAGCGCCGAAACGGTCAGCCCGTTGATCTGACCGATTTCACTGCCCCGAGTGGAAATCAGGATCTGCTCCCGCGCGATCATCTCGCGCATCCGGTCGCGGATCAGACCACGGCGTTCTTCGGCGGCAGTTATGGCGCCATTTACATGTTTTGCCGAAATGGCCTCAGTCCCCCCCTGGCGGGCGTAGTGATTGCCTTCACGCAGGGTATCCCACAAGGTCTCGATCCGAAGGCTCAGCTTTTCCTGATCCGCCGAGGCGCGCGAGGCGGCATCGATCAGCGCCGCCACACCATCAGCGGTCACCGGGCGCAGCGCCTCTTCCTTCACCAGCGCCGCAACCCGGCGGGCAAACAGCGCAATACTGTCCGCATCGCGCACCATGTCAGGCCCGAAATCAGCGGTCACGCGGAAGAACTTGTCAAAATCCGGATCGTATTCCGCCAGCAACATGTGCAGCATACGATCCCCAACCAGCACAACCCGCACATCCAGCGGGATCGGTTCGGGTTTCATCGTGGTGGTCGAAATCAGCCCCAGCCGTTCACCCGGGGTGATCACATGGACCGCCTCTGTTTCCAAACAGCGTTTCAGCGCATCCCAGGCCAGGGGTTCCGCCAGCACCCGGCGGGCGTCCAGCACCAGAAAGCCCCCGTTTGCCCGATGCAATGCCCCCGGTTTGATCTGGGTAAAATCGGTGACCAGCACACCCTGCATCGCCATATAGTCGATCTGCCCGGTCAGATTGGCCAGCGTCGGCAGGCTTTCCTCAACTACCGGCGCCCGGTCCGCATCTCCCTCATGGGTCACCACAACATTGACATGATAGCGGTGAAACTGCGGATCCTCGCGCAAGGCAGCCAGCCCGGCGGGAAACGGCGCCTTGGAGCGCCCCAGGTCCAGTGACAGGAACAGATCCGCATGGGCCACCAGATCATCCCGCAGGGCCGTGAAATACGGACCAAGCTCGTCGATCTCGACAAAACCGCGACAGGCCCTGTCGACGGCGGCATCCACTGCGATCCGCGCCATTTCCGCATTGAGCCGGGTCAACGCATCGCGCTGTTCCCGCTCCAGTTCGGGCTGGTCCAGAAGGAAATCCTCCAGCTCGCTCTGAATTTCCGCAACCGCGTCGCGGATCTGTATCCGCTCTTCTTCGGGCAGCTTTTCGATCACCTCCGGTTTGACGATCTCATCGTCGCGTTTTGCGGCCAGGGAAAACCCCATCGGCGTACTCAGGATCGCGACATTCCTGGCTTCGGCCTTCTGACGCAGCGCATCAAAGGCCTCTTCGCGCCGCGCATTGTAATCCTGCTCCAGCGCCATCCGCTTGTTCTGGTAGTCTTCGGACACCAGCAGCGCCGGGATATGATTGGCCAACTCCTCAAGCAGCCGGGCCATCGCGTTGCGCAGCCGCACGCCCTGCCCACGCGGCAGACAAATGGCATTGGGCTGATCGGCGTCTTCAAAGTTCTGCACATAGACCCAGTCCTTTGGAATGGGGCGGCTGGCGGCCTCTTCCTCCAACACGCGCAGCACGGCGGATTTACGGCCACTGCCCCGTGGGCCTTGCACATAAAGATTGAACCGGCGGTGTTTCATCTGCGCCGACAGGCGGATCGCCTCCATTCCCCGGCCCTGCCCCAGCGGCCCTTCAAGCGGCTCAAGATCGGCGGTGGTTGCAAACTCGAACTCCGTCGGATCGCAGACCCGTCTCAGCTCATCGGGCGACAGTGCCGTATCAGACATGCAGGCTCCTGATTTGGTTCAGCATGGGTGTGGGAAAGGTGGCATACTTGCGATCACCCCGCCAGTGCCCAGACACAAGCCTTGGGTGAAAACGCAGGCGGATACAATCCTTGACAGGACCACCGGACGCGTTGCCTTGGCCCTATCTCAGGGCGTTTCTGCGGAGGCTGCCTTGGCCGCCGCATCCAAAAGGCGGACGACCTCTCCATCCGAGGTCTGCGAAAAATCGCTGTAGAAGCGCCCAATTGAACCGAAAGGAAAAGGCATTTTCAGACAGATCAGCTCATCTACTTCGTCGCGCAAACTCTCGGCAACATCCCGCGGCGCCACCGGCACCGCCAGCACCAGCCGCGCCGGTTTGCGCGCACGCACGGCCCGCAGCGAAGCCCGGACCGTGGCCCCGGTGGCGATGCCATCATCCACCACAATCGCCGTCCGCCCCCTAAGCGGCACCTGCTTGCGCCCTTTCAGATAGACGTCCCGGCGGCGCCTGATTTCCTCCAGCCGGGGCTGTGACATCCGTTTGATATCCGCCGCCGCAAGGCCAAAGGATCTGGCGATTTCGCGGTTTGTGACAATCTTTGGCTCCGAGCCGTTCACCACTGCCGCCACAGCGAGTTCGGGTTGCTCAGGAGCACCGATCTTGCGGACCATGATCAGATCCATCGGAGCATTCAGCGCGCGGGCAACTTCGGCCGCTACCGGAACGCCGCCGCGCGGCAGCGCAAGGATCACCGGGTCTTGATACCCTTTGCCAGACAGTTCGGCCGCAAGGGCCTGCCCCGCATCTGTTCGATCTTTGAAAAGCGTCATTGCAGCCGCCTCCTGTCCCATGCCTGTATCCGCATTCGCTGGCTATGAACCGAATGTGGATACATGAATACTTGGTACGGGCTGCGCTGTCCTTGATCGACCTCAATCAGCCTTGGCAGGTGCCGCAGAGAGCTGTTTTGCCCCCTGCCACCATGCCTCACAGTCCTGCACCGTGACCTGAGCGGAGAGGCCGATCCCGACCAGATGCGTGTCACCGGGCACGTCAGCCGGGGTAATGCTAACGTCCTGCCCAACCACCTGAATAAGCCAGCCCCGCCCCGGCCTGCCACGCACGAACCCCTTGATCCGGAACAAGCCGGGTGGGCGGGTCTCAACGATCCGGGCGAGTTCCTCCCGGCTGAGAACGATATCCGTGCTGTGATGCCAATGCATGTAATCCGGATGTGCCTTGGCCCCCCGCTGCGGCTTGCTGCCGGGGTCCGGCTGCAACAGCAGCAGTTCGGCCACATGGTCTGCATCGCTCAGCAGAACCCGGGCCGACCGGCTGTCGGCGGCCAGCCCAAGGGCCACAGCCGCCGGTATTTCTTCGGTCTTGCTGACCAGCACCAGATCAGCGCAGGCCACCTGATCGCGTATCTGCGGGCCGATCAGCGTATCGCTGGAAAGGCTCTGATAGCTGCCCGCATCGACCACGGTCACGATACCGCCAAAACGCATCTCTGGCTCTGCCACGGCGGCATTGGCGATCTTTTGCGGATCAGCAATGCCGCTGGCCTCGATGATCAGATGGTCCGGGCGCGGATTGCGGTCGAGCACATCGGCAATCGCCATGAAAAGGTCCGCCCCCATTGTGCAGCAGACGCAGCCATTGGTCAGGGTCAGCGTGTCCTCATCGGCGCTATGCAGCAGTTCGGCATCGATATTGATGGCGCCGAAATCATTGACCAGAACCATCAGACGCTGGCCATGCGGCGCCGACAGAAGGCGATTGATCAGCGTGGTCTTGCCCGCGCCGAGGTACCCCCCGATCACGGTCATTGGCAGGCGGTTGTCAATCATGGCGGATCACAGCAGATGCACCCGACCGCCCGACACTGTGCCCAGAACCGGCACGTCCTTCAGCGCCATCGGGTCCACCGCGGTCGGGTCCTCCCCCAGCACTGCGAAGTCGGCTTTCTTACCAGTCTCGATACTACCGATCTCATCATCGAGGCGCAGAGTATAGGCCGCGCCAAGGGTGATCGCGCGCAGGGCCTCTTCCACGGTGATCTGTTGCGCCGCGCCCAGGGTTCGGCCGCTCATGGTCTGGCGATTGACGGCGCACCATGCGGTGAACAGCGGCGCCAGCGGCGTTACCGGCGCATCGGAATGGATCGTCATATGCACACCTGCGTCCAGCGCGGCTCGGCAGGCATCCATCCGCAGGGCGCGATCCTCGCCAATGGTTGCCTCTGCGTGCTGATCGCCGAAGTACCAGATATGATTGGCAAAGATATTGGTGCAGATCCCCAGCTCCGCGCAGCGTTCGAACTGATCACGCCCCATCATCTGGCAATGTTGCAGCACGTGGCGATGCCCCTGCCCCGGCGCCCGGCGCAGAGCTGCCTCGATGGCATCAATGGCGACCTCAGAAGCTTCGTCGCCGTTGACGTGGATATGCATCTGCACGCCTTCACGCTGCATCACTTCGCACAGGGCGTAGATCTGATCGGGTGCAGTGTTCCAGATGCCATTGGGCTGTCCGCCCACGTAGCCGGGCCATTTCACCCGCGCGGTCCAGCCCTGGATCGAGCCATCGGTCATCAGCTTGACCGCCCCGAGGCGCAGCTTGTCAGTGGAGCGGGCGCGCAGATCTTTGGCCCGGGCGGTGATCTGTTCGGGCGTTGCCCCCATTGCCCCCTGCGCAGGCACGATGCGGACCGGGAAATCCGGTGCGCCCGTCACCTCGAGCATGACATCCAGATCGCTGTCTTCCATGGTAGAGAAGAGATCTGCGATCGTGGTGACGCCCGCGCGTTTCGCGACCTCACCATAGGTCTGGATTGATGGCGCCTGCTGGGCCAGACTGCGGAAATCGATGCCAAGACGGCGCATCACCGGGAACATTGCTGCCATCTCCTGCAACTCGCCGGTCGGGCTGCCGTCCGGGCCCTTCAGCACCCCTTCGGCATTTGTTTCCCGGCTGTATCCCGCCAGTTCCAGCGCCTTCGAGTTCACGCACATCAGGTGGAAATTGGAATAGATGATGGCAATCGGGCGGGTGGTGCTGATCTCATCCAGATGGTGCCGATTCAGCCGCTCGGTGGGCAGGAAAATCGGATCAAATCCCCAGCCGATCAGTGGCACGTCCTCACCCAGAGATCCGGCGTACTCCGTGAGGCCGGAAATTACCTCGCCTATGTCCGTCATGCCCGACCACATACGCCCGTCGGGGTCGATCCGGTCGTGATATCCGGCATAGGCATAGTTCCACATCGCCCCAGCCATCATATGAGCATGACCTTCGACAAAACCGGGCATCAGCACCGCATGACTGAGGCTGTCATCGCGTTCGACAGCGCCCCATTGCTGCGCGCAATCGGCATCGCCAACAGCCAGAATTTTACCGTCCTGCACCGCGACATGGGTCGCTACCGGAGTGTTCGGATCCTGAGTGATGATTTTTTTTGCTTTGAAAACAGTGATTTTTGACATGGGACACCTTTGGGTTCCCCTTTGGGATATCCAAGCTTTGAACATTGGAAAAATGTAATTACTGTCGAGGTAACCCGCAAAAAATGCAGGAATTGCTATGCGTTTCACGCTCAAACAACTTCGCTACTTCGATGCGGCGCTGCGGACCGGCTCCATCGCACGGGCCGCTGTCGAGATGAATATTTCGCAATCCTCGATCACCGCGGCCATCGACATGATCGAGCAAACGACGGGCACTGAACTCTTGCGGCGGCTGCCCGCGCGCGGGATCGTCCCAACCAGCAGCGGGCTGGCCGTAGGCGAGCGGGTTCAGGAATTTCTTGAGCAATCCAGGATTTTTGAATCGGATCTGATGTCCCTGACCGGTGATCTGGCGGGGACCCTGCGGATGGGTTGCTATGCCCCGACCGCGCCCTATGTGCTGCCGCCGATCCTGAAACGGATTTCCGAAGACTACCCGTCGATCAGCATCGAGCTGAAAGAGGGTGACATGCAGTCGATTGCCGATCTGCTGAGCTCTGGCGCCATCGATGTGGCGCTGACCTACCGGCGCACCACGCCAGAGGCGCAGCCTTTCATTCCGATGTTCCGTGCCACGCCGATTGCCCTGATCCCCGACGAGTCACCCTTGGCCCAAAAGCCGGAGGTCGATCTTCAGGATCTGGCGGAATTGCCGATGATCCTTCTGGACCTACCGGGGACACGTGCCTATTTTTGCAGCCTTTTCGAAGCCCGTGGCTTGCGCCCGAATATTGCGCATACCACCAAAAGCTCGTCTGTCCTGCGGGGGCTTGTTGCAGCGAACTTTGGCTATGCGCTGATGAATATCTGCGGCCCTAACGACCGCGTCGGACAAAGCGGCTATGTCGCCCGCCCAATCAAGGGCGATCTGGAATCACCACAATATGGAGTGGCTTACACGCCTGCGTCACAAAAATCTGCCATCGTGAAATCGGTTCTGGCCTCCTGCCGCGAGGTGGCGGAGCGCGGGGATTTTGATGATTTACTGTTTTCTAACCCGCAGGAAACACCCTCCTCTGTTCACATCTTCCGCTAAAAAATGAGACTTTCACCCCTGCAAAAGACTGTTTTCTGAGACGAGTGAGCGAGACTAGCCTGATTGAAACAGCAAAAAAACGATCAGGGAGATCCAGATGAAACTCATGTCACGCCTCTTGGGCGCGGCCGCATTTGCCGCACTATCCTCTACCGCCCTGCCCGCATTTGCCGACGGTGGCACGCTGGTCATCGCCTCCAGTCAGGTGCCGCGACACCTGAACGGCGCGGTGCAATCGGGCATCGCAACCGCCGTGCCGTCGACGCAGATTTTTGCCTCGCCCATCCGTTATGACGAAAACTGGGAGCCGCAGCCCTATCTGGCGAAAAGTTGGGAAACCTCCGAGGACGGCCTGACCGTCACGCTGAACCTGGTCGACAATGCCACCTTTCACGACGGAGAGCCGATCACCTCGGAAGATGTGGCCTATTCCATCCTGACCACAAAGGAAAACCACCCTTTTAAATCCATGTTCGCACCGGTCGAAAGCATCGACACGCCAGATGCGCATACGGTTGTGATCAACCTCAGCAATCCGCACCCGGCGCTGCTGCTGGCGCTGTCGCCCGCGCTGGCTCCGGTCCTGCCCAAGCACGTATTCGACGATGGGCAGGACATCAAATCCCACCCGATGAATTCCAAACCCGTCGGCTCCGGCCCCTTCATGCTGGAGGAATTCAAAGCAGGCGAGGCCATCGTTCTGAAGAAGAACCCGAATTTCTTCCTCGACGGGCGCCCCAAGCTGGATGAGATCATCGTCCGCATCATCAAGGATCCCTCGGCGTTGCTGATCGCGATGGAAAACGGCGAAGCGGATATGTACCCCTTCATGGCCGGCAGCCAGGAAATCCGCCGCCTTGAAAAAGCCGACCATCTGGGTGTCACCGCCGAAGGCTATGCTGCGGTTGGTCCGCTCAACTGGCTGGCCTTCAACACCGCCTCCCCCAAGCTGAGCGACGTGCGGGTGCGTCAGGCGATTGCCTATGCGGTGGATCGCGACTTCATCACCAAGGCGTTGCACAGAGGCGTTTCCACGCCGCAACGGGGTCCGATCATCGAAAGCTCGCCCTTCTTTGACGAGAGCATCCCCGCCTATGATGCCGATCTGGACAAGGCAAAGGCCCTGATGGCCGAAGCCGGGTTTGCTGACGGGATGGAACTGACCATTGATTTCATCCCCGGCCCCAAGGAACAGCAGCAGTCGATTGCCGAATACATGAAATCGCAGCTGAAGAAGATCGGTATTGCCGTCACCGTGCGCGCCGCGCCAGATTTCCCGACCTGGGCCGGCCGGGTTGGCGGCCATGACTTTGAACTGACGATGGATATCGTGTTCAACTGGGGCGACCCGGTAATCGGGGTGCACCGTACTTATCTCAGCGACAACATTCGCCAAGGCGTGATCTGGTCCAACACCCAGCAATACGCCAATGCAAAGGTCGATGAACTGCTGAACGCCGCCGCCATCGAAAGCGATCCGACCAAGCGTAAGGAGCTTTATGCCGAGTTCCAGCAGATCGTCGCAAAGGACCTGCCGGTCTACTGGATCAACGCGCTGCCCTATCACACGGCCTACGACAAGAAACTGATGAACGTTCCCACTGGCATTTGGGGCACCATGCACCCGATGGACATGGTCTCCTGGGGCGAATGAGCCCGGGCCTGATCGGCTGAACCGGCGGGCGCCGACAAACAGAATACTGGCGCCCGCCCTCTTTCTTTCTGCCGGGGACATGTAATGAATGCTTCGTTTTTGATACGCCGGATTGGCTATGGGCTGGTCCTGATGCTGGGTGTGGTGGTCCTGAACTTCTTGCTGATCCGCCTGGCGCCGGGTGATCCGGCAGTGGTGATTGCCGGGGAAATGGGCGGCGCCACCGAAGAGATGCTGGAAAGCATCCGCGAAGAATACGGACTGAACAAGCCGCTGATCACGCAGCTGGGCATCTATGTCGGCAATGTGGTGACAGGCGACCTTGGCGAAAGTTTCTTCTTCAACCAGCCTGTTGCCACCCTGATCGCCCAGCGCATCCTGCCGACCATCCTGTTGGTGGTCACGGCTCAGGTCCTGTCGATCATCATCGGGGTGTTCCTCGGCGTAATTGCCGCGCGCAAACCCAATGGGATAATGAGCGCCTTCGTCTCGGTCTTTGCCACCATAGGATATGCGGTACCGGTGTTCTGGACCGGCATCATGCTGATCATCCTCTTTGCCAGCGTTTTGCCGATCTTCCCTGTCGAAGGCATGCAATCGGTCAAGCTGCGCGATGCGGGGATCTTTGTGCAGGCGCTGGACGTGCTGCATCACCTCGCCCTTCCGGCCTTTACGCTCGCCATCATCTATCTGGCGCAATACGCCCGGCTGTCGCGTGCCTCGATGCTTGAGGTGCTGGGATCCGATTACATTCGCACCGCCAAGGCCAAGGGCGCCTCGCAGCGCTCGATCCTGTTCAAACATGCGCTGCGCAACGCGGCCCTGCCGATCCTGACGGTGGCCGGCCTGCAATTCGGCAACCTGATCTCGGGCGCGCTGCTGGTGGAGACCGTGTTCAACTGGCCCGGCATGGGGCGGCTGGCCTTCGATTCCATCCTGCGCCGCGATTACCCAACCATCATGGGGGTCCTGTTCTTTGCCAGCGCCATGGTGGTGATCGCCAATATCCTGACGGACATGAGCTACCGGCTGGCCGATCCGCGACTGAGGGAGAAAAGCTGATGTCCGACAACACCGCAACCGACACGTCTGCGACCGAGCATCAGGCCCAAAGCCCGGCACTGGAAGCCTGGCGGATGTTCCGCCGCAACATTCCGGCCTTGTTCGGGGTGGTGCTGCTGACCCTAATCATCGGCGCGACGCTATACGGCACCTTCTTTTACAGCGGCGATCCCTTCGACATCGTCTGGGCTCCGCATGAACCGCCCGGGGTGACGCCCGAGTTTCCCCTTGGCACCGACTATCTGGGCCGAGACATCATTGCGGGCATGCTGACCGGGGGCGGGCCGACCCTGGCGGTCGGGGCGGTTGCGGCTGCGATCACCATGGTGATCGGCATCGCGATGGGCGCCTTGGCCGGGTACTATGGCGGCTGGGTCGACAACCTCTTGATGCGCGTCACCGAGTTCTTTCAAGTGCTGCCTGCCCTTTTGTTTGCCATGGTGCTGGTGACGCTGCTGTCGCCCACCCTGTTCACCATCGCCTTTGCCATTGGGGTGGTTAGCTGGCCGCAGACCGCGCGCCTGACACGGGCCGAGTTCCTGAAGATCAAGAACCTTGAGTACGTCACCGCCGCCCGTGCGATTGGCGCCCGGGACAAACGCATCATCTGGACCGTGATCCTGCCCAACGCCCTGCCGCCGCTGATCGTCTCAGCCACGCTGACTGTGGGAGTCGCGATCCTCTTCGAAGCAGGGCTGAGCTTCCTTGGACTTGGCGATCCAAATGTCATGAGCTGGGGCCTGATGATCGGAGCCAACCGCGAATACATTCTGGACGCCTGGTGGCCGGTCACTTTCCCGGGGCTTGCGATCTTCTTTACCGTCTTTGCCGTCAGCCTGATCGGAGACGGGCTCAACGATGCCTTCAATCCAAAGCTGAGGGAACGATGAACCACCTTCTCGAAATCGAAGACCTGCGCGTCACCTTCAATACCCGCTATGGCGAAGTCACCGCGCTGGACAGCATTTCGATGCATGTCAGCGCCGGTGAAACCCTGGGCGTGGTGGGCGAAAGCGGCTGCGGAAAATCCATCACCGCCCTGTCGGTCATGGGGCTGATCCCAACCCCGCCCGGCCGCATCGCCGGTGGCGCGATCCGCCTCAATGGTGAGGATCTGACCCGTGCCTCTGAATCCCGGATGCGTGCCCTGCGCGGCTCGGAAATGGCGATGATCTTTCAGGAGCCAATGACCTCGCTCAACCCGGTGTTCACTGTCGGGGATCAGATTGCCGAGGCCATTATGCTGCACCAGAACGTCAGCCGCGATCAGGCCCTGCGGGATGCGGTGGCGCTGCTGGACCGGGTCGGTATCCCGTCGCCCGACGCACGGGCGCGGGATTATCCGCACCAACTGTCTGGCGGCATGCGCCAGCGGGTGATGATCGCCATGGCCGTAAGCTGCCGCCCAAAAGTGCTGATCGCGGATGAGCCGACAACCGCGCTGGATGTGACGGTGCAGGCGCAGATCTTTGACCTGCTGAACGAAATCCAGCGCGATTTCGGCTCCGCCATCATCCTGATCACCCACGACATGGGCGCAATCAGTGAAATGGCGGACCGGGTGGCGGTCATGTACGCCGGGCGGGTCATCGAGGAAGCCAGCGCCGACGATGTGCTGGACTATCCGCAACACCCCTATGCGCGAGGGCTGATCTCCTGCATCCCGGCCCTTGGCAAAGGCGATATGCCGGAGACCTTGGCGGAAATCCCCGGCGTGGTGCCGCCGCTGCATTTGCTGGGGGCGGGCTGCGCCTTTGCTGATCGCTGCGCCCATCGCACCGATCGCTGCACCCGTGAAAAGCCGCTTCTGGCCACCCATGGCCACCATCCCGCGGCCTGCCACGCGGTCGAGGAGAACCGGATATGACAACGCTTCTGGATGTACGGGATCTGAAGGTCCGCTTTGCCCTGCCGAAACCTTCGCTCTTTGCACCGCAACCCTTTCTGGAGGCGGTGCGGGGCGTGTCCTTCACGCTGGAGCGGGGCCGTGCCCTTGGCATTGTCGGCGAAAGCGGATCGGGCAAGACCACCGCGGCCATGTCGACGATCCGGCTGGTACCTGCGGCTGGGGGCGAGATCCTGTTCGACGGTGAAGACCTGCTGCAACTGGATGACGAGGCGATGCGCGCCCGGCGGCGCGATATCCAGCTGATCTTTCAGGATCCCTATTCCTCGCTCAACCCGCGGGCACGGGTGGTGGATATCGTGCGCGAGCCGATGGACCTAATGAATATCGGCGATGCCGACAGCCGTCTGGCCCGGGTCAAGGAACTGTTCGAACTGGTCGGCCTGCGCCCTGATCAGCTGAACCTCTTCCCGCACCAGTTCTCGGGCGGGCAGCGGCAGCGGATTTCCATCGCGCGCGCACTGACCACCAACCCCCGGCTGCTGGTCTGTGACGAACCTGTCAGCGCCCTCGACGTGGCCATTCAAGCGCAGATCCTGAACCTGCTGGCGCGGCTGAAACGGGAACTTGGCCTGTCCTACCTGTTCATCAGCCACGATCTGGGCGTGGTCCGGCACCTCTGCGATGATGTGGCAGTGATGTATCTGGGCCAGATCGTGGAGCAAGCCAGCCGGGAGGAGCTGTTCGACAGTCCGAAACATCCCTACACGCAGGCCCTGCTGGCAGCGGCGCCCTCTCTGGCACGGCGCAAGTCCAAAGGCTATGTGCGGCCGCTGAAACTGTCCGGCGATCCGCCCAGCCCGATCAATCCGCCAAAAGGCTGCGCCTTTGTGGACCGCTGCCCGCTGGCGCAGGATCTGTGCCGACAGGAGCAACCTGTCCTGAAACCCAATGGGGCCAGCCAGGTCGCCTGCCATTTCGCAGCGGCATAAGGCCCGCAGCCCCGTTACGGGGCTGCAGAGCTCCGTCTCTCTTATCCCGCTGCCGGGATCATGAAGCCGTCAAAGAACTGGCTGAGCGCCTCATGGGCATCCAGTGGCAGAACCTGGGCCACGTGCTGATCCGGACGCACCAGCACCATGCAGCCCTGGCTCCGATCAATACCGCGCATGTCAAAGATATCCTGCCCCGATTTCAGATCCGGGCAGAAGACCTTCTCGTAATCGCGCAGCCCGTAGCGTCCCTTTAGAGGCCGCAGGAGTGAGGGCATGTCCCCCGGCGTCAGGCTGCGGTGCTCCTGCTGCAGCACCGCGCGCACATCCAGAACGGAATCGATATCTGCCCCCTCTGCCGTGTAGCGCCGCAAAGGTGAGGCGGCATCGCTTTCCAGATACTGACATAGCGCATGCAAAGCGCCGCCTTCCTGTCCCCGGTCATCGGCCGCGGCAAAGGCGAAGAGGCGCCAGCGCCCATCGGCCCGCACCACATGGCCCAGTTGCAGGGGACGCGCATCCGCCAGTCGGATCACCGGCGCCGAATGGAACCGCATGCCCAGAGGAAACCCGCTGGCCAGTGCCTGATGGGTGTCCGCTCCGGTCAGAACCGAGGGCGCGTATTGGATGGCCGTGCCGGCAGTGAACCGCCCGTGCTGCACGAAATATTTCTGGAACTCCTCGGGATCGACGCCGCCCTCAGCATCGCCGGTCTTGGGCTTGGCGCTGAACATGCGGGCGAACTCGCGGTCGAAATCGATCAGCATCTTTGCCACCCCCTGCCGTTCGGCAGAGTAGCTGTGCAGTATTTCGGGCACCGCCTGCTTGCGCAGGACAGCGGCCAGCTTCCAGCCCAGATTGAACCCGTCGCGCATGGAGACGTTCATGCCCTGCCCCGCCTTTGGACTGTGCGTGTGGCAGGCATCCCCGGCGATGAAGACGCGCGGCAGCTGACTGTCGATGTTTTCGGCCGGAACGTCGTCGAACTTGTCGCACAGCCGCTGACCGATCTCATAGACCGACCACCATGCGGTTTCCTTCACCTCCAGCGTATAGGGATGCAGGATCCGCTGCGCCGCCGCGACCAGTTTGTCGAGGGTGATATTACGGCTGGCGACCCGCTCATCCTCTTTCAGCTTGTCCAGTTCGATATAGAGGCGAACCATGTAGCCGCCTTCGCGCGGGATCACCAGAAGGTTGCCCTCTTCCGCGGAATGCACGGTGGCCTTCATGCGGATGTCGGGAAAGTCGGTGACGGCCAGAACATCCATCACGCCCCAGGCCTGATTGGCGGAGTCGCCCGTCAGCTTGCGCCCAATCGCCTCGCGCACGCGGCTGCGGGCGCCATCGCAGCCCACCACGTATTTTGCCCGCAGCTCATGGGTTTCTCCCTCATGGCCGGGTTCCGTGCTCTCCAGCGTTACGGTCACCGGATACTCCGCATCTCCGGTCACCGTCAGATTCTTGATGCGCTGGTTGTACCAGGGCGCCATCGCCGTCGGCGCATTGGCCATAGTCTCCAGAAAGAAATCATGCACCCGCGCCTGATTGAGGATCACATGAGGGAATTCGGACAGCCCATCCTCGGTGTCCTGAATACGGCCACTGCGGGTGATCGTGCCGGGGTTTTCCGCATCTGGGCGCCAGAACGAGGTTTCATTGACCCAGTAGGATTCCTTCAGAACCTTCTCGCTGAAGCCAAACGCCTCGAACATCTCCATCGAGCGGCAGGCAATCCCATCCGCCTGCCCCACCTGAATGGGGCCAGCACGTTGTTCGACAATCCCGGTGCGGATGTCCGAAAACGCAGCCAGCTGGCTGGCAAGCACCAGACCCGTGGGGCCGGTACCGACAATCAGAACGTCCAGCGTGTCGGGCAACGGCGCCGTATCCCCCCCGTTTTGTCTCAGGTCCGTGTGCACCGCGGGATCGCCCGGGCGAAATCCGTTCAGGTGATATTGCATGCGCTTTCCTCCACGATCTCGGCACTTGATAAGTCCACTTACATTTTAGAGATGCCGTGTGTCAATTATTATATGTATACTTACTTTAATTCGTGAAACCTGTCGAAATCCCAAGTGTACACAGCAGAAAGCTCCCCGCCGGGGTCCCCCAGCAGGCCGGATGCAGGCTCTAAATGTCCTTGAAGTGACGGATTACCAGCGCTTCAGCGCGTCTTCATCGGCGTCCTTGGCGGCGACCCATTCGGCCTCGCCATCCCGCAGGACCTCTTTTTTCCAGAATGGGGCGCGGGACTTCAGGTAATCCATCAGGAACTCGGCCGCCTCAAAGGCGTCCTTGCGGTGGCGAGCGGCGGTTGCGACCATCATGATGCGCTCTCCGGGTTCCAGCCGTCCGTAGCGGTGGATTACCAGCGCATCCGCAAGATCCCAGCGCGTCATCGCCTCGGAGGCGATTTTTTCCAGCGCCTTCTGCGTCATGCCGGGATAATGCTCAATCTCCATCGCGGCCATATCGCCGGTGTCTGCATCGCGCACGACGCCAGTGAATGTCACCACAGCCCCGGCCCCGGCCACTGCATCGGCAAAAGCTTCGGTGACCGACCCAAGATCAAAGGGGCCTTCCTGCACCAGAACGCGCATCGCCTAGCCCCCCGTCATCGGCGGGAAAAAGGCTACTTCCCGAACACCGTCAAGCGGGGCATCAAAATCGGAAAGCTCCTGATCCAGCGCCACCCGCAGGGCCGAGATATCGGCAAAGGCCGCCGCATAGCGCGGCTCCCGTGCGCGCAATTCCTCGACCAGATCCGACACGGTTGCCGCCGTCGTTTCAACGCGCTCGCGCGGCAGGCCAATCCGTTCACGCACCCAGGCAAAATACAAGACATCCATCAGCGCGTCTCCTTCAGAAATGGCAGGGCCTTTTTCAGATAGTCGGCCCCGGTGATCAGGGTCAGCGCCGCTGCAATCCACAGCAGCCACAGCCCGATGCGGCCGGTCCAGACCATGCCTTCGAATTTCCATCTGAGGCCGGTTACATCCTCGACCTCCCCTGCAAGGATCTGCCCCAGCAGCTCATCATCCATCCCGAAGGAGGACATCACCAGATAGTGCTCGAACACCCCTTGGCAAAACAGGGTGGCGATGGCCGTCATCTGGGCCGTCGTCTTCCACTTGGCCAGTTTGGTGACCTTGAGCGTGCCAGCCGTATCCCCCAGGTATTCCCGCAGGCCAGAGACGAATACCTCCCGAAACAGGATAACCGTCGCGGGCAGCACCAGCCAAGGCGCCCAATGCTCGGCCGCGTAGCCAACAAGGATCATCAGCGCGATCACCACCATCGCCTTGTCCGCAATCGGATCCAGCATCGCGCCGATCTTGGTCTCCTGCTTCCAGGCACGCGCCAGATAGCCGTCGAACCAATCGGTCACCGCTGCGCCGACAAACAGCAACAGCGCAAACCAATCCGCCAGCGGACGGCTGAAGTAGAGAAACATGATGGCAAGACCGGGTGCAGCCAGCAGCCGCACGATGGTCAGGATATTGGGCAAGGTCCACGTCATGGACGCACATTATCCGGCTGTTTCACAAGTGGAAAGCAGGCTTAATCAAATTTTGACGTGGTCCGGCAAAGACCGGCCGCGACCAATTGTGTCGCTGCAGATCCGCTGCGCCGGGAATGTGGTCCGATCACCCAACCGAGGTATCCAAAAGTGCGCCCTTCTTTTCACCGTGATGACTGGAATGATCGAACTTCCGGTGCACCTCGTTCAGGCGATTGCGGTCGTCAAAGATGTGGATGTTGATGACCCGCATCAGGTCTTCCTGAGCAAGCTTGAGGGCTTCCGCCTCGGTTTCGGCCAGCCCGGTGCCTTTGAGCTTGTCCAGTTCCTTGGCGATTTTCTCGCATTCCTTCTTGGCCTTGATCAGATGTTCCCCCTCATGCGCGAGGCAACAGGCATAAAAACGGTACCATTCGATCAGTGCCCGCGGTGACAGGCCGCTGACCGAGCGTTTCGGACATCGCACCGTGGTGTGCAGGATCAGCTTCAGCGTAGAAACCTTGGTCGTGACCTCGAACCAGCCGGTCTTCTTGTCGACCTTTGCCTTGCCATCCGCCACGTATTTGCCCTTGGCGGTGAGGCACTCCAGCTCCGTGGTGGTAAGAAAGGTGACCTTCTTGTTGTCGTTCGGGTCCTTGGGCCCCTTGCTCTTGATGCTTTTAGCAATGTCCGGCAGCGTCTTTCCGGACACAGAATAGGTGTCGTAGGCGACGGGCTTTACGGTCAGGGAAACAGCCATGGCTCCTCCGGGCGGCTAGGGACGCGCGCCCAGAATAGCATGTTTCCCCCCTACCCCAAAATCAGACGCCTAGCCTTGCGCGTGGAAGTGGTCGTAGATCCGCTCTGCCAGCGCCTCGGAAATGCCGTCCACCGCCTTGAGGTCAGCCAGATTGGCGCGGCTCACCGCCTTGGCGCTGCCGAAATGGGCTAGCAGTGCACGTTTCCGGCTGGCGCCGACACCAGCCACTTCATCCAGCGGTGTCGCCCCCATCGCCTTGGCCCGTTTGGCCCGATGGGTGCCGATGGCAAATCTGTGCGCCTCGTCCCGCAGACGCTGAATGAAATAAAGCACCGGATCGTTGCGCTGCAGGGCAAAGGCATTCTCGCCCAGCCGGTGGAACTCTTCCTTGCCGTGGTCGCGATCCACCCCCTTGGCGACGCCGACCATGGGAATATCCTGCACGCCGTGTTCTGCCATGATCTCCGCCACCGCCGACACCTGCCCGGCGCCGCCGTCGATCAGCAGAAGATCCGGCCACAGCCCCTTTTCCCGGTCGGGATCCTCTTTAAGCAAGCGAGAGAACCGGCGGTTCAGCACTTCTTTCATCATGCCAAAGTCATCACCCGGCACCAGGTCATCGCCCTTGATGTTGAACTTGCGATAGGCATTCTTCATCAGCCCCTCGGGGCCCGCGACGATCATGCCACCGACCGCATTGGTGCCTTGGATATGCGAGTTGTCGTAGACCTCTATCCGATTTGGCGGACCGTCTAGGCCGAAGGCCTCCGCCAGCCCCTTCAGCAGCTTGGCCTGCGTCGCGCTTTCAGCCATGCGGCGGGCCAGGCTTTCGCGGGCATTGCGCACGGCACCAGCGACCAGTTCAGTCTTTTCACCGCGTTGCGGGACCATCACCTCGACCCGGCGCCCAGCCTTCTCGCTCAGCGCCTGTTCCATCAGATCGCCATTCTCGATATCATCAGACAGGATCAACTGCCGCGGCGGTTCCTTGTTGCTGTAGAACTGGCCAAGGAAGGCCTCCATCACCTCGGCGGGGCTGTTGTCGGCATCGACGCGGGGATAGAAATCCTGATTGCCCCAGTTCTGGTTCGCCCGGATGAAGAAGACCTGAACGCAGGCCTGCCCCCCCTCCATGTGCAGACCGATGACATCCGCCTCGGCCACACCGCGCGGATTGATGCCCTGCGCCGTTTGCACCTGTGTCAGCGCCTTGATCCGGTCGCGCAAGGCGGCCGCGCGCTCGAACTCCATCGCTTCGGAGGCCGCCATCATCTGTTCCGCCAGTTCCTCCTGGATCTTGGTGGAGCGCCCGGATAGGAACCGTTCGGCATCGCGGACGCTGGCGGCATAGTCCTCGGCGCTGATTTCCCCGGTGCATGGGGCCGAGCAGCGCTTGATCTGATATTGCAGACAGGGGCGCGTGCGGCTCTCGAACATTGCGTCCGAGCAGTTGCGCAGCAGGAATGCTTTCTGCAGCTGGTTCAGCGTCCGGTTCACCGCGCCTGCGCTGGCGAAGGGGCCGAAATAGCTGCCCTTTTCCTTGCGGGCGCCCCGGTGCTTCTTGATCTGCGGATAGGCGTGATCCTTGGACACCAGGATATTGGGAAAGCTTTTGTCATCGCGCAACAGCACGTTGTACTTCGGCTTCAGCTGCTTGATCAGATTCTGCTCCAGCAGCAGCGCCTCGGTTTCCGTCCGCGTGGTCAGGAACATCATCGAGGTGGTCAGCGCGATCATCCGTTCGATCCGCGGACTATTGCCCGGCCGGGTGTAATTCGACACCCGCGCCTTCAGATTGCGCGCCTTGCCCACATAAAGAACCCGGCTGTCGGCATCGAGCATGCGATAAACGCCGGGCGAGGAATCCAGCGTTTTCACATAGTCCTGAATGACGGCATAACCGCTGCGCGGCGGTTCCGCGGGCGATGCATCTGATGTCTGATCAATCATGTCCTGACACATATGATTCTACGCATGTCGCTGCAATGTTTCCCAGCCTGTTTCAAGAGCGGACAAATCCACCACTCCTGTGGATAAGTGTGAAGATATCTTCGGGCTATCCAACGATTTCCCTTGTTTTCGACCGGTTTTGGATAAATGCCTAAAATTTAGGCGGATATATAAGATATTGGTTTTGTTTTGAAATTTTTCCGATACCTGACAAGGTTTTGAAAACAAAGACACTTTTGTAACGGGTTTGTGATCATCGCGCTGGTGGTGCAAAACTTTTCGCAAAGACCGGTCCGGCAGGGGCTATTCAAGCCCGACAACGTCCGGCGTTTCCCAAGCCAGATGCTGCCCGCCGTCGACACAGATCAGCTGTCCGGTAACCGCTGGCGCCTCCAGAAGATAGCCTAGTGCGGCCGTGATATCGCCCAGATTGGCGCCCCGCTGCAGGACGGTTCTGGCCCGTTGATCGGTGAACTGCTGCGGGCTCTGCCGCGGCCCCTGCAGGGTCGGTCCCGGCCCGATAGCGTTGACCCGGATCCGGGGCGCCAGCCCCTGCGCCGCCGTCTGCGTCAGCGTCCAGAGGGCGGATTTGGCCAACGTGTAGCTGCTGAACTCAGGCGTCAGCCGCCGTACCCGCTGATCGATCATGTTGACCACCAGCCCCCAGGCCTGCGGTTCATTGCTCTCATCAAACGGCTGCTCGACCTCTTGTGCGGCCATCGCTTGCATCAGCACGAAGGGAGCACGCAGGTTGCTGCCGAAATGCCGGTCCCAGCTTTCCCGCGTCGCGGTTTCAAAACTGTCATGCTCGAAGATAGAGGCGTTGTTCACAAGGCAGGTGATCGGACCGCCCAACGCCTTGGCAGCCGCAGGCAGTAGTTCTACGGCTTCAGCCTCACACAGAAGATCCGCCTGCACCAGTTCAGCGCGCCGCCCCAAGCCCCGTATCGCATCGGCAGTGGTATTCGCCTCAGCCTCAGAGGTCGCGTAATGGACGGCAACGTCGAACCCCTGCCGGGCCAGTTTCAGGGCCATCGCCTGCCCCAGACGTTTGCCCGCTCCTGTCACCAAAGCCCGCATGGATGCCTCCCTGATTGCCTGCCTGCTTCTGTGGTCAGAGCAGGACCCACAGATAGAGCACATAAAGCCCGGTCAAGAGACCACCCCACCGGCGCGTGATGTCCATCTTGAAAAAGACAAAAGGAAAGATAAGCAGCGAGGCCGCCAGCATCACCCAAAGGTCAAAGCGCAGGAATTCGGGATCGACCGAGATCGGCCCGACAAAGGTTGCCACACCGATGATGGCCAGCAGGTTGAACATGTTGGAGCCGATGACATTGCCCAGCGCGACATCCGCCTGCCGCCGCAGCGCCGCCATGACCGTGGTGGCCAGTTCCGGCAGGGAGGTTCCGATCGCCACCAACGTCAGACCAATAACGGTTTCGCTGATGCCATACATCCGCGCGATGATCGTGGCATTGTCTACCAGCAAATCCGCGCCCAGTGGCAGGCCGACCAACCCCAGAACGAGATAGACACCAATGCGCCAGAACGGCATGTCGGGGTCGGCTTCCTCGATCTCTTCCAGATCATCCGCTGCCTCCGCGTTCCCATTCCGGTTGCGCCGGTGTGCCCGTGCCTCGCGGAATGCGCCGCCCAGTACAATCGCCAGCGCCGCCAGCAGGATCAGCCCCGACCACAGGGTGAACACCCCGACGAAAGCCAACGCGATGAACAGCACCGAGGCGATGAGCATGTAAACATAGTTTTTCTGCGTCGCGCATTTGCTGGTATCCAGCCGCATCAGGATCGCAGGCACGCCCAGAACCAGAAGGATATTGGCTGTATTGGATCCTACGACGTTGCCCATCGCAATGCCGTCGGCACCTTCCATAACCGCGCTGATGGCAATCAGAAGTTCCGGCGCCGAGGTACCAAAGGCCACGATGGTCAGACTGACGATCAGGGCCGGAACGCCAAGGCGCAGCGACAGGTTCACCGCCCCGCGCACCAATGCGTCCCCGGCCAGCAGCAGGATCACCAGGCCCAGTCCACAATACAACCAAGGCATCATCGCCGTGGTCCTCCTTTTCCGCAGGCGCAGGGCCCTTTGCCAATCCTAAAGCGTCCGCAGGACGGGCAACGCGCAGATTTCAGCTGCTTGTGCCCGGGCAGCCGGAGCTTTCCGAACATGGCCATAACCGCCATAACAACCAGGAAAATGGAAACGATTTTGAGCAGCACGTCAGAGGCCAAACCGCGCGAATTCCGCGCGTTCCTCAAGGCCACCCAGGGCATCCTGTGCCATCTGCATGCCAAACCGGCTCAGAAACGGGCGTTTCATGCCATAACGGCGGATCCGCACCTTGTCGCCGTAGCGCTGCTTCAGTTTCGGCAGCAGATGCGCGATCCCGTCGATCAGCCCCAGTTCGGTTGCCCGCCGGGCCAGCCAGACCTCGCCGGTGAACAGCGGCTCATCCTTGCTCAGCGCATCGCCGCGACGGCTGGTCACGTGATGGATGAAATTGGTGTGAATATCGTTCAACAGTCTTTTCAGGCGCGCCACGTCTTCGGGGTTTTCAGGACGGAACGGATCCAGCATCGATTTGCTTTCGCCTGCCGTGTAGACCCGGCGCTCCACGCCCTGACGGGCCAGCAGCACATGGGCGCCAAAGCCCGCGGAAATCACGCCGATCGAGCCAACAACAGAGCTGTCATCTGCCCAGATTTCATCGGCCGCGGCCGCCAGCCAATAGCCGCCCGAGGCCGCCACATCCTCGACAAAGGCGATCACGGGGATCTCTTTTTCCTCGGCCAGACGCCGGATGCGCGCGCCGATCAGCGAACTTTGCACCGGTGAGCCGCCCGGAGAATTGATCTCCAGCGCCACGGCGGCGGGCTTGCCCTTGCTAAAGGCGCGCTCCAGCACAGGGGCCAACGCCGCATCGCTCAGGCTGCCGCGTCCCGGCATTCCGATCGCGCCGGACAGGCGGACCACAGAGACAAGAGGCGGCTTTTTGACAAAGGGTATGCGCAGGATCATGGCGCCGATGTAGAATGCCCCCCGCCCCGAAACAAGGTCCCCGGGGCAGGGAAACGACCGCAAAGGGAAAAAGCACCTGTGCGCAGGCAATTTTGCAACGCACCACCCCGGGCAAACGTCCGAATGTTGCGGCCCGCCTGCCAGCGCTGTATCGCCCAGCGATCAGGACCGGATGCGCCAGCCGGTTTTGAAAATCCACCAGATCACCGCAAGGCACAGGCAGGTAAAACCGCAGATGGCCAAGAGGCTGGTCCCCACCGGAACATCTGCGGTGCCAAAGAAGGACCAGCGGAAGCCCGAGATCAGATAGACCACCGGATTGAACATGGTGATTTTCTGCCAGATCGGCGGCAACATCGAGATCGAGTAGAAAGATCCGCCAAGAAACACCAGCGGAGTCACGATCAGCAACGGCACAAGTTGCAGCTGTTCAAAGTTTTTCGCCCATATACCGATGATGAAGCCCAACAGCGCAAAGCTGAGGCAAGTCAGCAGCAGGAACAGCACCATGGCAAAAGGATGCGCGATGGACAGTTCCACGAACAGCGAGGCCGTGCACAGGATCACCACCCCAATGAACAGCGCCTTGGTCGCGGCCGCCCCGACATAGCCGAGGACAATCTCAAGGAAATTGATCGGCGCCGACAACAGCTCGTAAACCGTGCCGATGAATTTGGGGAAGTAGATCCCAAAGGAGGCGTTCGAAATGCTCTGCGTGATCACGCTCAGCATGATCAGCCCCGGCACGATGAAGGCGCCATAGGCGATGCCCTCGACCTCGTCGATGCGGCTGCCAATGGCGGCGCCAAAGACCACGAAATAAAGCGAGGTCGACAGGACCGGCGACAGGAAGCTTTGCATCAGCGTGCGAAAGAAACGCGCCATTTCAAAGCGATATATTGATGCAACCGCCGTCCAGTTCATGACTCTTCTCCCGCGACAAGACCGACAAAGATATCTTCAAGGCTGGATTGGCGTGTCACCACATCTGACAGCACCAGCCCGGCCGCAGCCACATCGTTGAGCAGCGCGGTGATGCCGGTCCGCTCACCCCTTGTGTCGTAGCTGTAGATGAGTGACCGCCCGTCCGCGCCCAGTTCCAGCCCATGTGCTGCCAACGCCTCGGGCACTTCAGTGATCGGCGATGTCAGCTGCACTTCCAGCTGCTTGCGGCCCATCTGCGCCATCAGATCAGCCTTCTCCTGCACCAGCAGGATCTGCCCCTTGGTGATCACCCCGATCCGGTCGGCAATGGCTTCGGCCTCTTCGATGTAATGGGTGGTCAGGATAATGGTGACGCCATCGGCCTTCAGCTCGCGCACCACCTCCCACATGTCCTTGCGCAGTTCCACATCGACACCGGCGGTGGGCTCATCCAGGAACAGCACGCGCGGCTCGTGGCTTAGCGCCTTGGCGATCAGCACCCGGCGTTTCATGCCGCCGGACAATTCCTTGATCTGGCTCTTGCGCTTGTCCCAGAGGGACAGCTTCTTCAGGATCTCCTCAAGCAGCGCATCATTCTTGGGCTTGCCGAACAGGCCGCGTGAAAACCGCACCGCGTTCCAGACCGTTTCAAACGGTTCCAGATTAATTTCCTGCGGCACCAGCCCGATCAACCGCCGCGCCGCGCGGAATTCCTGCAGGATATCATGCCCGGCGACGGTGACGCTGCCTGACGTGGGCGTGGTGATACCGCAGACGGTTGAAATCAAGGTTGTCTTGCCCGCGCCATTCGGCCCGAGCAAGGCAAGGATTTCGCCCTCTTCAATCTCCAGAGAGGCCCCTTTCAGCGCCTCGAACCCACCTTCGTAGGTCTTGCGCAGATCGCGTATAGACAGGATCGCTGACATGGCCTCTCCCCATATTTTCGTTGAGCGCAGGCTATCCAGCCACTGATCCAGCCACCAGTGGTCAGGCGCGCAGTTGCATGTGCGCCAGCGCAGAGAGAAAGGCTACGGCTGCTACGGTCGGGCGCCGATCAGCCGCCCCTTAACCGCCCGTCATTTTCTTGAACCAGCCTTTTTTGCCTTCACCCTCTTCGCCGCCATCCTCGGCGCCGTCTTCCCCAGCGTTTTCCGCTTCGGGCGCCAGATGGGTCTGCAGGTTGACGAAGAACTGATCAGCCATCTTCTTGGCAAAGCCGTCGATGATCCGGTTGCCCAGCTGCGCCAGCTTGCCGCCGACCTTGGCCTCGACCTCATAGCTCAGCATGGTGCCGCCATCAGAGGGTTCCAGGCTCACCTTTGCGCCGCCCTTGGCAAATCCGGCCGCGCCGCCCTTGCCTTCACCGGCGATGGTCAGCTTTTCGCCCGGAACCAGATCCGACAAGGTCACCTGCCCCTTAAAGGTCGCCTTGACCGGCCCGACCTTCTGGGTAACCGAAGCCTCGAAGCCTTCCTCCGGGGAGCCGGTTACCTCGGTGGCGCCAGGCACGCAGGCTTTCAGCACCTCCGGGTTCAGCAGCGCGGCGTAGACCTCGGTCGGCGGGGCGGCAATTTCCTTCTGATCACTCATCTGCATGGCGGGTCCTCCGTTATGGCCGGGTGTCGGCAGTCTCTTATCCCTTACAGACCTAGCCGCCACCCTGCCGTCTGCCAAGACGGAAGCGTCACGCGGGTGCAAAGGGCACCCCCTGATCACTCCTCTTCGACCGACGCGACCTCAGGTGTCAGATGGTCGACAACCCGGGCGATTACACTGTCATCCCGCAGGATCTTGCCGTGTCCCAGCCCTGCGGTCACATGCAACCGCGCCCCCGGCCAGCTGTCCGCCAAGGCACGCCCTTCCGAGGCCGGCACCACACGGTCCGCATTGTCATGCACGATCAGGGACGGTTGCGCCAACCCACGGGCAAGATCAGTGCCGCGCAGCGCATCGAATGGAAGACCATAGCGTTTTTCCAGCAGGGTCTGCGCGCCTTTTGCCACCTTCGGCCCAAAGCCCAAAAGCCGAGCGACCTTACCCAGATAGGCCGCCAGATCCGTCGGCGGCGCCAATAGCGCAACCCGTCGCACCCGGAGTCCCCGCGACAGTGCAGCCACCGTGGCTGCCGCGCCATTGGAGTGGGCGATAATCCCGGTCAACGGCCCCAGATGCGCCGCGACCTCCTCGGTTACCCACAGCATTTCCGGCAACGAACTGCGACGCCCCGGAGCTGCCCCGTGGCCCGGCGCGTCAAAGGCCACGACCCGGAACCCGGCCTTGACCAGTGGCGCCGCGAAACCGCCGAGCTGCCCGGCCCGGCCCGACATGCCATGTACCAACAGGATGGTCGGCAGAGGCGCCTCATCCAGGACACCATGGCCACGTGGCGTCGCGCGCCATTCATAAAGTGGAATCTCGACACCCGATTTCATCCGCAGGGGCCGCGCCGCCGCTGCCAGCAGCCAGTCCCGCTCCCATTTCGGCAACTTTTGCCGTCTTGGCCGGGTAAACAGCGTCGCCAGCACGAAAGAGGCCGCCGCCGGAGAAATAGCCTCCAACATGCCCGATGCCCGCTGGAGCATCGCCAGTGCGGGCGGTGGGCGGCGTTTGAGCGTTGCATTCGATGTGACACTGACCATGGCTGGTCCTCCTGATGTCGGGGCGCGGCGGCTGCAGCCCGGGATTTCGCGGGGTCTGCATGGTTGCCACAATAGTTAGTTCCTATTTGGAACCCATTATCGGTTCCATTTGAGAACCTTGTCAATCCATGCTAGAACTGCCTCATGAAATGGCATGACATGAAAGAGGCCGCCTGCCCGGTGGCGCGGGCGATGGGGGTGGTGGGCGACCGCTGGACCCTTTTGATTTTGCGGGAATGTTTCCTGGGTGTGCGCCGGTTCGACGACTTCCAGAAAAGCCTCGGGATCACCCGGCATCTGCTCGCCGAACGGCTGAAACGGCTTGAGGCGATGGGCCTGCTGGAGCGCCGCCCCTATCAGGAACGCCCCCTGCGTCACGAATACCGACTAACCGAATCGGGCAAGGCCTTTGCCCCGGTAATGCTCGCCTTGCATGACTGGGCGCGCAGCAATCTTCCCAGCGAGGCCCCCTCTCCCCTCTCCTTTATCCTCCGGGACGGCGGCGAGGAGATCGATCCGGTAGTGACCGACCGACACACCGGACAGGAGTTGAACCACCGGACGGTTCTGATGCGCTACCGAGACCCGGCCAAGCCAAGCAACTGATACTCTGAACAGCACCTGTGCAAAAAGAGCGGACTGCTTTGGGCGACACTTATCTTGACGTCGAGATTCCCACAAAGTATCTCGACGGCGAGACAAAAGGAGTTCACTTATGAAAATCATTCTTTTCGGCGCCACCGGCGATGTCGGAAGCGCCACCCTGCGCGAAGCCGTGAGCCGCGGCCACCACATCACAGCCGTAGCGCGGGATACCAGTCGGCTCGGCCCCCTACCCTCCGGCGTAGACGCCCTGTCGCTCGACCTTCTCGGCAAACCCGACGCGGCAGCGGATGCCGCAGCCGGACATGACCTGGTGATCAGCGCCCTGCGCCCCGCTGCAGGGCACGAGGGAGACCTGGTTCCCCTCACCCGCGCCGCGCTGAACGTCGCTGCATCAGCGGGGATCCCCGCGCTGATCACTGGCGGCGCGGCGCTGCTGAAACTGGCAGATGGCAGCGGCCACACGGTTCTGAGCGCCCCCGATTTCCTGCCGGACGCGGTGCGCCCCATCGCGCAGGCCTGCGCCGATCAGGATGCCCTTCTGGAACAGGAAACCTCTGCCACCTGGACCTGCCTGCGCCCGCCCGCGATGCTGTTGCCGGGGCCACGAACCGGCCACTATGAATTTGGCACCGATACGCTGGTCACCGACGCAGAGGGCCAGTCGCAGATCACCTATGCGGATTTCGCGGTGGCGATGCTGGATCTTGCCGAAGCGCCTCAAATCGCCCGTCGCCGCCTGACGGCGGCCTGGACGGCGCCCGCACCGGCCATGCAGCCCGGCTGACGCCAAACCACACCCTATTGCGCCGCCGCGCCGTGCCCCCCAGGGCATGGCGCCCGGCCGTTACCGGTTGCCCTTCGGGATTTCCTCCTGCCGGGTCCAGTCGTATGTGCCTTCGTCGCGTTCCCGGACCGCCTGCTTCCAACCCTTTTCCTCAGAACGTTCCTTGAAGGCGATGCCTTCTGGCGAATGGCGGGTGATGCCGTCGAATACCGTCGCCAGCCGCTGGGTCTGCATCAAACCGGTCTGCTCGATCGCCTGGTTGATCACCATTTTCTGCATGGCCAGTTGGTTGATCGGAACCGTGGCCATGCGGGCCGCCATCTCCTCTACCGCATCGTCCAGCTGCTCTGCTGGCACCGCCTTGAGGACCAGCCCCATATCGGCTGCCTCGCGCCCCGAAATCTTGTCACCGGTGAACAGCATCCTCTTGGCCCGCTCGGCGCCAAGTCGATAGACCCACATGGCCGTGGTCGGGCAGCCCCAGACGCGGGCGGGCATGTATCCGATCTGCGCATCCTCGGCCATGATCGTCATATCCGCGCACAGCGCGATATCCGATCCGCCCGCCACCGCAAAACCGTGCACCTTGCAGACCACAGGCTTCACCGCACGCCACATCGACATGAAATGCTGGGTGTTTTCCCACATGAACCGATAGTCCTTGATGGGATCCCATGGCATCGGCTGGGTGGCCTCCCCCGACCCGTTGCCCTCAGCATAAAAGGTCAGATCATAGCCAGCGCAAAACGCCTCTCCGGCGCCGGAGAGCACCATCACATGCACGCCCGGATCCGCATCTGCGCGCGCGACGGCCGCCGCAAGATCCCGCGGCATCTGGTCGTCGATGGCGTTCATGGTCTCCGGCCGGTTCAGAGTGATGCGCGCGATCCGGCCGTCTTTTTCATAGGCAACTGTCGTCATTTTTTCCTCCCTCATTTCCCGAGGGAGGAAAGCACGCCCGGAGGCTAAGACCTAGCCGTGCGAACGCGACGTCAGTAGGGCAGACCCACATAATTTTCGGCGAGCGAAGCCTGCGCCGCATCCGAAGAGAACAGGTAATCGAGATCGATACACTGCAGGCGCTGATCCACTTCCTGCGCATCCGGGAAGAGATGCAACAGGTTGGTCATCCACCAGCTGAACCGTTCTGCCTTCCAGACCCGGGCCAATGCCTTTTCGGAGTAGCCATCCAGCCCGGCGCTGTCGCCATTGAGGTAGTGATCCATAAAGCCATGGTAGAGATAGTAGATATCCGACGCCGCCGAATTCAGCCCCTTGGCCCCGGTGGGCGGCACGATATGCGCCGCATCCCCGGCCAGGAACAGATTGCCATAGCGCATCGGCTCGGCCACGAAACTGCGCAGCGGCGCGATGGATTTCTCGATCGACGGGCCGGTTTCCAGACCAGCGGCCACATCCTCAGGCAGGCGGCTCTTCAGCTCTGCCCAGAAAGCATCATCCGACCAGTCCTCGGGCTTATCCGTCAGCGGCACCTGAATGTAATAGCGGCTCAGCACCTGACTCCGCATCGAGCAAAGCGCAAAGCCGCGCTCGTGACGGGCATAGATCAGCTCGGGCGAGACGGGCTTGGTTTCCGACAGAATGCCCAGCCAGCCAAAGGGATAGACCTTTTCGTATTCCTTCAGCACATCGCCGGGAATAGATTTGCGGCTGACCCCGTGGAACCCGTCGGCGCCGACGATGAAATCGCAGTCAATCCGGTGCTCGGATCCGTCTTTTTCGTAGGTGACATAGGGGCTATCGGACTTCAGATCATGCGGCTGCACATTGGCGGCCTCGTGAATGACGACCCCGTCCATGGCATCGCGGGCGGCGTATAGATCGCGCGTCACCTCGGTCTGGCCATAGACCATGACCGTGGCGCCATCTGCGTATTTTTCCAGATCGATACGGTCGTTGCGCCCCTGATGGGCGATATAGAAACCTTCGTGCACCTCGCCTTCGGCATCCATGCGCTCTCCGCAGCCTGCCTCGCGCATCAGATTGACGAAACCATGCTCCAGCACACCCGCCCGGATCCGGCCCAACACATAGCCGCGGGATTGCCGTTCCAGTACGATGCTATCGATCCCCTTGCGGTGCAACAGCTGCGACAACAGCAGGCCCGAAGGACCGCCTCCGATGATTGCGACTTGGGTTTTCTGCACGGTCATAAGCGCGTCTCCGTTTCATGGTGACGGGCAATATGACGCGGGGTCCGGGTTTTGCGAATGGACCATGCGCGCAAGTTCTTGTACATTTCGCACATGACCAGCGCTCTTCAGATCCGCAGCTACAACCTGTTCGGGGAAACCGATGAACTGGCGGACGTGCTGCATGTGGAGACGATCCGCTCCCGCTCCGAGCAGCATGATTGGCAGCTGTCACCGCACCGGCACGCCCGGCTGCATCAGGTCCTATTCATGACCAGTGGCGGCGGCGTGGTGGATCTGGACGGCGACGCCCATAGCCTGCCCGCCCCCTGTTTCGTCAATATTCCGCGCGGGGTTGTTCACGGTTACACGTTCGAACCAGAGACCAGCGGCTGGGTTGTCACCCTGCCCTCAGACCTTGTTGATCATTGCATCCGCAGCGGCGAAGGCGTGCGCGGCCCGCTGGATCATGCCTGCGTTTTGCCGCTGCCGCCCGACCTGCGCAGCATGGCCGAAACGCTTTATCAGGAATACCACGGCCAGAATTTTGCCCGCGCGCAGCTGCTGCGTTCGCTCGCCGGAACCCTGACCGCCCTTGTCGCCCGCCATATTCACACAGCTGAGGGCGGCGACCGTCAGAATGGTGGCAACCCGATCTTTTCCCGCTTTGAAACCCTCGTGGAGCAACATTTCCGCAGCCGCCGCCCGCTGGCGGAGTATGCACGCGATCTCGCCGTCTCCCCGACCCATCTGAACCGGATCGTGCATCAGGTCACGGGCCAGTCCGCATCGCATCTGGTGAATGAACGCATGCTGCGCGAAGCCCGGCGGATGCTGCTTTATACGTCGCTCAGCGCGGCGCAGATCGCCTATGATCTTGGGTTCAGCGATCCCGCCCATTTCAGCCGCGTCTTCACCAAGGGCACCGGCATGCCGCCGCGCGCCTTTCGCAAACAATTGGGCGACAGCGCCTGACACCGATCAGCGCTTGCTGCCCCCGGCGCCTGGCAGCAAACCATTCAGGATCATTGCAAGATACTGTTCGGCAATTTCTTCGTGGGGAGCCGGCCGGTCAGTGCGGTTCCAGAAAGGGATCCAGTTCAGCGCGCCAAACACCCCGGCCGCCACAAGACGCGGATCACAATGGCGGATGACGCCTTCGCGAATCCCCTTCTCAATCAGCATCCGCAGCTGAAAATCCACCCGCGCCTTACCCTCGTGCAGGGCCTCGCGCCGCTCGGGCGACAGGCTGTGCGCCCGCACCATGGCCAGGCTGGCGCCAAGATCGGTGGACACCCACTCGCAATAGCCGCGGATCAGTCGCGAAATCCGCTCTGCCACTGGCAGGCTGTCATCGCGGCTGATCTCCATCACCTCGCCCAGGAATTCCAGGCTCAGCTGGTGGCAACCGAACAGGATGTCCTCCTTGCTTTGCACATAATAGTAGATCGTGCGCTTGGTAATGTTGAGCGCGGCAGCGATATCCTCAAGCGAGGTCTGCTCATAACCCTGATCGTTGAACAGGCGCGCACCGGCCATCAGCACTGCGCGGCGTTTGATCTCGCGCTGCGCACTGCGGCTGTCTGCCGTTTTCGTCCAGGTTTTATTGCCCATCGCCGTTCTTCCCCCGGCCCACCCCATGCGAGGTCTGACCTATTGACGCCCGGTAATTACACTCATGAGTTACACTCTTCTTGACAGTTTGCCCAGCCCGAACCGAAAGTAACCCGGAAGTGTAATTCCGACTCGCGCAAGGGAGAGAGCCAATGTCTGTACATGTGATGGTTGCCGGAGTGGGTATGACCAAATTCGCCAAACCCGGCCAGAATGAACCCTATACCGAAATGGGCGCTGCCGCCGTGCGCGATGCGCTGAAGGACGCGGGCCTGCCCTATGATGCCGTGCAGCAGGCCTATGCGGGCTATGTCTATGGGGACAGCACCTGTGGCCAGGCGGCGCTTTACAAGGTTGGCATGACCGGCATTCCGGTGATGAACGTCAACAACAACTGCTCGACCGGATCGACCGCCCTTTTCATGGCGCGTCAGGCGGTGGAATCGGGCGTTGTCGATGTGGCGCTGGCGCTTGGCTTTGAGCATATGAAACCCGGCGCGCTGACCTCGCACTGGGATGACCGGCCCAGCCCGTTCGATGCCTTTGACGCGGAAACCGACGATCTGGTTGGCCAGCCCGAGATCCCGCTGGCGCTGCGCTATTTCGGCGGCGCGGGCAAATCGCATATGGAGAAATACGGCTCCACCATGCTGGATCTTGCGCGTATCCGGGCCAAGGCCAGCCGCCATGCGGTGAACAATCCGCTGGCCCTGTTCCGCAATGAACTCTCGCCCGAGGATGTGCTGGAAAGCCCCACCATCTGGGAAGGCGTGATGACCCGCCTGATGGCCTGCCCCCCCACCTGCGGCGCGGCGGCGGCGGTCGTGGTCAGCGAGGCCTATGCCAAGAAACACGGGCTGAACACCAACGTGCGCATCGCGGGCCAGGCGATGACCACCGATTATGCCAGCACCTTTGACGCCCACGACATGATGAAGGTCGTCGGCTACGACATGACGGCAGCCGCCTCGAAACAGGTGCAGGAGCAAACCGGCATCGGCATCGAAGACGTCGACGTGGTCGAACTGCACGACTGTTTCGCCCATAACGAGATGATCACTTACGAAGGCCTTGGCCTCTGCCCCGAAGGCGGCGCATCCAAGTTCATCGCCGATGGCGACAACACCTATGGCGGCAAATATGTGACCAACCCCTCCGGCGGGCTTTTGTCCAAGGGACATCCCCTTGGCGCGACCGGCCTTGCGCAATGTTACGAGCTGACCCGCCAGCTGCGCGGCACCGCAGGCAGCACGCAGGTCGAAGGCGCCCGCACGGCGCTGCAGCACAACCTCGGCCTTGGCGGCGCCTGCGTCGTCACCATGTATCAGGCGCAGTGAGGCGGCGATGATCGACACCTCTTACATCGGCCACGTGACCGATCCCTATGCGGTCACGGTGGAGAAAGGCCGGTTGCGGGATTTTGCCCGCGCAACCGGCCAGAGCGACCGCGTCTATCTGGATGAGGAGGCCGCGAAGGCGGCGGGCTATCGTGGGCTGCTGGCACCGCCCACCTACCTGTTCTCGCTGGATCTGGACCGCGAAGATCCGTTCTATTTCATCACGCTCTTGAAGATCGACATCGCAAAGGTCCTTCATGGTGAGCAGGCCTTTACCTATGGCGCGCCGATGTGCGCCGGGGATACCATTACCCTGGTGAGCAAGGTCACTGACATCTACGCCAAGAAAGGCGGCGCCATGGAGTTCGTGCATCTGAAAACCTCGGCCACCAACCAGCTCGGCGAAGATGCAGGCAGCATGACCCGCACAGTGATCGTGAGGCACCCGCAATGACCATGCCAACCTATGCAGAGATCAATGTGGGCGATCAGCTGCCGCCCCTCACCACCGAAGAGATCACCCGAACCACGCTGGCGCTGTTCGCCGGCGCCTCGGGCGATCACAACCCGATCCACATCGACATCGATTTCGCGAAACGCGCAGGCATGCCAGACGTCTTTGCCCACGGCATGCTGAATATGGCCTATCTGGGCCGCCTGTTGACGGGTTGGGTACCGCAATCGGCCTTGCGCGAATTCACCACCCGGTTTGTATCGATCACCCAGGTTCACGCGGTGATCACCTGCACCGGCAAGGTGGTGGAAAAACGCGACGGCAATCTGGTGGCGCTTGAGATTGAGGCCGCCGATCAGAACGGTGAGGTCAAACTGGCCGGGACCGCCCTGATTGAGCTGCCATAACGACAAAGGACACTGAAGAGATGAGCAAACTTGCAGGCAAGACCGCCTATGTCACTGGCGCCGGACGCGGTATCGGCCGTTCCATCGCGCTGAAACTGGCCGAGGACGGCGCCAATGTGGTGCTGAACGATCTGGACGCGGAACCCGCAAACGCCGTCGTTGCCGAAATCCAAGCGATGGGCCGCAAGGCGCTGGCCATTCCCGGATCAGTCACGGCGGCAGGCTTTGCCGATGATTTTATCCAGGCCGGGATCGACAAGTTCGGCAGCATCGACATCATCGTCAACAATGCCGGCTACACCTGGGACAGCTTCATCGGCAAGATGAGCGACGAACAGTTCGATGCCATGATCGACGTGCATCTGAAGGCGCCCTTCCAGATCCTGCGCGCAGCGTCGCCCTTTATCACCCAAGCGGCTGCGGCTGAGGCCGCCGAAGGGCGCGAGGTCTTCCGCAAGGTGGTAAACATCTCGTCGATTTCGGGCACCGGTGGCAATCCCGGACAGGCGAACTATTCCGCCGCGAAATCCGGCGTCATCGGCCTGACCAAAACGATGGCCAAGGAATGGGGCCGCTTCAAGGTCAACGTCAACGCGGTGGCCTTTGGCATGATCTCCACCCGCCTGACCGAGGCCACGGACGAAAAAAAATCGATCGAGGTCGAAGGCAACAAGATCGGCATCGGCATCCCCAAGAAACTGGTGCAGGGCATGGAGATGATGATCCCCGTGGGCCGTGCGGGCACGCCCGAAGAGGCCGCCGGCGGCGTCTATCTCTTCTGCATCCCCGAAAGCAACTACGTCTCGGGCCAGACCCTGATCGTGGGCGGTGGCCTGTCCGGCACCTGACCCACGCCACACTCTGAAACAGCGCACAGGCCCGCCCCACACCGGGGCGGGAGTTACTACGGGAGACGACATAAATGCTGGAAGGTACCCGCATCATCGAGGTCGAAGGCCTTGGCCCCGGCCCATTCGCCGCGATGACACTGGCCGATATGGGCGCCGATGTGATCTGCATCCACCGCAAAGGCGGCGGCGTCACCCCGGGCATGCCGGAGCGTTCAGTACTGGATCGCGGCAAGCGATCGATCAAGCTGGATCTGAAGGATCCCGAAGACATCGAGACCTTCATGGCGCTGGTGGAAACCGCCGACGGGCTGATCGAAGGTTTCCGCCCCGGCGTGATGGAAAAACTCGGCATCGGGCCCGAGGCCTGCCATGCGGTGAACCCGGCCCTTGTCTTTGGCCGTATGACCGGCTGGGGACAGGACAGTACCCTGTCCCATGTCGCGGGGCATGACCTCAACTACATCTCCCTGTCCGGCGCGCTTTGGTACGGGTCAAATCCCGGCGATGCGCCGCTGACACCGGCCACGCTGGTGGGCGACATCGGTGGTGGTGCCATGTATCTGGTGGCGGGTATGCTCGCCGGTATCCTGCGCGCCCGCACCAGCGGCGAAGGCTGCGTGGTCGATGCGGCCATCTATGACGGCTCAGCCCATATGATGAACCTCCTGATGAGCATCCGTCAGGCCGGGAACTTTGGCGATGCGCGCGGGCAGAATCTGCTTGATGGCCCGCACTGGAGCCGCACCTACGCCTGCGCCGATGGCGGCTTCATGTCGGTGCAATGCCTGGAACCGAAATTCTATGCCCAGTTCCTGTCATTGCTGGATCTTGCGGAGGATACCGAATTCCAGCGTCAGTTCGACAAATCACTCTGGCCCGCGCTGACCGGGCGTCTGGCCGGGATCTTTGCCAGCCAGCCCCGCGATCACTGGGCAGGTATTTTTGAGGGCACCGATGCCTGCGTCGCGCCTGTTCTCAGCCCCGGCGAGGCGCTGACCCATCCTATGAACGCCCGCGGCACCTGGGTCGAGGCACATGGCGCGCTTCAGGCCGCCCCCGCCCCACGGTTCTCTGATGCGGGCGACTGGACAGCGCCCGAAAGCCCCGCACGGGGGCAGCACGCGACCGAAATTCTGACCGAACTGGGCCGAAAGAAGGACTGATCCCATGACAGCGCATGTCTCTCCCTGGATGACGGATGAACTGGCAATGCTGCAGGACAGCTGCCGCAGCTTCTTCACCGCCGAAATGACCCCGCATGAGGAACGCTGGCAGAAACAAGGCCATATAGACCGGGAGTTCTGGAACAAGGCGGGGGAATTCGGCCTCCTCTGCGCCAGCGTCCCCGAGGAATACGGCGGCATGGGCGGCGATTTCCGGCACGAGGCGGTAATCACCACCGAACAGTTCCGCGCCGCCGGGTTTTCCGGCTTTGGCAATTCCGTCCATAGCCAGATCTGCGCGGGATATATCCTTGATTATGGCACCGAAGATCAGAAACAGCGCTGGCTGCCCAAGATGGCCAGCGGCGAAATGGTCTGCGCCATCGCCATGACCGAACCCGGCACCGGGTCGGACCTGCAGAACATAAAGACAAACGCCCTGCGCGACGGCAACGATTACGTGCTGAACGGCTCCAAAACCTTCATCACCAATGGTCAGCAGGCGGATCTGATCATCGTTGTTTGCAAGACCGATACCACGCAGGGCGCCAAGGGGATCTCGCTTCTGGTGGTGGAAACCGAGGGCGCCGAAGGCTTTGCACGGGGTCGCAACCTCGAGAAACTGGGCCTCAAGAGTCAGGACACATCAGAGCTGTTCTTTGACGAGGTGCGCGTGCCGCCCGAGAATCTGCTTGGCGGGGTCGAGGGACAGGGGTTCTATCAGTTGATGAAGGCGCTGCCACAGGAACGGCTGGTGATCGCCCTTGGCGCCGCCGCCGTGATCGAGAAGGCGCTGGAGGATACCATCGCCTACACGTCAGAGCGGCGTGCCTTTGGTCAGGCGCTGATCGATATGCAGAACACCCGATTCAAGCTGGCCGAGGCCAAGACCATTGCCCATATCGCCCGCGTGTTCCTGGATGACTGCGTCGCCAAGCACCTGCGCGGAGAGCTGGACGCCGCTACCGCGTCAATGGCGAAATGGTGGGTCACCCAGATGCAATGCGATGTGGTGGACGAATGCCTGCAGCTGCACGGCGGCTACGGTTACATGCTGGAGTACCCAATCGCCAATATGTACGCCGATGCCCGCGTGCAAAAGATCTACGGCGGGTCGAACGAGATCATGAAAGAGCTGATTGCCCGCACCCTGACCGAATAAAAAGGCCGAACGGCGCGGCTCAGCCGTCCTTCTGGGCGGCTGCGGCCTTCTTCATGCGGGCCAGCAACTCTGCTTTGGTTTCGCGCTTGCTGTAGGGGTTCTTGTCGGTGCCCTTGGCGTTATGCTCGCTGTGGCGGGGTTCGTTGCGGCCCGGTTTCTGGCCGCCTTGCTTGCTGTAATCCATTACTCTCGCTCACATATTGATTGGCTGAACGCGACGCACGATCAGGCTTCGCGGACCGTATCGATCATCAGCTGGACATTGTCCGGGTCGGCATCCGGGGTGATCCCGTGGCCAAGGTTGAAGATATGCGGGCCGCCGCGCAGGGCGTTGACGATGCGGCGGGTATCATCGATCAGATCCTGACCACCGGTCACCATGTGACGCGAAGCCAGGTTACCCTGCACGCAACCATCGACCTGCACATGTTCGGCCACCCATTCCGGGGTCACCGAATTATCCACCGCTACGCAATCGACACCTGTTGCCTTGGCAAAACCGATATACTTGTCGCCCGCCTCACGCGGGAAACCGATGACCGGGATGCCGGGATGACGCTCTTTCAGCGCCGCGGTGATCTGGCGGCAGGGCTCCAGCGCGTACTTCTGGAAATCCTCGCCCTTCAGGGATCCCGCCCAGCTGTCGAAGATCTTCACCACTTCGGCGCCCGCCTCGATCTGTTTCGACAGGTAATCGATGGTCGCCTCGGTGATGCGGGCCAGCAGCGCCTCGAACAGCGGACGGTTTTCTGCCTTCAACGCATGGGCAGGCCCCTGATCCGGGGTGCCGCGTCCGGCGATCATATAGGTCGCCACGGTCCAGGGCGCCCCGGCAAACCCAATCAGAGCCGTCTCGCTGGGCAATTCCTGTTTCAAAATGCGCAAGGTGTCGTAGATCGGGTTCAGCGTCTCGTGGATGTCGCTGACCGGGCCAAGCTTGGCAAAATCCGCATCGGTGGTGATGGTCGACAGGCGCGGCCCTTCGCCGGTGACGAACCACAGATCCGCGCCCAGCGCCTGCGGCACCAGCAGGATATCGGCAAACAGGATCGCCGCATCAAACCCATAGCGGCGGATCGGTTGCAGGGTGACCTCGGCAGCCAGTTCGGAATTGTAGCACAGCGACAGGAAATCCCCAGCCTGGGCCCGCGTCGCGCGGTATTCCGGCAGATAGCGGCCCGCCTGACGCATCATCCAGATCGGCGGCACATGCTGTTTTTCGCCTGCCAATGCGCGCAGCAGTTTCTTCTGTTCGGCCATGGGATTCCTCGCTTCTCTCTTGGGTACTGAGGTCTAGGCTGAGCGGCAAATTGTCAAGGGTGGTGAGGCCGATGCTTGTCACGGCATAATGTCGCGAATAAAGGTTCTGACATGACACAGAACCTGCCCTCCCCCGCTTCGCCCCTGAAGATCGGCACCCGTGGCTCGCCGCTGGCCCTGGCTCAGGCCCATGAGACGCGCGACCGTCTGGCCGCCGCGTTCGAGCTGCCGCAGGAGGCCTTCGAGATCGTCGTCATCAAAACCACCGGTGACAATCAGGCGCTGATCGCAGCGGACCGCCCGCTGAAGGAGATCGGCAACAAGGGCCTCTTCACCAAGGAAATCGAAGAGGCGATGCTGACCGGCGCCATCGACATCGCGGTGCATTCGATGAAGGACATGCCAGTGGCGCAGCCTGTGGGTCTGGTGCTGGATTGCTACCTGCCGCGCGAAGACGTGCGCGATGCTTTCATCTCCCCGAGCCTGTCCTCGATCACCGAACTGGCGCCGGGCTCTGTCGTGGGCACCTCCTCGCTGCGCCGCCGCGCGCAATTGCTGAACCGCCGCCCCGACCTGAAAGTGGTGGAGTTCCGCGGCAACGTGCAGACCCGCCTGAAGAAACTCGACGACGGCGTGGCCGAATGCACCTTCCTGGCGATGGCCGGGCTGAATCGTCTGGCGATGGAGAACGTGCCCGCAACCGGCATCGACACCGACGACATGCTGCCCGCCGTGGCGCAGGGCGCCATTGGCATCGAACGGCGCGCAGATGACAGCCGCGCAGGCGATATGTTGGCGGCCATCCATGATACAGAGACCGCACAGCGTCTTGCGGCCGAACGCGCCTTTCTGGCGGCTCTGGACGGGTCTTGCGAAACGCCCATCGCGGGTCTTGCGGAGCTTGATGGCACCACCCTGCGCCTGCGCGGCGAAGTGCTGCGCCCCGATGGCTCCGAAGCCCTTCAGGACGCGCAGACCTGCGCGATCGAGGACGGACCGGAGCTGGGCCGCGAAATGGCCGCAAAGCTGCTGGAACAGGCCGGGGAAGGTTTCTTCGACTGGCGCGGCTGACCGCCCTGCCCCGGACCTGACGCCACGGTTTTCTTGACCTGTTTGCGCTTCTGCTGGAAGCCTGAGGCTTGGGAGGACTACACGCATGACACCGGGAAAAACATATCTCAGCTCTGACGAAATTCGCCCTTTGGCGGAACGATCGGATCCTATGGGACTGTGGTTGCTACTGCACTGCTGGGGCACGATTGCCCTGGCGATCGCGCTCTTCGCGCTCTGGCCCAATGTTCTGACCTTTGTGCTCGCCGTGATGGTGATCGGCTCGCGCCAGCTGGGGCTGGCGATCCTGATGCACGAGGCCGCCCATAACGCGCTGTTCAAGACCCGCCGCTGGAATGAGCTTGCCGGGGACTGGCTCTGCGGTCGCCCCATTCTGGCGGATCTGGGCGCCTATCGGCATTACCATCTGACCCATCACCGGTTCACCCAGACCGACAAGGATCCCGATCTGGTTCTGTCGTCGAAATTCCCCACCTCCCGCGCCTCGCTGCGGCGCAAGTTCACCCGCGATCTGACCGGGCAGACCGGCATCAAACAGCTTTTGGGCCAGATCGCCATGTCCCTGCAGCTGGCCGGAGATGACGACGCGATCAAGGCAGCGAACTCCGATTTCGCCCAAAGCTTCAAGGCGCCGCGCCTTTGGGGGGCACTGCCGGTATTTTTCGGCATTGCCCTGCTCATCAGTCTGATTGGCGACTGGTGGTGGGGGCTTGCCTTCTGGCTGCTGCCCTATCTCACTTGGTTCCAGTTCGTGCTGCGGGTGCGCAACATCGCCGAGCATGGCGCCACCGAGCAATCCGAAAACCCGCTGCAGAACGTGCGCACCACCCGCGCAGGCCCGCTCGCCCGGCTTCTGGTGGCGCCCTATTGGGTGAACTACCATCTGGAGCATCACATGGTGATGCATGTGCCCTGCTGGCAGCTCAGACGCATGCACGCCCTGTTGCTGAAAAAGGGGCTGGGGGAGCAGATGCGCATCGCGAAAGGGTATGGTCAGGCCTTGGCCGAGGCAGGCTGGCGGCGGGCCTGATCCTGCGCCCTACTGTTCCAACTGGCCGGACCAGCGCAACCAGCTTTCGGGACTGTCGTGGAACACATTGAGGTCCACGTCGCCATCGATCCCCGGCACCCGCCCGGTGCCGGTGTATTGCCAGAGCCGCCAGAAGGCGCTGGGATAGGTCTGGCGCGGATGCCCGGCGACGGAACGCAGCCAGAACTCAGTGCCGCGCAGCCGACCGATGCCGGTTTCGGCAAAGAAATCCACCGTGGTGTAGATGACCGGGCGGCGGCCATAGTGAGCCTCCAGAATATCCAGAAACTTACGCGCCTCAGAGCGGATATGCGCACCATCGGGGCGATGCCTGCAGGTCTTTGAGTGGTGGTTCCACTCCATATCCAGAACATGGGGCAGCGCCTTTGCCTCACGCGGCACGTTGCGGATGAACCACCGCGCCTGCTCCCGCGCCGGGCGACAGAAGTAGAAATAGTGATAGGCCCCGCGCGGCATCCCTGCCCGTGCAGCGCCGCGCCAGTTGTCGCCGAACTTCGGATCCAGCAGATCCCCGCCCTCGGTCGCCTTGAGATAGGCAAAGGAGACGCCTGCCGCCTTGGCTGTGTCCCAGTCAATGTCGCCCTGCCAGCGCGACACATCAATCCCGTGAATGGCATAGGAGTAGGGCGTGCGCCCCTCCCAAGAATGAGGATCGCTGTCCTCGAACCGGGGATAGGTCACCAGCCGGGCCAGCTGTGCATCGGACGGAAGCTGGGTCGGCGCCGGGCGCTCCGGCTCGGGCCGGGTGCCGCAGGCAGCCAGTGTCACAAGGCAAAGGGCCGACATCAAAAAGAACCGCATCATCCCTCCGCACACAAACAAACACAGTCTTTTGCCCCGCCTCTGGCCCGCGCGGACTACATCCTCGGATATTTCCGCAGAAACCGATATGCCCGGAGCCAGTTTGCTGCGCCACTCAGACCCATTTGGCCAGCGGCGGCAGGCTCATCAGAACCGCATTGGCGTCATGCCCGGTTTCCAGACCAAACTTTGTCCCCCGGTCATAGACCAGATTATACTCGGCATAGAGGCCACGATGCACCAGCTGCGCCTCCTTGTCCTTGTCATCAAAGGGCTGAACCCGGCGTTTTTCCACCAGCGGCAGATAGGCTGGCAGGAAGGCGCGGCCAATATCCTGGGTCAGAGCGAAATCCGCCTGCCAGTCACCGGTGCAACGATCATCCATGAAGATGCCACCAACCCCCCGCGCCCGGTGGCGGTGCGGGATGTAGAAATACTCATCCGCCCATTCCTTCAGACGCGGATAGAGATCCGTGCCATGCGGGTCGAGATGCTGTTTCTGCTGCGCATGAAAATGGGCGGTATCCTCGGCATACTCGATGCATGGGTTGAGGTCCGAGCCGCCGCCAAACCACCAGGCATGCGGTGTCCAGAACATACGGGTGTTCATGTGAACTGCAGGCACATGCGGGTTCTGCATATGCGCAACCAGCGAAATGCCCGAGGCCCAGAACCGCGGATCGTCCTTCATGCCCGGAATGCCCTTGCGCGCCGCCATGGCGTTCTGCGCCCGCTCGCCAAGCGTGCCGTAGACCTCCGAGATATTGACGCCGACCTTTTCAAAGACACGGCCGCCCCGCATCACGCTCATCAGCCCGCCGCCCGCGTCCGATCCATCATCCGCGGTGCGCTTTGTCTCGCTCACCTCGAACCGGCCCGGCGCCTGATCAGAGAAGGGGCCGGTGTCATGGCTCGCCTCAAGCGCCTCGAAGGCCGCGACGATCTCATCGCGCAGGGTGCGGAACCAGGCGGCAGCGCGGGCTTTTTCGTCTTTCATTTCAGCAGTCATTTCAGAGCGTCTTTCGGTACTTGTGGGACGCCGCGCTGCGTGAGCGCAGGCAGGTCCCGGCATTCATCAGTGAACAGGAGCGGCAACGGAATCCAGCAGCGTGCGACCACCATCGACCGTCACGATCTGGCCCGTCATGAAACTGGCCGCGTCCGAGGCAAGGAACTGCGCCGTTTCGGTCAGCTCGGTCGGTGCGGCGATGCGGCCCAGCGGTGTGTGGTCTTCGATATCCTGCCGATAGGCCCGGTTATCCTTGAGCGTGCCCCTGAGCGACGCGCTCATTACCGAGCCAAAGGCAATGGAATTCACCCGGACCCCATGCGGCGCATAAGAGACAGAGAGCGACCGGGTCAGCTGATCCAGCGCCGCCGAAGCCACCGAATAGGCCATCAGATCGGGGTGGGTCCGCCGCGCCGCGATCGACGACAGGTTGATGATGGCCCCGCGCGCAGCGCCCGGCTCGCGCCCCTCGCCTTGCTTGATCATCCGCCGCGCCGCCTGTTGCGACAGACGCAGGGTCGGCAACAGGTTCTCGGTCAGCAGCAGTTCCAGCGACTCGTCCTTCGGGTCCAGCGGATCACTCGGCACCACCTGACGGGCGCCGTTGACGAGGATATCCACGTCTTCGAAGGCATCGATGGTCGCCGACAACAGATTGGCAATGGTCAGCCTTTCGCGCAGATCCCCGGCGAAGTAGCGGATGTTGCTTTCGTCGGCCTGCTCTCCCAGTTCCGCGATCAGGGCCGCCTCGTTGGTATCGGCAAACATGACGTTGGCACCGGCATCCGCGAACTGCTTGCCAATGGCCAGACCAATCCCGCTTGAGGCGCCGGTCACGATGGCAGTCTTGCCGGAAATCGAAAAGGACATTCGGGCACTCCAGAATGTTGCGTCGCGTAGTGAAAACTGAGCCGGAGCCTAGACCGGACCATTCGGTTTGAAAACCTGCAATACGGGGTGACCTTACCGCCCTAACGCCGCTGCCGCTTGGGGCGGCTGGCGTGCAAGACCTTGAACCGGTTGTCGCCTGCGGCTTCCTCGACTGCGGCAAACCGCTCTGACAGGGTGATCTCATAGGGCAGATGCCGGTTGGCAACCATCCACAGATGGCCCGAAGCGGTCAGCATCTCGGCAGCGCTGGAAATGAAGGCCTTACCCAGCTCCGGCTCAGCGCTGCGGCCGCTGTGAAACGGCGGGTTCATCACCACCGCGTTCATCTGCCCCGGCGCCTTCCAATTGCGAACATCGGCCCAGTGGAACTGGGCCCGGTCATCGGCAACGTTGCGCCGCGCGCAGGACAGCGCGTCATGATTGGCTTCGACCAGGTGCAGCTCTTCGATTTCAGAGTGGCTCAGCATTTGTCGGGATAGATACCCCCAGCCTGCGCCGAGATCAGCAACGGCACGGCCAAGTTTTGCAGGCAGGGCGTCGACCAGTAGTTTCGAGGCCGGATCGATTCCGTCAGCGGAAAACACCCCCGGCACGGTCACGAAGCCCTCCACTTCAACGCCGTCTGCGGGTGGCAACCAGTCAGTGAGCGCATCGCCGCCGCCATCGAACCAGAAGACCTTGCCATGCGCCTTGGACACCGGTTCGGACGGGGACATGCGTTTGCGCAGTTCCTTCAGGATGGAATCGATTCCGTCCGTCTTGGCCCCATCTACCAGCACCGGACCGTCCGTCAGGGCCGAAGCCTGCGCCACCGCCATCCGCGACTGCGCCTTGGCGCGGGACAGGAACACCACGGCAGCGGCAAACCGCATGTCATCCGGCAATTCGGGGCGACAATCGTACCCTTGCGCGGCAAAGGCATCGTATTCACCGCGCATCGGCTGGATCAGCACCAGCTGATCCTTTGGCAGGCACGACAGATCGTGCTCCGCGCGCGGGTGGAAAACGGCGATACGGCCCTCTGAAGGCACCGCAAAGCCGCCCGTCTCAAGAGCGAGCGACAGGCGAACGGACATAGCGGGACCTCTTCAGTCTTCTTTTTCCATGGTGCATTGCAGCGGATGCTGATGGCGACGGGCAAAATCCATCACCTGCGCGACCTTTGTCTCGGCGATCTCGTGGCTGAAAACACCAACCACGGCCAGACCTTTCTTGTGCACGGTCAGCATGATTTCAAACGCCTGCGCGTGTGTCATGCCAAAGAACCGTTCCAGCACCATGACCACGAATTCCATCGGGGTGTAGTCATCGTTGAGCAGCAGAACCTTGTAACGCGGCGGTCGCTGGGTTTTCGGCCGGGTCTTGGTCAGGACACCAAGATCGCTGTCGTCGTCCGAGTTGTCCGTCATCATCACTGGCTGAAGCAGCATAGCGTCTCTATTCCGGTCGTGCTTGGATTGGTTTCATCGCATATATAGCGTTTTGACCGCGCAGGAAAAGAGAGTGTATGGCCTCAGTGACACGCAATTTGACGACAATCGGTTTTGATGCCGATGACACCCTCTGGCACAACGAGCGTTTTTTTCGTGTCACGCAAGAGCGTTTTGCCGAGTTGTTGCAGGACCATACGCCGCAGGACATGGGTCCCGATGCGCTAGCCGCGCGGCTGCTGGAGGCGGAAAAGCGCAACCTCGGACGCTATGGCTACGGCGTGAAGGGCTTCACCCTGTCGATGATCGAAACCGCCATAGATGTCACCGAATCACAGGTCCCGGCCAGCGTCATCAAAGAGCTGATCGTCGCCGGACAGATGATGCTGTCCTATCCGATCGACCTGCTGCCCCATGCCCGTGAGGCCGTGGAGAAACTGGCTGGTGACTACCGTATCATATTGATTACAAAAGGTGACCTTCTGGATCAGGAGCGCAAGCTGGCACAATCGGGGCTGGGCGATCTGTTCGATGGGGTCGAGATCGTTTCGGAAAAAACCGCCCCTATCTACCACGATATCTTCGAGCGGCACGGGACCGGCGCGGCGCAGGCAATGATGGTGGGAAACTCCATGCGCTCGGACGTGGTACCGATGATCAAGGCCGGAGGCTGGGGCACCTATGTGCCGCACGGGCTGATCTGGGAGGTTGAGCACGCCGAGGCACCTGAGGGGCATCCTCGGTATCACGAGATTTCGGACCTTGGCTGCCTTCAGGATCTGATCCGGGAAATCGGATAGAACTCAACCCGCAAGCCGCACAGCTCGACGCGCCAAAAACCTGTTGCCGAAACGCATCGCCTAGACTGATTTTTCAGCGCTGCAAAGCGGGCCAGACGCCCAATTTTCGACCTTTTTGGTCAACACTTTTTTAACCAAACGCACATCTAGGCAACGCAGTCAAAGCCGCTACAACATGTCGGCATGTGAGCCAGCCGCAGCCGCAGAACCGGTCACGGAAATGGTTTATTCCAGCGCCATCACATGCTACCTTTTTGTTAAAGAAGTAGAACAGTCAGCCGGAAAACCGGCGGCGAGAGGCAGAAAATGGCAGATATCGTGCAGGTCAGGTGTATTCCGCTGACCCACGCCCTGCGGGCATTCGCCCGGCAGATGGCTTGGGCCTTGGGTGTTGTTCTAACAGTCGCGTTGGTGGGCCTTCCGCCTACCCAGGCAACCGCCGCCCCCTATGCGGCAATGGTCGTGGATGCCCGGACCGGCGAGGTGCTGCACTCGCGCAACGCCGACACACGCCTGCACCCGGCTTCCCTCACCAAGATGATGACGCTCTACATCGCGTTTGAAGCAGTCCGGAACGGTGAAATATCGCTGGATACCAAGGTTCGCATCAGCAGCAACGCTGCCTCCGAGCCGCCCTCCAAGCTCGGACTTCGCTCGGGGCAGCGCATCGCATTTCGATATCTGATCCGTGCCGCCGCAGTGAAATCAGCCAATGACGCCGCGACCGCCATCGGCGAAACCCTGGCCGGATCCGAAGCCGCCTTTGCCCGCCGCATGACCCGCACCGCAAAGGCGCTTGGCATGTCCCGCACGACCTTCAAGAACGCCCACGGTCTGACCGAAAGCGGCCATATGTCCACCGCCCGGGACATGACCACCCTGGGACGTCACATGCTTTATGACTACCCCGAGTATTATAACCTGTTTTCGCGCACCTCCACCGACGCCGGCGTGCGCGTCGTGCCCAACACAAACCGCCGCCTTCTGGCGGCCTACAAGGGCGCTGACGGGATCAAGACGGGCTATACCCGCGCCGCCGGTTTCAACCTCGTGGCTTCGGCCAAGCGCGGCAACGAGCGAGTGATCGCTACCGTTTTCGGCGGTAAATCCTCGACCTCGCGCAACGCCAAGGTCGCAGAGCTTTTGGACCTCGGCTTCCGCCGTGCCCCGGCGCACGCGAAACTGCGCAAACCGGCGATGCCCGCCTATGTGGGCAACCAGAACATCCAGGTGGCTGATGGTGCCGCAGGCAAGACCATCCGCGTCAGCGGCCGGGTCCAAACCAGCCTGCGTCCGCGCCTGCGCCCCGCAACCGAGCCTGCCGAAGATACAGCGCCGGTGCTGGTCGCCGAAGCCAGCCAGGCCACAGAAGAAACCGCTGCGGATACCGTGGCATCGACGCCCAAGCTCGACCCCGAGATCCTGCAGGCCAGCGTCGAAGCCGCGATCACCGAAGCCAAAGTGGTTCCCGCCTCTGCCGAGAAACCGACCGTTGGCGCGGCTGTAAAGACCTTCTTCAAAGGCCTGCGCCCCGTCGCCCGCCCGGCCAGATTGGCAAAGGCAGAGACCGCCGCCGAGCCGGAACCGGTTGTTGTCACCCGCCTTTCGACCTCCGGGGGCCGCTACTGGGGTATCAACGTGGGCCGCTACACCAACCGGTATGAAGCGGAAAAGGTCCTGCTGCGCACGGCCCTGTCAGAAATGGAAACGCTCAATGGCTCGCTGCGCAAGGTGTCCAAATCCAGATTGGGGTTTGAAGCCAACTTTCTTGGCATGAGCAAGGAAAGCGCAGAACTGGCTTGTCGGCGCCTACAGGCCCGCAACGTGACCTGCGATACATTGGGACCCGCCTCCTGACCCCCTTGCCCCATGCAAGGGACAAGGCACCAGACCACCAGAAACGACAAAGGCCCCGGACGACGGGGCCTTTTCTTTTGTGTGATCTTGCACAGCGCCAAGGGTCAGGGTTTCGGGTGATCATCCCATTCATCGCTCAGGATGCGCCGAGCATCGCCTTCGGGATCGTCATACTGGTTCGACCGCACGGTGTAGATAAAGGCAACAAGCGCCGCGCCGCCCAGGATCAGCGAAATTGGGATCAAATAGGACAGGACGCTCATCTTGCGGACTTTCTCAGCTCAGGATTTCAGGCGCAGCGCGTTCAGCGATACGGTGATCGAAGAGCTGGACATCGCCAGCGCCGCGATCAGCGGCGTTGCCAGCCCTGCCACAGCCAAAGGCACCGCGATCACGTTGTAAAGGGTGGCAAGGCGGAAATTCTCGCGGATCCGGCGGATCGCCTTTTGCGCCACGGTGCAGGCATCGGCGATGGGTTCCAGATCTTGCCCCAATAGCACGATATCCGAGGCCACCCGTGCCGCATCCAGCGCCGAGGCTGGCGAGATCGACACATGCGCTGCCGCGAGGGCCGCAGTGTCGTTCAGACCGTCCCCGACCATCAGCACCTTGCGCCCCTGCCCTGCAAGCATGCGGATGCGCCCGGCCTTATCCTCCGGCAGCGCCTCGGCCACCCATTTCTCGATGCCAAGCCGCTTCGCCAGCGCCTCCACCGCGCCGGTGGTATCGCCCGAAATCAGCAACACGTCCTTACCCGCCGTCTGCAGCGCACGCACCGCTTCGGCCGCGCCGGGACGCAGCGCATCAGTGAACAGGAAACCGCGCGGATTGCCATCGCCAGTATCAAGCCAGGCGGCCGTCTGGCTGCCCTGCGCGGCGCCAACCCAAGCCGCCCGGCCCAACCGCACGCGGCGGCCTTGGTAGATGCCTTCAGTGCCGTAGCCCGGCACCTCTTTCAGCTCAGAAACCTCCGCCGGAGTGATCCCGGCCTCCCGCGCGGCACGTGCCAGCGCCACCGAAAGCGGATGCGCTGAGGGCGCAGCAAGCGCCAGCGCGATTTCCAAATCGGATTTCGCCATCTCGTCCAGATTGACCAACTGGGGTGTGCCAGCCGTCAGGGTCCCGGTCTTGTCAAAGACAACGGTATCCACGCCCGCAAGCCGTTCCAACGCAGTGGAATGCTTGATCAGCATGCCCTTCTTGAACAGCCGTCCCGAGGCTGCGGTGGTCACCGCAGGCACCGCAAGGCCCAGCGCACAGGGACAGGTGATGATCAGAACCGCCGCAGCGATGTTCAGCGCCGTGCGCACATCAAAGGTGTAAAGATACCAGCCCACAAAGGCGAGCGCCGACAGGATGTGCACCCCGGGCGCATAGAGTTTGGCGGCCTTGTCGGCCAGCGATGTATAACGCGAGCGGCCCGACTCGGCGATCGCCACCAGATCGGCCATGCGATGCAGAGAGGTATCCTCCCCCACCGCCGTTGCGCGGATGGTCAGTGGCCCGGTCAAGTTCACCTCGCCCGCCGAAACCCCGGTGCCGGGACCGGCAAAGACTGGCAGCGTTTCCCCTGTCAGCAGGGACCGGTCCAGTTCCGAATGCCCATCGGTCACTTCCCCGTCCACCGGCATACGCCCGCCGGGACGCACCAAGATCAGATCGCCGATGGCCAGATCGGCGACAGGGACCTCATATTCCTGACCGTCCAGAAGCCGGATCGCCCGGGGCACCTCAAGCGCTGCAAGCTCCTGCGCTGCCGACCGCGCCACGGCACGGGTGCGATAGTCCAGATAACGGCCTGCCAACAGGAAAAAGGTCAGCGTCAGCGCTGCATCGAAATAGGCATGTTCCCCCGACAGCGAGGTTTCCCAAAGCGAGGTCACCAGCGCCAGAACCAGAGCGAGGACAATGGGCACATCCATATTGAGGCGCCCGACCTTCAGTGCGCTCCAGGCGTTCTTGAAGAAAGGCTGCGCCGAGAAAATGATCGCCGGAAAGGTGATCGCCGCCGAGATCCAGTGGAACATGTCCCGCGTCGCGTCCGAAGCTCCGGACCAGACAGAGATCGACAGCAACATGACGTTCATCGAAGCAAAGCCCGCAACCGCCAGCCGCATCAGCAGATCCCGGCCTGCGGTATCGTTCTGGGTTGCCGCAAGGGCGGTCACATCCAGCTCATGCGCCTCATACCCCAGATTTTCGAGCACCGGGATCAGATCGGCGGCGTGAACATCTGGCTCCGCTTCGATCAGAGCCCGTTTCAGGGTCAGGTTGACCCGCGCCGATTTTACGCCCGGATGGGCGTTCAGCCCGCGCTCGACCGCGGAAATGCAGCCCTGACAGTGGATCGACGGCAGGGACAAGGCCAGCCGTGCGTCTGTCGGAGCCTGTTCCACAGCTCCAGACGGCGCCGCAACGCAGCCCGGACACACCGCCATCTGAGGACGCATCGGAGCCGTCATCTGCGTTACCCTTTTGCCACGTGCAGGATGACCCGCTGAGTGAACTCAGTGCCGTTCTGGGCCCGCGCCACCATCCGGATATTCCAGTTCCCAGCGCCCAATTTGGCAGGCGCGACATAGGCCTGGCCGTTGAACTGGAAATCAGGGTTCTGGTCGTCCTTCACGTGGGTTGCCCGGCCCAAAGTGGCCGTCAGCTTGGCCACTTCGACCGGGTTGCCATCCCGGTCGGTGATCTCAAGCTTTACCTGACCGTCCTGAGCCGAGGCATAGACCGACCAGCCCAGAGCCTCTTGGGCGGTGCGACGGGCATCGAACTCCTGGCTGGCGGTGTAGGAGTTCTTCACCTCCAGACCAGGAAAGGTTTTCACTGCATTGACCGCCAGCGCAATATTGACGCCGATGATGACCGTGAAAGCGCCGCCAAACACCATCAGCGCATGGCGACCAGTGAACTCACGCTGGGGTTTGTCTGCCGACATGGTTCAGTTTCCTTTCCCGTTGAAGGTCGTATCCTTGTAGGCACGCTCGCCGCTATTGAGGTCTTCGACCCAGATCCGGACCGGGGTCGACTCGGCTCCGGACGCAGGCGCTCCCTTAGGGGTAACAATATAAACCCGTTGCAGGAAGGCGGTGTCGGCAGGCACCTGAACCGAGGCATAGGGCGTGCCTTCCAGCTGGATCCGCATTTCCGGCTCACCCTTGATCGACAGCTCGAACTGGCGCGGCTCCCCATGCTTGTTGCGCAGGCGCACATCATAGGTGTTGCGGACGGAGCCATCCGACAGGGTAACGAAGGTCGGGTTGCGGACCGGTGCGACGGTCAGATCGATATCCGGGCGGATGAACAGAGCAAACACCAGCGCAAAGCCAACAACAGCCCAGAGCGAGGTATACATGATCGTGCGTGGGCGCAGGATATGTTTCCAGACGCTGCGCGGTGGCTGACCAGCGCGTTCGTTTGCTTCGTCCGACAGCGCCATATAGTCGATGAGGCCCCGCGGCTTGCCGATCTTGGCCATGACATCGTCACAGGCGTCGATGCACAGGGCGCAGGTGATGCACTCCAGTTGCTGGCCATCCCGGATGTCGATCCCCATCGGACAGACGTTGACGCAGGCCATGCAGTCGATGCAATCGCCCATTTCCTGCGACTCGGCAGATTTGCGATGCTTGCCGCGCGGCTCCCCCCGCCACTCACGATAGCCGACGGTCAGCGTGTCCTCATCCATCATCGCCGCCTGAATACGCGGCCAGGGGCAGGCGTAGATGCAGATCTGTTCCCGCGCAAAGCCACCAAAGAAGAAGGTGGTCAGGGTCAGCACCAACATGGTGGTATAGGCGATGGGGTGCGCCTGCAGCGTCACCAGATCGTGCAGCAGTGTCGGGGCATCGGAGAAATAGAAGATCCAGGCACCGCCGGTTGCCAGACCGATCAGGAACCAGGCCACCCATTTGGTGACACGCAGCCGCGCCTTGCGGAAATCCATCTTTTTCTGACGGTGCAGACGCAGGCGGGCGTTCCTGTCACCCTCGATCCAGCGTTCCACCAGAATGAACAAGTCGGTCCAGACAGTCTGCGGGCAGGCATAGCCACACCAGACCCGGCCCAGCGCCGAGGTGAACAGGAAGAGGCCCAGCCCCGCCATGATCAGAAGACCGGCCACGAAATAGAATTCATGCGGCCAGATTTCGATCCAGAAGAAATAGAAGCGGCGGTTGGCAAGATCCAGCAGCACCGCCTGATCGGGCAACGACGGCCCCCGGTCCCAACGGATCCACGGCGTGATGTAGTAGATGCCCAGCATCACGGCCATCAGATACCATTTGAGATTGCGGAACATGCCCGATACGCGCCTTGGGAAAATCGGCTCCCTGGCGGCATAAAGGCTTGGGGCGGGATCGGAATCGCTCACGGACTCACTCCACTGAATTTGCTCTTTGTCTTGCGTTCTCACAGATGCGGCGCAGCACAGCTTTGACGTGGATCAAAAAGGATATCGGACAAATATCTTTGCCAGCGTCCTGCCACCCTTTGGTCACGTCAAAAAAACCGGCCACCACATACCGTGATAGGTTGACGACATACGTCTGAAACGGTTGTCAGCGACCTTATATGGATGCGCAACGCGACCTTTTTGCACGTCTCCGCATCTGCAAACGTCTCTGTGATCAAGGGATCATGGGCACGCAACCGGGATCGGCGGGCTCACAGGCGCAGCTTCACAAAATTGTGTTGTCCCGCCCGTCAGTTATCGCCGGTGTCATCCTCCGCCACAGCATTCGGAACCTGCCGGTGCTTCCTGAGCCAGGCGATGAATTTGCGAGCCTGCGACCGCAGCACGCCGGGCCGGGTCACGATGTGATAACCGCGCGTGTCGTCCTCTGTGAACAGGTCCACCAGCCGCCCCGCCCTGATGTCCTCTTCGACAAAGGCGCGCACGCTGACCGCCGCGCCCTGCCCGCCGCGCACCGCCTCCATCAGCAGATTTCCAGGCAGCCGGACCCGGGGGCCACGTAGGGCGTCGACGACACCACGGGAGACAAGCCATTTGGCCGCCTCCGTGGTTCCCAATTCCTCAAGCCAGGGAAAATCGAGCAGGTCCTGCGGCGAAGACACGCTGCGCCCATCAAGTAGATCCGGCGCCGCAACCACGGACATCGGCGATTGCAGCAACCTCTCAGCCGCCAACCCGGACCAATCGCCAGAACCATAACGCAGCGCAATGTCGATCCCGCCCGGCGTCAGCTCGACCAGTTCGCCACTTGGGTCCAGCACCATATCCACCTCCGGATGCAGGGCGCGGAACTCTGCCAAGCGCGGCATGAGCCACTGGGCGGCAAACATCGGCGTGCAACTGACATGTAACGGCCGCTGCGCGCCAGAAACGGTCAGGTCCTGAACCGCTGTCTGAATCGCACTGAACCCCAGTTGCAGTCCGCGCGCCAGATGCTCCCCCTCGCGCGTCAGCCGCAGCGCCCGGCCACTGCGGTCCAGAAGCGCCACGCCCATATGGCGTTCCAGTGCCCTGAGCTGTTGGCTAATGGCAGCGTGGCTGACATTCAGCGCCGCCCCTGCCTTCACCACATTCGACGTTTCGGCAAAGGCAGAAAAGGCTCTGAGCGCAGCCAGAGGCGGCAGGCTAAACCACTCCATATGTAATCCTGACTTACATAGTGACTTTTTTCCTGAGTCGCATGAAACGCGTTTTGGCGCAACAGTACCGGACATGTTCAAACTCAGGAGGCATCGAAATGCTGACCGACATCTACGCACGCACCGTATTCACCGCGACCCGCCTAGACTGCGCCCCCCTGCGGAATATGCCACCCGCCAAACCGCTGCCCCAGCCACGGAGCCGCCTTGGCCGGATCAAAGCCTGGCTTACACAGCGCATCAGCCAACCAGCGCGGCGCACCCGCTGCATCGACCCGCAGAAAATCTAGGAAGAAAAAGCGTCGGCTTTTCAGGAAACGCGCGAACAGATCGAAAAGCCGACGCCTGTACCCGCCTAACCAGCACGTCGGTACCGGCGGGATGCGAAGGACCCGGCAGGAAAGCATCACCCTGACGCCTATCACCCTGCAGGGCCTGTTTCTCTTTGAAACGATATAAGCACGCGACAGCCCAACGCGATTTGACACGGATCAAGTCACGCAAACTAAAGGCGCCCAATTGGACAGAAACTGCCGCCCGGCTGCGCAGCTCAGACTGGGCCCGCCGCAGGTCGCCGTGGAATTCTTGCCGGAATTCCGAACCGGTGCTATCGGCTTTGGATGTCAGATCGCTCTTCCAGCCCGCTTCCTGCCGCCCCCTCGCTTGTTCTGGCCAGCGCGGGCGTGCTGTTTGCTTCGCTCTGCTTTGGGGCGCTGCCGTTCTTTGCCCGCAGCCTGACCGAACAGGGCATGCCGCCCCACATCATCGCCTTTTACCGTTTCACCCTGGCGGCAGTGGTCCTCTCGCCGCTGCTGTTCCTGCACCGGGACAAAGCCCGCGCAATCCTGTGGGGGATGGCGGCCGGGGCACTGATGGGGCTTGGCTGGATTGGATATGTCAGCGCCCTGCGCAGCGCGCCGGTCTCCGTGGTCGGGGTTCTTTACATGACCTACCCGGTGTTCACGCTGCTGATCGCCTGGGTGCTGTTTCGTGACAGACCGCCCCTGCGCGCCGTCTGGGCCGCCGGTCTGATCGTGGTTGCCGCGACAATCGCCAGCGGCCCGGGTGCGGTCCCTGCTGCCGCGCTGCCAGCCTTGGTGATTTCTCTGGCGGCCCCCTTGGGGTTTGGATTTGGCATCACCGTTCTGGTCTACCGGCTGACCATTCTTCCGCCTTTGGCCCGGATCGCGGCGGTCTCGTTAGGATCCATTCTGGGCCTCTTGCCGCTGGTGATGACCACGGATGCGGCCGCAATGGTCCCCAACAGCGGCGAAGGCTGGCTTTTGTTGCTGGGGATCAGCCTTGGCACGGCACTGGTGCCGCAGTTGGTCTATTCCGTCTGCAGCCCGATGATCGGCGCCGCGCGCACCGCTGTCATTGGCAGCATCGAACTGCCAACCATGTTCGCGGTGGGTGTCATCGCCTTTGGAGAGCGGATCTCTCTGGCGCAGGCCATCGCGTGCGCCCTGATCCTTGCGGCGATCATGCTGAGCAGCCAGACCGGGCGCACGGTCGCCCCCCACAGGGCAAGCCCCTGAACCGGCAGAATCAAGCAGCCCGGGCAAGGGCAAAATGAAAAGGGCCACCCGTTGGGCAGCCCTTTTACGTGTTCCGATATTTGCTGTGGAACCCAGTCTTATTCGCCGCCACCCAGCTGGTGCACATAGGCGGTAACCGCGCGGATCTCGGCCTCGCTGAGGCGGAGGTTCCAGGCCGGCATCACACCGTAACGCGCATTGGTCACGGTCTCCGTCAGCGTGTCGTAATCGCCACCATAGAGCCAGATCGCATCGGCCAGGTTCGGAGCGCCCTGAGCGCGATCACCGGTGCCGTCTTCCATGTGGCAGGACGAACAGTTGTCTTCAAAAACAACAGCGCCTGCTTCGACTTTGGAGGCATCCTGCGCTTCGCCCGACAGGGACATAACGTAGTTCACGACCTGATCGATCTCTTCGGCTTCGAGCAGCTCATCCCGGCCAAAGGCAGGCATCGCGGAGTAGCGCGCATCGTCGCTGTCCTCGTTGCGGATGCCGTGGGCCACAGTCGCGTGGATGTCTTCCACCGACCCACCCCAAAGCCAGTCATCGTCCAGCAGGTTGGGATAACCCTTGGCACCTGCAGCGCCAGATCCGTGACACTGGGCACACCAGGTCTTGAACACGGCGGAGCCAGCCGACACGGCATAGGCATTCAGATCCGGGTCTGCCGAAATCTCAGTCAGGTCGGTTTCGACCAGCTTGGCATTGGTCGGGGCGTTTGCCTCTTCCACGGCCGCGATTTCACTGGCCACATCTGCACGGGTCGACCAGCCCAGCACCCCGGCCGTGGCCGAGTTGATCATCGGCCATGCCGGATAGGCGATGGTGTAACCAATGCCCCAGATGATGCAGAGGTAGAAGGTGTAGAGCCACCAGCGCGGCATCGGATTGTCGAACTCTTCGATCCCGTCCCATTGATGGCCGGTTGTCTTCGGATCGCTATCGAACTTTTGTGGTTTCTTACTCATGTCCGCGCCTCCTTGGCTTTACCCTTTGCTGGGGCGGGTTTGTCGTCATGCCGGAAGGGGATATCTGCCGTGTCGCGGTAGACCCGGTTGCTGCCTGGGCGGAACACCCAGACAACGACCCCGATGAAGAAAGCGAACAGCATCAACAGCATCCAGCTGTCTGCGAACTGCCGCAGGAGTGTGTATTCTTCCATCTGTCCCTCCCGCTTAGCGGCTTGCATCCGGGGTGAAGGTCGAGAAGTCGACCAGAGTCCCCAGCATCTGCAGATAGGCGATCAGAGCGTCCGCTTCGGAAACACCCGGCTGGCCATCAAAGTTACGCACATTGATGTCTTCGCCATAGCGCTCCATCAGGCCGTCGTAATCGCTGTCGGGATCCGCTTGCGCCATGAAGTCGGCTTGCGCGGCTTCGACCATCTCGTCGGTGTAGGGCACGCCCAGGATCGCATTGGTGGCCATGATGTCACCGATGTATTTGCCGTCCAGCATGGTCCGCTCAAGGAAGCCATATTTGGGCATCACCGATTCCGGCACCACCGACTGCGGATTGCGCAGGTGGTCCACGTGCCACTCATCCGAGTAGCGGCCACCGACGCGGGCCAGATCCGGCCCGGTCCGCTTGGACCCCCACTGGAACGGGTGATCGTACATCGATTCCGCCGCCAGCGAGTAGTGACCATAGCGTTCGACCTCGTCCCGCATGGGGCGGATCATCTGGCTGTGGCACACATAGCAGCCTTCACGGATGTAGACTTCGCGACCAGCCATCTCCAGCGGGGTGTAGGGACGCATGCCCTCCACCTCTTCGATGGTGTTTTCCAGCCAGAACAGCGGTGCGATCTGCACCAGACCACCGATGGTCACAACCAGGAAGCTGCACACCAGAAGGAGGGTCGCGTTGGTCTCGAGGATTTTATGTTTGTCGAGAATTGCCATTGTCCGGCCCTCCTTATTCAGCCGGGACCGAGACCGACAGGCTGGCTTCTTTAGCCGGCGCCCGACGGACGGTCATGATGAGGTTGTAGCACATGATGATCGCACCGGTGAGGTACATGACCCCGCCCAGACCGCGCACCACATACATCGGAAGCTTTGCAGCCACGGTGTCGGCAAAGGAGTTCACCAGGAAGCCATTCGCATCCACTTCGCGCCACATCAGGCCTTCCATGATGCCGGTCACCCACATGGAGGCGGCATAGAGAACGATACCGATGGTGGCGAGCCAGAAGTGCCAGGACACCATCTGCAGCGAGTAGAGACGCTCACGTTTCCACAGAACCGGCACCAGGAAGTACAGGGCACCGAAGGTGATCATGCCATTCCAGCCAAGAGCGCCGGAGTGTACGTGACCGATGGTCCAGTCGGTGTAGTGCGACAGCGAGTTCACGGCGCGGATCGACATCATCGGACCTTCGAAGGTGGACATGCCGTAGAAGCCGACCGAGATCACCATCATGCGGATGACGGGGTCGGTGCGCAGCTTGTCCCAGGCACCCGACAGGGTCATCAGACCGTTGATCATACCACCCCAGGACGGCATCCACAGCACGATCGAGAACACCATGCCAAGGGTCGAGGCCCAGTCAGGCAGCGCGGTGTAGTGCAGGTGGTGCGGACCAGCCCAGATGTAGATGAAGATCAGCGCCCAGAAGTGGATGATCGACAGTTTGTAGCTGAACACGGGACGTTCGGCCTGTTTCGGAATGAAATAGTACATCATGCCGAGGAAGCCAGCGGTCAGGAAGAAGCCCACCGCGTTGTGGCCATACCACCACTGCACCATCGCATCCTGCACGCCGGGCCAGACGATGACCGATTTGGACCCCCAGATGGAGACCGGGATGGTCAGGTTGTTGACCACGTGAAGCATCGCGACGGTCACGATGAAGGCCAGGTAGAACCAGTTGGCGACGTAGATATGTGGCTCTTTCCGCTTGATCAGCGTGCCGAGGAAGACAGCAAGATAGGCGACCCATACGATGGTCAGCCACAGGTCAACATACCATTCCGGCTCGGCGTATTCCTTGGACTGGGTCCCGCCCAGAACATAGCCGGTCGCGGCCAGAACGATGAACAGCTGATAGCCCCAGAACACGAACCACGCCAAGTTGCCGCCCCAAAGCCGCGCCGCGGAGGTGCGCTGAACGACGTAGAAAGAGGTTGCCAGAAGCGCGTTGCCCCCGAAGGCGAAGATCACCGCCGAGGTGTGCAGCGGACGCAGACGGCCAAAGTTGGCAAAGCCCTGCGCCCAGTCGAAGTTCAGAACCGGAAAGGCCAGCTGGAAGGCAATAAACGTGCCCGCCAGAAAACCAACAACGCCCCAAAAGGCGGTGGCAATGACCCCGTAGCGCACGACGCTATCGAAATATTCGTGCTCCAGATTGCCGGTGGCCGGTACCGGCTCATCCGTCTTGCGAAGTGTGTAGAGGAAAAGCCCACCAGCCACGAGCATCACGATGATCGCGTGCACCTGGTAAGCCAGATCGCGCGCATAGTTGATCCCGATCATCGCAAAGAGCGTGACCAGACCAAGCGCTATCAGCTTGAGATAATTAGACATCTTGCGTCCCTTTAACATGTACCGCGCGATTCTTCCGCCACGCGGGACCTTTTTAGACCGAGTTTGTGATGCAGAACGCGCCGCTTCCATGCATTGATCTGCATCAAGACAATTGCCAAACAAGTGTGACACATCATTTATGGCACAGCCATTGAAACGCGGTCCCTTCTGGGGATTTTGCGCTATTTCCACCAAGGGATGACAATGACCTACAAAACCTTCTTATCCGTTCTGACTGACCAGAACACCGCCGCAGCTCCGCTGGCTCAGGCCGCCGCTCTGGCAGAGCATTTTTCCGGCCATACCGAGGTTCTGTGCCTTGGCGTGGACCGGACCCAAACGGGGTACTACTACGCCGGTGCCAATGCCATGATCATCCAGGAAGCCATGGTACGGGCACAGGAAGAAGCAGCAGAGGTCCAAACCCACGCCGCAGAGGTCATGGAGCGCAGCGGCACGCCCTTTTCGACCGATATCGCCATCGCGCCGGTGGCCGATCTGGGCCGCCACGTGGCGCATCATGCGCGATTCTCGGATCTGGTGGTGCTCGGCAAACCCTACGGCGAAGGCATCGGCGTAGAGGCAGAGCCCGTGGTTGAAGCGGCCCTGTTTGAAGGCCGCACTCCGGTTCTGGTGGTGCCGGATGACGCCGAGCCGATCACCCAGCCGAAAACCGTGCTGCTGGCTTGGAACGAAAGCATCGAGGCCATGACCGCTATCCGCAAGGCGCTGCCCTTCCTCGAAGGCGCCGAGGTGGCCCGCATCGTCGTCATCGACCCGCCGCAGCACAGCCCGGAACGGTCCGATCCCGGCGGGATGCTGGCGCAGATGCTCTCGCGCCATGGCGTAAAATGCGAAATCGACGTGCTCAGCAAGACGATGCCACGGGTCTCGGACATCCTGAACCGCCATGCCACCGATACCGGTGCGGATATGATCGTGATGGGCGCCTACGGCCACTCCCGTTTCCGCGAGGCGATTCTGGGCGGCGCAACCCGCAACATGCTGGAAAAAGCGACCGTTCCAGTCTTTATGGCCCACTGATTTCACCGACTGGCCGCTCGTGGCTGGCAAAGAAACGACGCAAACAAAAGGCGCCCGATCAGGGGCGCCTTTTTTCATTCTGTCGCAGGGCTGGCTCAGCGTGCTTTTCGGATCAACCCTATGACAAACAATAGAATCACCGCGCCGATGGTGGCGTGGATCACCGAAGCCAGCACCCCGCCGCCAACGGCAAAACCAAGAGCTGGGAAGATTGCCCCCGCCAGAAAGGCGCCGACAATCCCCACGATGATATTGCCAATGACGCCAAACCCGCGTCCCTGCATGATCTTGCCCGACAGCCACCCTGCCAAGGCGCCGATGATCAGCATTCCGATCAGACTTTCGAAGTGCATATGATTTCTCCCCTGTTTCAGGCAGCTTAGCTGCGAAGCCCTGCGAGGTCACGCCCGCACGTAATGCATGCCCTGGAACCGTGCCCGCATCGCGCGGGTGCGCGGCGCCACGGCTGCGGGATCGTTCCCGGTCAGCCCCTGCGCGATCAGCGCCGCCAGTTCCGGCGCATCCGCAGGCGTGACACCCCGGCGCACCAATTCGGGCGTTCCGATGCGCAGACCGTTCATGTCACCCGGCACCTCGGCAATTGGCAGACCGATCCCACAGGCCAGGAACCCGGCTTTCCGCAGGTTTTTGGATGCTGCCTGCCCACCACCGAATCCAGCGGCCTCGATCGCGAACTGATGCGATTGGGTTGCCTTTCCTGCGCCCTTGAACACCGGCAATCCAAGCTTTTCCAATTCATCCGCCAGCGCCTGCGCCAGGTCGATCATCGCCTTGGCATAGGCGGCGCCATAATCGACCCAGTCCAGCAGGCTGACCGCCAGCGCCGCCGTCTTGGCCGCGTCAAAATTGGCCGTCATCCCCGGAAAGGCGATGGCATCAAGCCGCTCGGCAACCGCCGCGTCATTGCTGACAATCAGCCCCCCGGCCGGTCCGCCAAGGCTCTTGTAGGTGCTCATCGTCATCAGATGGGCGCCCTCTTGCAGCGGATTGGCCCAGGCGCCGCCCGCGATGATGCCGCATTGATGCGCCGCGTCGAACAGCACCTTTGCGCCGACCTCATCTGCGATGGCGCGGACCTCTGCCACCGGGTGCGGAAAGAGGTTCAGACTGCCGCCGATGGTGATCAGGCTTGGCTGCACCTCATGCGCCATACGGCGCAAGCCATCCAGATCCACGGTGTAGCCATCCGCGTGCACTGGCGCCGGATGTGTTTTCAACCCGTAAAGCCCAGCACAGCCCGCCTCATGGTGCGTCACATGTCCACCCACGGTGGCGGGCGGCGCGATGATACTGTCCCCCGGCTGCGTCAGAGCCATGAAACCATAGAGATTGGCGAGCGCGCCGGAGCCGACCCGAACCTCGGCATAGGCCGCCTGAAACACCTCGGCGGCCAATTCGGCGGCGATCACCTCGATCTCCTCAATGGCCTCCAGCCCCATTTCATATTTGTCGCCAGGATAGCCCAGCGACGGCCGACTGCCGAGCCCGGATGACAACACCGCCTCGGCAGCCGGGTTCATCACGTTGGTGGCTGGGTTGAGGTTGAAACACTCTTCATCGTGGATTTCCGCATTGCGCCGGATCAGCGCATCGATCCGCCCCGACAGCTTCTCGGTCGTTGCAGCGGCAGCCTGCTGTGCAATCTCCTGCACATGAGCCTCGCAGGCCGATGGCACCCAAGGGCGCTGTGCAAGGCGTTGTTTTGCCGGATCAGTCATGTGGATCATCCCTGTTGCGGATCTATTGCGTTGCCTCAGTGAAGCCGCCGTGCCCCTTGTGCGCAAACCAGTTTTGCGAAAAATTAGGGTTAGAAAAACTAGGCCTTTTTTCATGAGCGTCTCTCCGCCCCGTCCCAGATCCCTGCCCCTGACCGCCTTGCGCGCCTTCGAGGCTGCTGCCCGGCTCGGTAGTTTTGCCGCTGCAGCGCAGGAACTTGGCGTCACGCCAGGGGCGGTATCGGCGCATATCAAGACGCTGGAGGATGCGCTGGGAGCGCCGCTGTTTCATCGCCGCGCCAAGGCGGTGGAACTGACCGCACCGGGCGCGCGTGCCCTGCCCGAATTCACCGCCGCCTTTGATCAGCTGGCCGGGGCGGTGCAAACCCTGCGGGCTGAGGCCGCCCCGGCGGTGGTGCATATCGCCACCCTGCCCTCGGTCGCGCAGTTCTGGTTGTCCCCACGTTTGCCCGCCCTGCGGCAAGCCATGCCCGAGGTTGCCATTTCGGTCACCGCGCTGGAAACACCGCCCAACCTGAAACGCACGCCTTATGATCTGTGTCTGTTCTTCGACCCGTCGCAGGGGCAGCCAGTGGAACGAGATGTCATATTTCCAGTCTGTGCCCCCAATCTGGCCGCACAGCTTTCGCGTCCCGAGGATCTGCGAAATGTGCCCTGCCTGACCGACACCACCTGGGACCGGGACTGGACAAATTGGCTGGCGGCAGCGGACCTCAGTGAGGCCGTGACGCCGCGCGGGCCGGTCTATTCGCTCTATGCCCTGGCGGTGGAGGAAACCCTGAACGGCGCAGGGGTGCTGATCGGCCACGCCGCCCTTCTGACGCCTTTGCTGCAATCAGGACGGCTGGTCGCGCCCTTTGCGACTGAGGTCACATTGCCGGATGCGCTGCGTCTGTGGCGCCTGCCGGGCCGTGGATCAACGGCGGCGGTCAATCAGGTCGCTGACTGGCTGAAAGAGAGTGCGGGCGCAGGCAATTTGCCAAGATGACACGAAAAAGGGACGAACAGATCCGCACCTGCTTCGCCCCCATACACCCGCCAAAGTTGCGTGCAGCTTGAACCTCAGCCGAGGAAACCACCGTCGCTGTCGTCGCCTGCCTCTTCCAGCAGGCGCCCCATATCCGGTACGGTCACGTGCCGTTTGCCTTCGAGCTCGATCACGCCGTCCTTCTTCAGTGCCGACATCTGGCGGCTGACGGTTTCAAGGGTCAGGCCAAGATAATCGGCCATCGCCTCCCGCGTGAGCGGCAGATCAAACACCATCCGATCCTTCGCGCCTGCGGGAGTCAGCGACGCATCCCGGCGGGCAATGATCGATAGCAGGCTGGCGATCTTTTCCCGGGCAGTCTTGCGGCCCAGTACCAGCATCCATTCCCGCGCGGCGTCCAGTTCATCCAGCGTCATTTCAAGCAGGCGGTGCGCGATATGTGGCGTACGCGCCATCAGTTCTTCAAAGGGTTTCTTGCGGAAACAGCACATCACCACTTCGGTTGTGGCGACCACGTTATAGGCCGCGCCATCGCGCCCGGGGCGTCCGACAAAATCGCTGGGCAGGAGAAGACCGACCATCTGGGTACGACCATCTTCCATTGTCTGGGTCAGGGTCGCGATGCCGGAAACCACCGAACCGACAAAATTCATCGAGTCGCCAGACCAGATAATCGGGCGCCCCGCCTCATAGGTCCGGTAATACTTGATGGCATCCAACTCTTCCAATTCATCCGAATCGCAGCGCGCACAGACCGCGCGATGCCTGATCGGGCAATCACCACAGTTGAAAGATGAAATCGTGGGGGCTGTCATGGCGTGTCCCGCTTGATCTGGGTCAAAGTCTAGTTACTCGTACACGATTTACGATAGTCCGATGAAACAGAAATCACAATTGGCAAGCCTCGGATTATTCGATGCTAAAGTGCCGCGCTATACCAGCTACCCCACGGCGCCGCACTTTGCAGGCGGCGTAAATGCCAGTGTTTTCTCAGGCTGGCTAAGGGATATCGCGCCTGGCAGTCAGATCTCGCTTTATGTGCATGTGCCTTTCTGCCGCAGGCTGTGCTGGTTCTGCGCCTGCCGCACACAGGGCACCCAGTCAGACGCCCCGGTCAGAGCCTATCTCGACACGCTCAAGGCCGAAATCGCGCTGCTGAAATCGCACCTCCCCGAAGGTGTCAGCCTGTCCCGGCTGCATTGGGGCGGTGGCACACCGACGCTGCTATCAGCCGATATGATTCGTGAACTGGCCGCCGCGCAGGCCGATCTAGCGCCATGGGCCCTTGGCACCAAGTTTTCGGTCGAGATTGATCCAAACGAATGCGACGCGGCGCGGCTGGATGCCTTGGCCGAGGCAGGCATGAACCGGGCCTCGATCGGAGTGCAGGATTTCGACGCCACCATCCAGAACGCAATCGGGCGGCTGCAAAGCTATGAGTTGACGCATGAAACCTTCGAAATGCTGCGCGCGCGGGGAATCCACAGTATCAATGCTGACATCCTGTTCGGGCTGCCACATCAGACGCCGGAGCGGATCACCGACAGCGCGCAGAAACTGTTGTCCCTCTCACCGGATCGGGTCGCCCTGTTTGGATATGCGCATGTGCCCTGGATGGCGCGGCGCCAGACCATGATTCCTACGGATACCCTGCCGACGCCCGAAAATCGGCTGGATCTTTTTGATACCGCTCGGCGCCTGTTCCTGTGGGACGGCTACCGCGAGATTGGCATCGATCATTTTGCAAGGCCGGACGACGGTCTGGTCAAGGCTCAGACCTCTGGGCGGCTCAAACGGAATTTCCAGGGCTATACCGAGGATCCCGCCGACGTTCTGATCGGCATCGGCGCCTCGGCAATCTCGCGGTTCCCGCAGGGCTACGCCCAGAACGCCCCCGGCACCGCCGACCACGCAAAGGCGATAGCGACGGGTCAGTTTGCAACCGCGCGCGGACATGTCTTTCAGGGAGAAGACAAGTTGCGGGGTCGCATGATCGAATCGCTGATGTGCGATTTCAGGATCAGCGCCGAAGATATCCTGGGCAAGTTTCAGATTTCGGCGCAATGGCTCCGGGATGTGCTGGAGCAAACAGCCCGCGCCTTTCCGAACATGGTGGAGCTGTCGCAGGAAGGGCTGTCGATCCCGGAGCGCGCCCGCCCCCTGACCCGGATGATCGCACGTAGTCTGGACGCCTATGAGGTGAACCAGGCCGGGCACAGCTCCGCGATCTGATATCCCGTTTGGTATCGCGCCGGAGCCTCAAAAGGCCCCGCTGCCTGCCGCTGGCGGGTCAGCCGTTCATCGCGTCGCCGCAAGAAGCTGGCGGGTGTATTCCTCTTGGGGGCTGTCAAACAGCGCGTCTGCCTGCCCGGCTTCCACCACGTCGCCCTGTTTCATCACGATCATCTTGTGCGACATGGCGCGCACGACGTTCAGATCGTGTGAAATGAACAGATAGGCCAGTCCATAGCGCGTCTGCAGATCGCGCAGCAGATCGACGATCTGCACCTGAACCGTCATGTCCAGCGCAGAGGTCGGCTCATCCAGAACCACCAGCCGCGGCCGCAGCACCATGGCACGGGCAATGGCGATGCGTTGCCGCTGTCCGCCCGAAAACTCGTGCGGGTAGCGGTCCATCGCCGCCGGGTCTAGGCCCACCTCCAGCATCACCTCAGCCACCAACTCGCGGGTGTTCCGGTGCTGGTCGACCTTATGGATCGCCAGACCTTCGGAAATGATCTGTGCGCAGGTCATCCGCGGGCTGAGAGAGCCAAAGGGATCCTGAAACACGATCTGCATATCCTTGCGCAGGCGCCGCAGATCCCGCGTTGACCATTGCCGCAGGTCATCGCCGCGGAATCGCACCTCACCCTCCGACGCAATCAGCCGCATGATGGCCAGCGCCAGGGTCGTCTTGCCAGAGCCGCTTTCCCCGACAATGCCAAGGGTTTCCCCTGCCCGGACGGAAATGGAGGTCGGATTGACCGCCTTCACATGCCCAACGGTGCGCTTCAACAGCCCCTTCTGGATCGGGAACCAGACCTTGAGATCCGAGGTTCGGACCAATTCCTCGGCGCCTTCGGGCACGGCGGCAGGTTGCCCAGAGGGCTCGGCTGCCAGCAATTTCTGCGTATAGGGATGCTGCGGGTTTGCAAAAATATTCTCGGCAGGACCGTTTTCGACGATCTCGCCGTCCTTCATCACGCAAACCCGGTCGGCAATGCGCCGCACGATGGCCAGATCATGGGTGATGAACAACAACCCCATGCCTTCGCTTTCCTTCAGCTCGGCCAGAAGTTCGAGAATCTGGGCCTGAATAGTGACATCCAGCGCAGTGGTCGGTTCATCCGCGATCAGGATCTCGGGCTTGTTGGCCAGCGCCATGGCGATCATCACCCGCTGCCGCTGCCCACCGGACAGCTCGTGCGGATAGGCGCCAAGACGAGTTTCCGGATCGCGGATGCCGACCTTGATCAGCAGTTCCAGAATGCGGTCCCGCGCCGCCTGCCCCACCAACCCCTGATGCAGGGCCAGCGATTCCGACAGTTGCTTTTCAATGGTGTGCAGCGGATTAAGCGAGGTCATCGGCTCCTGAAAGATAAAGCTGATGTCGTTGCCACGCAGTTTCATCAGATGCTTTTCGTCGGCGCCGACCATCTCCTTGCCGTTGTAGAGCACCGATCCCTTCACCGTGGCACTGTCCCCCAGAAGCGACACCGTCGACAGAGCCGACACGGATTTGCCAGAGCCGGATTCCCCCACCAGCGCCACCGTTTCGCCACGCCCCACCTCAAAGGACACGCCTTTGACCGCTTCGGTCTCCTTGCCGTCTTGGCGGAAAGAGACACGCAGACCTTTCACCTCCAGTATCGCAGTCATGAGAAGGTCTTTCTTGGGTCGAAGGCGTCGCGGATGCCTTCAAAGATAAAGACAAGAAGCGACAGCATGATGGCGAAGGTGAAGAAGGCGGTGAAGGCCAGCCAGGGCGCTTCAAGGTTCTGTTTCGCCTGGAGGGTCAACTCCCCCAGCGAAGGCGCCGAGGACGGCAGGCCAAAGCCGAGGAAATCGAGCCCCGCCAGCGATGAGATGGTTCCGGTCACGATGAAGGGCATCATCGTCAGGGTCGCCACCATGGCATTCGGCAGCATGTGGCGGAACATGATGGTCATGTTGCCAACACCCAGCGCCTTGGCCGCGCGCACGTACTCCAGATTGCGCGCCCGCAGGAATTCGGCGCGCACCACCCCGACCAGCGCGGTCCAGCCGAACAGGATCATAAGGAAGACCAGCAGCCAGAAACTGCGCCCTAGGATCGCGAACATGATGATGATCACATAAAGCGTCGGGGTCGAGCTCCAGATTTCGATGAACCGCTGGAACAGAAGATCCAGCCAGCCGCCAAAATAGCCCTGCACGGCGCCTGCCGCGATGCCGAGAACGGTTGCCGCACCTGTCACGATCAGGGTAAAGACGATGGACAGGCGGAAGCCGTGGATGACCCGCGCCAGCACGTCCCGCTTGGTATCATCGGTGCCTAAGAGGTTCTGCCCGTTCGGCGGCAGCGGCGCGGCACCGGGCCGGTCCACCGTGGTGTTAAAGCTGTAGGGAATCGGCGGCCAGATGGTCCAGCCTTCGTGGAAATCTTCCCCTGCAAAGGTGCCAGCCGCGATCTGTTCCATGATCCCTTCAGGGTCATCAAAACAGTCCAGATTGCCGCCCGAGCGGATCAGGCATTCGACCTCGGGGTCCTTGTACACCGCCTCGGTCCTGAAATCGCCGCCAAAGGCGGTTTCGGGATAGAACTTGAAGATCGGCATGTGCAATTCGCCGCGATAACTGACCAGAATCGGTTTGTCGTTGGCGATGAACTCGGCAAACAGCGACAGCACGAACAGCACCGAAAAGATCCAGAACGACCAGAAAGCCCGCTTGTTGCGGCGGAAATTGTTCCAGCGGCGCTGGTTGAGTGGGGACAATGCCATGGCTCAGCCCTCTCTCTTTTCAAAGTCGATGCGTGGGTCGACCAGCACATACATGATGTCCGACACGATCCCCACGACGAGGCTCATCAGGCCAAAGATGAACAGCGTGCCAAAGATCACCGGATAATCACGCGCCACGGCGGCCTCAAACCCGAGACGCCCCAGCCCGTCGAGCGAGAAGATCGTTTCGATGATCAGGCTGCCTGAGAAGAAGACGCCGATGAACACCGCCGGGAAGCCCGCGATCACGATCAGCATGGCATTGCGGAACACATGGCCATACAGAACCCGTCGTTCGCTCAGCCCCTTGGCCCGGGCGGTCATCACGTATTGTTTCTTGATCTCATCCAGGAAGGAGTTCTTGGTCAGCAGCGTCAGCGTCGCAAAGGCCCCGATGGTGGAGGCGATGACCGGCAGCGCGATGTGCCAGAAGTAATCCCCAATCTTGGCCAGCAGGCTTAGCTCCTCCCAGTTGTCCGAGGTCAGCCCACGCAGCGGAAAGATCTGCCAATAGGAGCCACCGGCAAAGAGCACCAGCAATAGGATCGCGAACAGGAACGAGGGGATCGCATAGGCCGCGATGATCATGCCGCTGGTCCATGTGTCAAAGCGGGATCCGTCGCTCAGCGCCTTGCGGATGCCCATCGGGATCGAGATCATATAGGCGATCAAGGTCGACCACAGGCCCAGCGAAATCGACACCGGCATTTTCTCCATCACCAGTTCGGTGACATCGATCTTGCGGAAATAACTTTCGCCGAAATCGAACCGAAGATAGTTGCCGATCATCTGAATGAACCGCTCCAACGGCGGCTTGTCTAGACCGAATTGCGCGTTCAACTCTTCGATCAACTCGGGTGGCAGGCCCTGACGACCCGCATAGTTGTCATTCGATCCAAGGGTTTCCGTGGCCCCCGCATCGCCGCCACCACCGGCAAAGCCTTCGAACACATCACCACTGCCCTGCATCTGGGCAATGATCTGTTCCACCGGCCCGCCCGGCACAAATTGCACCAGGGCAAAGTTGATCACCATGATCCCGAACAGAGTCGGGATCACCAGCAGGAAACGCCGCAGAATATAGGCTGCCATGGGACGGGCCTACCGCAACGCGCCAGAGGCCTTGAGAGCGGCCTCCTTTTCGGCGTTCACCCACCACAGATCCATCGTGCCCGGCGCATAGGGTGGCAGGTTCTCGGGGTATTCGTACATGCTCCAGTAGGCGATCCAGTTCACGTCCAGATACCACGTGGGAACCATGAACCGTTTGGCCCGCAGCACCCGGTCCAGCGCGCGGGCGCTGGCGTGTAGTTCCTCCTCGGTGGTGGCCTTGACGATATTGTCGATCAGCGCGTCCACCGCCGGATCGGCCAGCCCTGCGGGATTGAACACCGAATATTGGTGCGCCTCCGATCCGAATTGTTGATAAAGACCCGTCGAAGGTTCCAGCGACTTCGGATAGGCAAAGCTCACCATATCGAAATCCTTTTCCCGGCGACGGCTGGTGTATTGCGCGAAATCCACCCGGTTCAGCTTGGCATCGATCCCCATGGTGATGAGGTTCGCGACATAGGGCTGTACGATGCGTTCCAGCGTCGGGCTATCGAGCAGGAATTCGATCTGCATGACCTCGCCCGCCGCATTGCGGCGCACCCCGTCATCGCCAACGGTCCAGCCTGCCTCATCCAGCAGTTTCATCGCCCGGCGCAGATTGCGGCGGTCCGATGGACGCCCCGGTTTCGAAGCATGCGCCATCACCGGTTCAGTGGTCAGGATGGTGGGGTCGATCTGGTCGCCCAGCGCCTCGAGCACTTCTTTTTCGCGCCCTTCCGGCAGGCCCCTGGCCTCCAGCGCGCTGTCCTGCCAGAAGGAGGAGCGGTGCCGGAATAGTCCGTATTGCAGGCTTTCGTTGGTCCATTCGAAGTTGAAGGCCAGTTGCACCGCTTCGCGCACGCGGATGTCCTGGAACACGGGACGCAGCAGGTTCATAACAAAACCATTGGCAGCAGGCACGTTACCGTCGGGGATTTCGTCCTTGATGACATCGCCGCGCGCAACCGCGTCAAACTCATAGGCGGTCGCCCAGCTTTTGGAACTGTTCTCGGGGCGCAGGGTGTAGACACCGGCCTTGAACCCTTCCATCGCCGCGATGGCATCGCCGAAATACTCGATCCGGATGCTGTCGTAGTTGTGGCGGCCGACATTCACATTGAGATCGGCGCCCCAGTAATCCGGATTGCGGCGGTAGACGATACGCTGATTGATGTCGAAGCTGTCGAGAACATATGGCCCCGACCCGATTCCCGGATCCAGACGCGGCTCATCAAGACGGCGGTTTTCGGGATCGGCTTCGAACCAGGCCTTGGAGAAGACGGGCGTGCCTGCAACCTGCGAAATCATCGCGCGGCGCGGGAAATCGGGTGAGAAGTAGAATTTGACCCGGTGCGGGCCAAGCGCCTCGGCCTTGGGGATGCGTTTGCGCACTGCCTCGGCATAGGATTGCAGCCCCTGATCCAGCAGGATGTTATGGGAAAAGACCACGTCATCGGCGGTCACAGGCGATCCATCCGAAAACCGCGCTTCGGGGCGCAGGTTGAAGATCACCCAATCCTGGCTTTCGGGGTATTCCAGACTTTCCGCAATCAGCCCGTAATAGGAGCCCGGTTCGTCATAGGATTCGATCAACAGGCTTTCCAGATGGTAGGAGGACAGCGCCCCGCCCCGCCCCTTGCGGGTAAAGGGGTTCATGCTGTCGAAGGTACCGACGGCGGAAAAGGACAGTTCCCCGCCCTTCGGCGCCTCCGGGTTCACATAGTCGAAATGCGCGAATCCTTCGGGGTATTTCAGTTCACCGAATTCCGCGAACCCATGGCTTTTGATGATTGTCTCTTCGGCGCGGGCCGTTCCTGCCAGCACGGTAACCAGTGCCAGCATCGTCGCGCCCAGCACCAGCACGCTCTGCATCAGAAAACCAAGCTGCGCTGGCAGCCCCCCGCGCATGGTCTGCGTTCGGGCTGTCATCTGTTGTGATCTCATCTGCCTTAACCTCCGCTGTCCGGTGTTCAAGCGATCCGGATTTCTACCGTATTTCAAGCTAATGGCAGGCAGGCGCAACATTCAAGTTGTGATGCGGTCACTTTCGGGTTGGGCCAGGGCAATTTCCCATCCTTTTGCGGCACATATTCTCCGACAGGCCCCACAAAAAGCGAAAGGCCGCTGAGGATCAGCGGCCTTTCAAAACTCAAATCCGGTTCTGTACCAGCCGGAGCGACGGTTTAGTCGTCGAGGCTGTCCAGATAGGCGATCAGGTTCACGCGGTCCTTGACCTTTTTCAGGCCAGAGAAGCTCATCGTGGTGCCCGGTGCGTAGTCGGACGGTTTGGTCAGGAATTCATTGAGGTTCTCAGCGGTCCATGCGCCTTCCATACCGGACAGGGCACCGGAGTAACCAAATCCTTCGGCGCTTGCCTTGGGACGGTCAACCACACCGTAGAGATAAGGACCGGTCGCATTGGCGCCAGCCTCAAGCTTGTGGCACGCGGAGCATTTCTTGAAGACTTTGGCGCCTTTGCCAACGTCAGCGGAGGCCATCAGCTCTTCAAAGCTGACTTCTTCCACTTCTTCTTCTGCACCACCTGCCTCTGCCACTTCAATCACGTAAGAAGCCTCGCCATGGGCCTCCACATGATACAGTTCCTCTGCGGCCCATTTGCCCAGGAGGAACACGAGGAACGCGCCGCAGAAGCCTGCAGTCGCTTTGGTAAGGGTCATCGTGTCAAACATGATCGCGAGTCCATTTCAGCTGTCTGGGAGGGTGTCTAAGGCTTCCCCTCTCAAGTGGCAAGGTGTAGACAGCGCGACGAAACGCCCGATTGTCCAAGTTTTGCAGGAAAGTCGCACTCATGACCGGAAAAATCGCCATTCAGGGGGAGCTTGGCTCTTACAGCCACGAAGCCTGCCGCAACGCGCGGCACGACATGGAAGTGCTACCCTGCCGCAATTTCGAGGACACGATCGCAGCAGTGACAAGCGGTCAGGCGGACCTCGCCATGCTGCCGGTGGAGAATTCGACCTATGGTCGGGTGGCCGATATTCACCGTCTGCTGCCGCACAGCGGCTTGCATATTGTCGACGAGGCATTTGTGCGGGTGCATATCAATCTTCTGGGCGTGCCCGGTGCCCGGCTGGAAGATATCCGCGAGGCGAAATCGCATCTGGTTCTTCTACCGCAATGCGGACAGTTCCTGCGTAAACATGACATCACCGGCCGGGTCAGCCCCGACAACGCACGGGCCGCCCGCGATGTGGCGGAGGCAGGCGACAAACACGTTGCCGCCCTCGCCAGCGAGCTGGCCGGAGAGATCTACGGTCTGGATGTGCTGGCCCGCCATATCGAAGACAACGGCGACAACACCACGCGGTTCCTGATCATGTCACGCGAGCCAGATTACAGCCGTCGCGGTGCCCATGGCATGATCACCAGCTTCGTGTTCCAGGTGCGCAACATCCCCGCCGCGCTCTACAAGGCGATGGGAGGCTTTGCCACCAATGGAATCAACATGACCAAGCTGGAAAGCTATATGGTCGACGGCTCCTTCACGGCGACACAGTTCTATGCCGATATCGAAGGCCATCCCGAGGATGAGAACGTGCAGCTGGCGATGGACGAGCTGGCCTATTTTACCACCAACGTCGAGATCCTGGGCGTCTATCCCGCCGACAATGGCCGCTACTAACCTGCAATTCTGCGGGCATTAAGACAGCCCACGCCTTTCGGCGGGCTGGACCTGTATTTTGGGGAAAGGTGAGAGGTTGGACATCGACCCAAGCGGGGCTCGTTGTGGCTGCTTCCTTCCGGACCTGACCAGGTTGGCGAGGCGCTTGCCCGCGCCAACCTCTCGAATCCCGATATAGGCGGCTGCCGCAGCAATGACAAGGGGGCCTCCCCGATCCACCGCTCCGCAGTTCAGAGGGCAAGCATCAGTTTCAGAAAGCCTTTTGGTGTCATACCGCAGTTGCGCACCTGCCCCTCCGGCAATTCATCCAGATACTGCACCGCCTCCGGGCTGGTATAGGCGGCAGCCTCGGCGTTGTTGAGCTCGGCAAACCGCCACGGATACTCTTCCTGCGCCAGTGGATCCTCAGGCAGGCGGCCCGCAACGTAGTCCCGGATCACATCCCGGATTCGCACCGGCGGCAGCGGGATGTTCTCGGCGTCTTTGACCATCTGGAAATTACCACCACCGCTGACCCTGTAACTGTTGACCACGACGGCAAAACGCTGCGCAGGGGCCACAGGCCGCCCGTGCACGCGAAGACGTCGAATGCGCCCTGCCGCCGGGTTGATCCGCACGCCAGAGGACGAAAACCGCGGCGGTGCCGAGAGATCTATTTCGTATTGCAGGCCAAAAAGAACGTCAAAATTATGCCCGGCACGGCTGGGATCAACCAGTTCCTGTTCGGTACTGCCGGGGCGGACTTGTTTGAACACACCCGCGGACATTTCCAGCCAGTCCAGCACCTGCGCGCCGGTCGCAACCACCAGCCTAAGCTCATTCGGGAAGATGTGAAGATCAGCGACGTTGCGCATACACAGATCGCCACGCCCGATGTCGGTATAATGCCCGGGCCCGGAGCGGCCACCGAATTTACCCGGCGCCGCCGCGGACAAGAGCGGCAGTTTGCCAACCTCAGTGCCTTCCAGCAGCGGCCTGACCGCTGCCGCCTGCGCTGCTGCTGCAAGTTCCAGCCCAAGATCGGGCCCAAAGAAAGTAAAGAAGGAGTGCAAAGGCACGTCACTGAAGCCAACGGGCTGACGCATCCGTTCGCGCGTTGAATCATGCGCGGGGCCAAGCGCACGGGTCAGTTCAGCGTCCTCCTCGACCAGAGACATCAGATCGCCATTCTCTGCCCTGCTGCAGATGGGTTTGAGGCGGGCGTCCCAATTTTCCAGCCGCCACCCCTCCGGGCCGTGCGACACCTGCAGATCGATCTGCCCCAAGTGTGAGCCATGTGCGCCCGGCATGACCACCGGCTTGGTGAAACTGTGCTCGGGATCTGGAAGGGTCTTGTGGGTGTGCCCGCCGATCACCGCATCGATTCCCGCCGTGGCCGCGATGGGAAGCAAGGCATTCTCCATGCCCGGCACCCGCTCCAGCCCTCCGACACCGGTATGCGCCAATGCGATCACGATATCGCATCCTTCCCGCCGCAGCGCGCTGGCAGCAGCGGCAGCCGCCTGCACCATGTCCGCAACCACGACCTGACCTTCCAGAAGATGCGCATCCCAAGTTACCGTCTGCGGCGGCAGCACCGACAGGATCCCGATCCGCAGCGGCGGCGCACCAGCGCAGGCAGGCACCTCCCGCTCCAGAATGGTGGAGCGGGCGAAAGGTAGCTCCCGTCCCTCCTCCACGGCTGTCATATTCGAGCAAATCACCGGACAGGGTGCCTGCTCCAGCACCTGCTCAAGCGTCTCCAGACCGAAGTTGAAGTCGTGATTTCCAAGCCCGATGGCATCGTATTGCAACACGTCGAAGGCCTGCATCAGTGGATGCGGCACGATCGGGTCGTCAGAGGAAATTTCACCAATCGGCGCCCCTTGCAGCCCATCACCATTGTCCAAGAGCAGCACCGTGCCCCCAGCCTCCCGGACCTCTTGCCGCGCCTCTGCGATCAGGGACGCGACGCGGGACAGGCCGATGCTGGGGTCCGGCCGGTCGGCATAATAGTCGTAGCTGAGCAGATTGCTGTGCAGATCGGTGGTTGCCAACAAGCGCAGCACCCCCTTCCCCAATGGCAAGGATTGATCCGGTCCTGTCATATTGCTCTACCCGCAGCCTGCACGGCGTCTTCCGATCTTCGTTTTTTCTCACGTTCTGACACGAACGCGTTAACCCTTTGAAACAGCGTTTCCTTGATTTGCAAAGTCACCATTTTTGAGGATGTTAACGATTGTGGCGCTGATGCCGAAAATTTGACCGGTCTAACGCCAATATCCAGCGGCAGACCGGTGACCCGGCGTTAAACATCCGCTGACAACCATAAAAATGCATCGACAGCGCTACCCGAACAGGCTGGTCATTGCGCGGTTTTGCCGCCATCAATGCAGGAAATCGGGCCTTAACGCCGGATCCCCTGCCAAAAGAAGGACAACGATATGAAACGGGCCGAAGAGGTGACATTTGGCGGCAAGGGTGGCCTGGACCGCAGCGCGCATCTGCGTGCGGATGCCGAAGCGCTAGACGCTGCCTGGGGGGCACAGAATGCACAGGTGCTGATGATGTGGCGCGGCAAACCCCTGTGCCAGCGGTCAGATCCAGAGCGCGGACCGGACGCTCTTGCCTGGATCTCCACCACGCATCCGGTGGCAGCAGAGTGCCGCGACGCCGCTCTGTTTCTCGGCCTCCTGCCGGATCAAAGCCCGGCCTTCGCCTGCGACATCAGCAGTTGGCAGCCCGATGCGCTGGACGAGATGGCGCTGGCCAGTTTTGCCGATGTGACGGAGCAGCAGCACCCGGACCTGCCCTCTGGTTATGCTTTCGCCGAGCTGCGCAGGGTGATGACCCGGCTGACCCCGCTGGAGGCCGAGCTGGCCGCCACCGCCAAGGCGCTGTTTTCCTGGCATGGCTCGCATGGGTTCTGTGCCCGCTGTGGCCACCCCAGTGATATGGTTCAGGCTGGCTGGCAAAGAAATTGCCCCAGCTGCAAGGCGAGCCATTTTCCCCGCACCGATCCTGTTGTGATCATGCTGATTACCCATGGGGACGAGGTCCTGATGGGCCGCTCTCCCGGATGGCCGGAAGGTATGTACTCCCTGCTGGCCGGTTTCGTTGAACCCGGCGAAACGCTTGAGGCCGCCGTGCGGCGTGAAGTTCTGGAAGAATCCGGCGTGAAGGTCGGAGAGGTGGAATACCTGTCCAGCCAGCCCTGGCCCTTTCCCATGTCGCTGATGTTCGGCTGCCGCGGGATCGCGCTGGATCGCGAGCTGACCATCGACCCACATGAAATCGAGGACGCGATCTGGGTCAGCAAGCAGGACATGATGACCGCCTTTGCCGGAGAGCACCCGATCCTGAAGCCTGCCCGAAAAGGAGCAATTGCACATTTTCTGTTGCAGAACTGGCTTGCGGATACACTGGATTAAAGGGAATATCGCGGCCACGCTGAGAATTGATCAATCAAAACAGGCAAGCAGGCGTCAGAGTCATGGATTTCACGAGTAAAGAAGATATCGATTCACCGATCGCCGACGTGTTTGAAGCCCTGTCGGACTTTGAAAGCTTTGAACGCTCGGCCATCCGGCGCGGCATCGACGTGCAACGGATCGGCGATATCAGCACGCCTGAAAACGGCCTCGCCTGGGATGCCAAATTCAACTTTCGCGGCAAGGCGCGCGAGCTGCGCATTGCTCTCAAATCCTATGATCCCGTCACCCGCATTCTGCTGTCCGGCGACAGCAGCGGGCTGAACGGCGAAACCGAGATCGAACTGATGGCGCTGTCGCCGCGGCGCACCCGTGTAACAATTTCGCTCAACCTGACGGCCAAGACCCTGTCGGGGCGGTTGCTGCTGCAATCCTTCAAACTGGCGCGCGGTTCGCTCAATAAAAAATTCAAAGCGCGCGCGGCAGATTTCGCCCGGCTGACCGAAGAACGGTTGAACCGCACGGCCTGAGGGCACCGCATCCGCCTGCACAAATCAGCTAGCTGACCTGGCTTGCTGGCGTTGGCGCGGATTTCTCCGACTTTCACACAAGCGAATTGACGACTCGCCCTTCGACCCGCTACCCATTTCACAGATGGTTTCCGCGATCCGCCTTTTGCGGGTCCGGGATGAAAAGGGAACGTGGTGCGATCCGGCCTCTCTCGGCCAGAACAATTCCACGACTGCCCCCGCAACTGTAGGCGGAGAGCGACCCCGGAAGATCCACTGGACGCAAGGTACAGACCTGCGGCCGGGAAGGACCGGAGAAGCTATGACCCGCAAGTCAGGAGACCTGCCATCGCACAACTCGAAACCGGGCGGGGTGTCCGGAGCGGGTGAGATGGCTCCTGTTGCGCGGCCCGTTCTGGCCGACAAGCATCCGGCCACATGTCTCTCCCCCTCTTTATGCCCCTGCCTCAGCGCGGAGGGCGCGATGATCTGGACGACAAAAACGCATGAACTTGCGGCAACAACCTGTCAACACACCGGGGCAAGCTGCCCAGCACTGGAACGGATGCTGGTGGCCCTGTGCGGGGCACTCGATACCGCGCGGGATATGACCGAAGAGGATTTTGAAATCACCGGCGACAGCCTGCTCGATGGCTGCACCCGCCATTGCCCGGCGCGCTTTTTTGCCTCGCACGACAGGATCCGGGTGTTCTGCGAAGTGGACACCGCAGCAGAGCGCAGCGGTCTGGACCGTTTTGCCGACGCGCTACTGTCCAGCGATCCACAAGCGCAGCCCGCAGATCACCTGCCGCATCGCCCCTGCTCCTTCGGAGAAGCCATCCCGCTCAGCGCGGCGTAGCGGCCGACCCAGCAAACAACAGGAGGGGCGCCGGTTATATCAGATGAATGCCGCGCCCTGTGAAGAAGAAAGCGGGATGACAGCCGGGCCCGCTCCGGCGGGCTGCCTCTGGCTCAGCGGCTGCGGGCCCAGGCCATCTGTGCCTCGGTCTCGACCGCGCAGGGGCGAGACATGCGCAGCCGGTTCAGCGCCGCCTCTGGCGCAACACCGCATTCGATCAACAGGCGCAGCACCACCATGCCGGAGCGCCCGCAGCCGCCCCGGCAATGCACTAGAACGCGGCCGCCACCGTTCAGCGCCTGGCGCGCCGAGGCGCTGACCCCGGGCCAGGCCTCGTTCACCTCCGGGCCGGGCACACCGAAATCCGCCACCGGCAGATGCACCCAGCGGCTTCCCATGCTCTGCAGATCAACCCCCAGCGTCGCGGCCCCGACGGAGACATGCTCGGCTTCGGTGGTCATGGAAATGACCAGACCGGGCTGCCAGTCGTGGATCAGCTCAAGATCCCCCTTGTAGTCGCCCCCGGCACCGGGCAGCGGGCAGATAGCAAGAATGCCATTGGCGGCGGACACCGCGTAGATCGTAAAGGGCTGCCCGGCCTGCAGGCCTGCCCCATCTGAACTCATCCCAGTCATCACACACTCTCCACCACATACAGGGAAAAACTCTGCCACCTGCCCTGCCGGACGGTCAACAGCGGTGGACGAAGCCCGCGGGCTTCCCTACCCTATGAGGCGGTCCCACTCCCATTCCGAATCCGGCACGAGACAGCATGAGCGACACCCCAACATCCGATCCTGAAACCCAAACCGCTGAGGTTCAGCACGCGGAGCAGCCGTCCGGCCAGTATCAGGTCCTCGCCCGCAAGTACCGGCCCGAGACATTTGCGGATCTGGTTGGCCAAGACGCTATGGTGCGTACGCTGAAAAACGCCTTTGCCGCGAACCGGATCGCCCAGGCTTTCATCATGACCGGTATTCGCGGCACGGGTAAGACCACCACCGCCCGGATCATTGCCAAGGGGATGAACTGTATCGGCACCGATGGCAACGGCGGCCCCACCACCGAACCCTGCGGTCAGTGCGAGCATTGCCTCGCGATAATGGAAGGCCGCCACGTGGACGTGATGGAGATGGACGCCGCCAGCCGCACCGGCGTCGGCGACATCCGCGAAATCATCGATTCGGTGCAATACCGCGCGGCCTCGGCCCGCTATAAGATTTACATCATCGACGAGGTTCACATGCTCTCTACCAGCGCGTTCAACGCGCTGCTGAAAACGCTGGAGGAACCCCCCGCCCACGTGAAGTTTATCTTCGCCACCACCGAGATCCGCAAAGTGCCGGTGACGGTGCTGTCGCGCTGCCAGCGGTTCGATCTGCGCCGGATTGAACCCGAGGTGATGATCGCCCTCCTGCGCAAGATCGCAACTGCCGAAAACGCCCAGATTGCCGAGGATGCGCTCGCTCTCATCACCCGCGCCGCCGAAGGTTCGGCCCGCGATGCAACCTCGCTGCTGGATCAGGCGATTTCCCACGGTGCGGGCGAGACCACCGCCGATCAGGTCCGCGCCATGCTGGGCCTTGCCGACCGGGGCCGGGTGCTGGATCTGATGGATATGATCCTGCGCGGCGATGCGGCTGCGGCGCTCAGCGAGCTCTCCTCGCAATATGCCGAAGGCGCCGATCCGCTGGCTGTTCTGCGCGATCTGGCCGAAATCACCCATTGGGTGTCGGTGGTAAAGATTACGCCAGACGCGGCAGAGGATCCGACCATCAGCCCGGATGAGCGCGCCCGCGGTCAACAGATGGCCGAAGCGCTGCCGATGCGGGTGCTGACCCGCATGTGGCAGATGCTGCTCAAGGCGCTGGAAGAGGTCGCCGCCGCCCCCAACGCCATGATGGCTGCCGAGATGGCGGTGATCCGCCTGACGCACGTGGCCGATCTGCCCAGTCCCGAGGAGTTGATCCGCAAGCTGCAGGATATGCCGCCCCCGCCGCCCGGCGGTGGTGGCGGAATGCCCATGCAAAGCGTGGGCGCGCCTGCCGCGGGCGGGGCATCGGCTATCACCTCTGCTCCGCCGCAAGGCGCACCGGGCGGTGGATCGTCCGGCGGCATGACCATGTCGCACGGCCAAGGGCAGGGACAAGCCACTGCGCTGGCACCGGCCGCAGAAAAGGCCCTCGCCCGCTACCCGACCTTCGAGCATGTGGTGGAACTGATCCGCACCAACCGTGATGTGAAACTGCTGGTCGAGGTGGAAACAGGCGTGCGCCTCGTCGCTTACCAGCCGGGCCGGATCGAATTCACACCGCATGCGAATGCGCCCCGAGACCTTGCTGCGCGCCTCGGCACCGCCTTGCAAAACTGGACCGGCAGCCGCTGGGTCGTCACCATCGCACCCGACGGCGAGGCCCCGACGATCGCCGAAATCCGCGATGCCGCCGAAAACGCATTGCGGACGAAGGCCAGCGAACACCCGCTGGTACAGGCGGTGATCGACAGTTTCCCCAAGGCCCGGATCACCCGTATCCGTACCGCCGAGGAAATGGCCGCCGAGGTCGAGGCCGAAGCCCTGCCCGAGGTAGAAGACGAATGGGATCCGTTCGAAGACGGGTAGCGACTGGCCTGACGGTCCTCTTGTTCACCCTGCCAACAACCGCCTTCGCCAAAACCTGCTTTGCCACCGGCGATCTATCCGATAGCGCGTGGGATGTGCTTTGGCGGTTGTCGGCCAAGCCTGCTGTCTTGGCCCTCTTCGCTCTTGCCGGATTCGCGCTGTACAGCAGAAAGCGCGCCTCCTTTGCAATCGCAGGCTTTCTTTGGGGCATGCTCGCGGCCGCAATTGCCGTCGATAATCATGAGCTTTTCTTTGATGATAAGAGTGCCTTGGGCATAATCGAAGACTGCACCGCCTCCCCCCACTTGTTCATCGCGCTTGCAATTGCGATATGTTCGGGGATGACTTACGGCGCCCTGCGCCCCCGCACTTAGGAGAAACACCATGCTCAAAGGCCTCGGCGGTCTTGGCGATATGGCCAAGATGATGAAATCGGCACAGGAACTGCAAACCAAGATGGCGCAGATGCAGGAAGACCTGCACAACGTCATGGTTACCGGCGAAGCAGGCGCGGGCCTGGTCAAGGCCACCGCCTCGGCCAAGGGCGACCTCAAGGCGCTGGATATCGACCCGTCCATCTTCAACGGCGATGACAAGGAAATGGTCGAGGACCTGATCCTGGCCGCCATCAAGGACGCACAGTCCAAGGCAGCCGAAAAAGCGCAGGAAGAGATGACCAACCTCACGGAAAGCATGGGCCTTCCCAAGGACATCAAGCTGCCCTTCTGATCCGGAGGCGCGACTGAAAAGTTCCGAAAAGGCGGCCTTGGCCGCCTTTTTCATGTCTCACGGGCATACGCCCTTTGCCCGATCTGACGCGCAGGCACCGCCCAGACAAACCCTGAACATCCATCGCGCTTCCCCTTGCCATTGCCCGCCGTGATGCGTCTATATGGGCTAACACTCCAAAGGCCGCCTCCATGCAAGACCGCTCTACCAGCGACATCGAAACCCTCATCGATCTGATGGCAAAACTGCCCGGCATGGGGCCGCGTTCGGCCCGGCGGGCAGTGTTGCACCTGATCCGCAAACGCGCGCTTTTGCTGACACCGCTGTCGGACATGATGACCCGCGTCGCCACCACCGCCCGCGAATGCCTCAACTGCGGCAACGTGGGGACCGAGGACATCTGCGAGATCTGCGACAGTGAGGCCCGCGCCAATGGCGAGATCTGCGTCGTCGAAAGCGTCTCGGATCTCTGGGCGATGGAGCGCGCAGGCGTTTTCAAGGGGCGCTATCACGTACTCGGCGGCACCCTCTCGGCGCTGGACGCCATCGGCCCCGAGGATCTGCGCATTCCCCGCCTGGTCGACCGGGTCGGCAGCGAAGCGGTGAGCGAGGTGATCCTGGCGCTGAATGCCACCATCGACGGGCAGACCACGGCCCATTACATCGCCGACCAGCTGAGCGGTCAGGTCAAACTTACCTCACTGGCGCAGGGTGTTCCGATCGGCGGCGAGCTGGATTACCTCGACGACGGCACCATCAGCGCCGCGCTGAAGGCCCGCAAGGAACTCTGACGGTGAGAGGGGAAGGACAGCCATGCCAACCGCCCTGCACCGCCCGGTTCTGAGAGCCGCCATATTTTATTTTGCGGCCGTGTTCTTCTGCGGATTTGTTCTGGGCAGCCTGCGGATCTTCGTGCTGCTGCCCCTGATGGATGAACTCTGGGCGGTCTGCCTTGAACTGCCCATCATGCTCACCCTCAGCTGGCTGATCGCCCGGCACCTGACCCGGAATCGCAAGGATCTGCATCCTGCCGCCGCGCGCCTGTGGATGGGGATCTGGGCCTTCGGGCTGCTGATGGTCGCGGAATATGTACTCGCCACCAACCTGATGGGCGCGCGCCCCAGCAGCTACTTCAGCCACTGGGCCACCCCTGCCGGGGCGATCGGGTTGGCAGGGCAAATCGCATTTACCCTGATCCCGTTTGTGCAACGGATAACCCGTCGCGAAACGCCTTAGCTGAAGAAGGCCTGGAACGCGGCAATCGCGCCGTTGAGGCCCTCATCGGTGACATCCTTGTGCAGCACCAGCCGGATCGGGCCGCTGTCCCCTGCCCCAATCACCACGCCCGCCTTGGCCAGATGCGCCTGCAGGGCTGCGTTCTGCACCTCTGCCGGGGTGAAGAACACCATGTTCGTGGCTTGCGTGACTTCTCCCGCGCCCAGAGCGCGCAAGGCATCTGCCAGCGTAGCGGCCCGGGCGTGATCCTCTGACAGACGGTCGACGTTCTGCTCCAGCGCCATCAGACCTGCCGCAGCCAACACCCCGGACTGGCGCATGCCGCCGCCCAGCATCTTGCGCCAGCGCCGGGCGCGGGCAATCAGATCGGACGGACCGACCAGAACCGATCCCGCAGGCGTGCCCAACCCCTTGGACAGGCAGATCGACACGGTATCGAACAGAACCGCCAGATGCGGTGCAGAGCAGCCCAGCTCGGTGATAGCGTTGAAAAAACGCGCCCCGTCCAGATGCAGCGACAGGCCCGCAGCCCGGCCCGCATCGGTCATCGCGCGCATGTCCTCCAGCGAAATGGCCTGTCCGTTGTGGGTGTTCTCCAAGGACAGCAGGCGGCTGATCGGCATATGGGAATCATCCGGTTTGACCGCTGCCGCGATCGCTGCGGGATCAAGTCCACCGCCGGGCTGCACCTCCAGCGGGTAGAGCGCGCTGCCGCCCAGCACCGAAGCGCCGGCCGCCTCGTATTTGAAGACGTGGTAGTCGCGGCCGGTGATGATTTCCTCTCCACGCCCGCAATGGGACAGGAGCGCGGTCAGGTTGCTCTGGGTGCCGGTGGGCAGGAACAGGCCCGTTTCCTTGCCCAGACGCTCGGCCAGGGTGGCCTCCAACTGGTTGACCTGCGGATCCTCGCCATAGACATCATCGCCCACCTCGGCCGCCGCCATGGCCTGACGCATCGCGTCGTCGGGGCGGGTGACCGTGTCGCTGCGCAGATCGCACAGCACCCCTGCACCGGTTTCGGTCTGCGTCATTCCTGCATATTGGCTCATGATGATCTCTCCAGTCGATTTTGCGCAACGCTAGCCGCAAGAGGTCGGCACGAAAACCCCCAAGTCGCGGGTAGATAACAACCTTCTGTGTCCCGCCCCAGCCCTGATCCGGAAAAGTGACCCCACGGTCAAATTGACAGCTGCCCCCGGCGAACGCTTGACTGAGAACAACATCAGCGATCAGGGAGGGGTACTGGTGACACTCATAAAGGCCGAAAGCGCCGCAATCGTCGCCGAAGTCCATGTCGCTCCGGGTCAGGAAGTGGCCGCAGGCACGGTGTTGCTGGCCACCGAACTGATGAAAATGCGCCATGAAATCCGCGCCGAGCAGAGCGGGATTGTCACTGCCGTTCATGTGACCGCCGGACAAGAGTTGCAGGGCGGTGAAACGCTGATTACATTGGAACCCGGCAGCGTGTCCGTTGAGGAGGTCGCAACCGACGATACCGCCCGTCCTGATCTGGAGGAATATGCGGCCCGCATGGCGCTGCTGGACGATGCCGCCCGTCCCGAGGCCGTCGCCAAACGTCACGCGCTGGGAGGCCGCACCGCAAGGGAGAACATCAACGATCTGTTCGATGCGGGCAGTTTCACCGAATATGGCGCCCTTGCTGTGGCGGCCCAACGCGGCAAGCGGGCGCTGCCCGATCTGCAGGCGCGCACGCAGGGCGACGGTATCATCTGCGGAATCGGCACGGTTTCTGGGCGTACGGTGGCTGCCATGGCGGTAGATTACATGGTTCTGGCAGGCACACAGGGTTTCAACCACCACCGTAAGATGGACCGCCTGATCGAGGTCGCCAGCCGCGACCGGCTGCCCATCGTCCTCTTTGCCGAAGGCGGCGGCGGAAGACCCAACGACGGCGACACCGCCCTGATCATGGCCGCTTGGTTGAATGTCACCTCCTTCCGCCATTTCGCCGCCTACAAAGGGCCGAAAATCGGCATCGTGTCGGGCTATTGTTTCGCCGGAAACGCGGCCCTTTACGGGGTCTGCGACCTCCGGATCGCCACCCGCAATAGCTGGATCGGCATGGGCGGCCCGGCGATGATAGAAGGCGGCGGGCTGGGTGTCGTCGCCCCGAAGGAGATCGGCCCCAGTGACGTGCAGGCAGGCACCGGGCTGATCGATATTCTGACCGAAGACGAAGCCGAGGCTGTGGTGGCTGCGAAACGGCTGCTGGGCCTTGAGGCCGCACAGACACCACCCGCCGATGACCCAGAGGAAACCCCGGACCTGCGCAATGTCGTGCCTGTGGACCGCACCCGCGCCTATGACATGCGCGCAGCCATCGACGGGCTGGCCGACAGTGACACGTTTCAGGAGCTGCGCCGCGGGTTTGGCGCGGGCATGATCACCGGCTTTGCCCGGATCAGAGGTCGCGCAGTGGGGCTGCTGGCGAACAACCCGCTGCACCTTGGCGGCGCCATCGATGCCGAGGCCGGTGACCAGGGCGCGCGTTTCCTGCAGCTGTGTGATGCCTGGGGCCTGCCCGTCGTCACCCTATGCGACACGCCCGGCTTCATGGTCGGCCCCGAGGTCGAGAAAACCGGACAGGTGGCGCATATCTCGCGGCTGTTTCTGGCCGGAGCCCATTTCAGCCAACCGCTGGTGACGCTAATCCTGCGCAAGGCCTATGGTCTGGGCGCGATGGCGATGGCGGGCGGCGGGTTGGATCGTCCGCATTTCTGCTGTGCCTGGCCCACCGGAGAGGTCGGCGCCATGGGGTTGGAGGGCGCAGTCAGGCTGGGCCACCGCGACCATCTGAACGCGATTGAGGACCCGGCAGAGCGGGAAGCGGAATATCAACGCCTCGTCGATGCCCTGTATGAGCGCGGAAAGGCACTGAATGCTGCCAGCCTGCTGGAATTCGACGCGGTCATCGACCCGGCAGAGACCCGCGCCGCGCTGCACCGCGCGTTGGAGAGCGCAGGCCACGCGCCCCCCGGCCCCCGCTACGCCGACGCCTGGTAGGACCGCCACAAAGAAAAAACCACGCCCGGATCCGGACGTAGCTTTCCTATTCGTTGGACCGTGTCGGCCCTGATGTCTGAACGCTTCAGAAGCGGGGATCGGTTCCGTCTTCGTCCTCGTCGTCCTCATCACCGCCCGAGGGCAGGTTGAAGAAGCTGTCCGCATCGGGCAGCGGCTCTTCGGACGGGGTGCTTTCGGCAGAGCCACCACCCAGAGTGAAGGTTTCCAGCCCTTCGATGGCCGAGGGGATCTTCGGCTCGGCATCCATCTCCAGCGATTGCTCGGTCGACACCAGCTTGCGGCGTTCGTCGTCGCTCATCACGCCGCCTTCGGCAGCCCGTTTTGCGGCGGCTTTTTGCACGGCAGAGTCCAGTTCGGACTGTTTGCACAGGCCCAGCGCAACCGGGTCGATCGGCTGCATGTTGGCAATGTTCCAGTGGGTCCGCTCGCGGATCGACTGGATCGTCGGCTTGGTGGTGCCTACCAGTTTGGCGATCTGACCATCGGAGAGTTCCGGGTGGAACTTCACCAGCCACAGGATCGAGTTCGGACGGTCCTGACGCTTGGACAGCGGTGTGTAGCGCGGTCCGCGGCGTTTTTCCTCGCCAGCAGCGGCCGGGTTGAACTTGAGCTTCAGCTTGTGCAGCGGATTGGCCTCGGCCTTGTCGATCTCATCCTGCGTCAGCTGGTTGTTTGCAACCGGATCAAAGCCTTTGACGCCGGCGGCGACGTCACCGTCGGCAATGCCCTGGATCTCCAGCTCGTGCATGCCAACGAAATCGGCGATCTGCTTGAAGCTGATCGTGGTATTGTCCACCAGCCACACGGCGGTCGCTTTGGTCATCAACGGTTTTGCCATGCGCTTATCTCCTTAAAACACGTTTGCCCCACGAACATCTACGTACATCTTTCCCGTCGCCTGAATTAGGCTGCCCCGAGGTCTGGGGCGGGTTTCCGTTGTCGGGGAACTTCAGTCCTATATAGTCGCCTTGTTTTCATAAGGAAAGAGGCGATGCGCAGGTTCTTGCTGGCAATTGCAACCGTGATTTCCGGGCTGGCGTCGCTGCCCGGTTACGCCGACAGCGACCGGTCGCGGGAGGTCGCGGGCGAATTCGATTACTACGTCCTCAGCCTCAGCTGGTCACCGAACTGGTGCGCCATCGAAGGCGATGCCAGGGGATCGGCTCAATGCGACAGCCGCCATGATCACGGCTGGACCCTGCATGGGCTGTGGCCGCAGTATCACCGGGGCTGGCCGGATTTCTGCAACACCGCCGAGGCCCCGCCAAGCCGCCGCCAGACCGCCGAGATGGCCGATATCATGGGGTCTCCGGGCCTGGCTTGGCATCAATGGAAGAAACACGGCAGCTGTTCCGGCCTGTCCCCTGCCCAGTATTTTTCCCTCTCGCGCGAGGCTTATGGACAGATCACCCGTCCGGCTATCTTCCGCAAGCTGGACAAACTGGTGAAACTGCCCGCATCGCTGGTCGAGGAAGCCTTTCTGAAGGAAAATCCACAGCTGAGCCGGGACAGCCTGACCATCACCTGCCGCGATGGTCACATCCAAGAGGCCCGCATCTGCCTGTCGCGCAGCCTTGATCCGGTGCCCTGCGGCCGGGACGTGATCCGCGACTGCACTCTGAAGGATGCACTATTTGCCCCGGTGCGCTGAACCTTATGGAGGCTTGGCTTCCTCCTCCATCTCCCCAAACTCCCCCTGCCCCACCGCCCGACAGGCGGCTTGGCCGCGAAAAGAGGAGGCAGGCGCCACTGGGCAGCTTTCCCTCACGCGACATTGATTGGCTTGTGCAGCGCATTTTGGCCGATTTTGTGCTAGTATTGTTCCACGTGCCGCGCACGGCCCTGCCTAAACGGCACTTCCATTTAAATCCGCGAGGAGGAAGAGGAGGAACAAGCGCATGGCAAAGACAATCGGTAATCCGCTCAGTTGGCTCTTGCAGGGGGCAGAAACCACCGGACAGCATTTCGGCAAGACGGTGGGAGAAATGGGCAGCAGCGACGTCACGGAGCTGCCTCAGGCGCGCAGGCTTTCGATGGACGACCTTATCCATTCACTGGCCGCAGGTCTTGAAGATTTTGCCGCCTGCCGCAGCGATGCGATGTTCCTGGTGCTGTTCTATCCGGTGATTGGCATCGCGTTGATCGTGATGAGCCTGTCGATGAATCTGCTGCCGCTGATCGTGCCAATGATCATGGGGTTTGCGATCCTCGGGCCTGTTGCGGCGGTCGGGCTGTATGAAATGTCCTCGCGCCGCGAAGCCGGGTTTAAGCCGCGCTGGATGGATGCCTTTGGTGTTATCCGCTCGCCTGCCTTCGGCGCCATTCTGGTGCTGGGTTTTTATCTGGCAGCACTGTTCATCATCTGGTTGGTCGCGGCGGACATGATCTATATCCGCACCCTGGGACCAGAGCCGCCGACCTCGATGCTCGGCTTCGCCACCGCTGTAGTGACCACCCGCGAAGGCTGGATCATGGCAATTGCAGGCGGCGCGTTAGGGGCCGTCTTTGCCTTTGCCGCGCTGGCGATGAGCCTGGTCTCTTTCCCGCTGCTGCTGGACCGCCACGTGGGCCTGCCGGTGGCGGTGGCCACCTCGATCAAGGTGCTGCGCAAGAACCCGGTGATCTGCATTACCTGGGGCGTGATCGTCGGCAGCATGCTGGTAATCGGTGCGATCCCGTTCCTGGCCGGGCTGATCATCGTGGTGCCGGTGCTGGGGCACGCCACCTGGCACCTGTACCGGCGCGCGGTGAAATAGAGCGAAGCACACAGAAAAGGGCCGACGCAACTGTCGGCCCTTCTTGCGTGCAGGCAAGCGGCCTTAGCCCACCTTCAGAACGATCTTGCCAATATGGCCGGAACTTTCCATCCGCGCGTGTGCGGCTGCCGCCTCCTCCAGCGCAAATTCGCTGTCCATCACCGGCGCCATCTTGCCTGCCTCGACCAGCGGCCAGACCGCCTCGGCCAGGTCCTGCGCAATGCGGGCCTTAGCCAGATCGCTTTGCGGGCGCAGGGTCGATCCCGTCACCGTCAGGCGGCGCGCCATGATCTGGGCAAAGTTCAGCTCGGCCTTGGGGCCAGAGAGAAAGGCGATATGTACCAGACGGCCATCATCGGCCAGCGCCCTGATATTGCGAGGAATATAGTCGCCGCCCACCATGTCGAGGATGAGATCGGCGCCGCCCTCAGCGCGAAGAACTTTCACGAAATCCTCGTCGCGGTAGTTGATCGCACGCTCGGCCCCCAGATCGAGACAGGCCTGACATTTGGCATCGGACCCGGCGGTGGTGAACACCCGCGCGCCCAAGGCCGAGGCCAGCTGAATCGCTGTCGTTCCGATCCCGGATGAGCCGCCGTGCACCAGAAAACGTTCGCCCGCCTTCAGCCCTCCCCGGGTAAAGACGTTTGACCAGACCGTGAAACAGGTTTCCGGCAGGCAGGCCGCGCGTTTCAGCGACATGCCCTTGGGAATGGGCAGACAATGGGCGGCCGGTGTGACCACGTATTCGGCATAGCCACCGCCGGGCAGCAAGCCACAGACCTTGTCCCCCACCGCGTATTCGGTGACGCCCGCACCGATGGCGACCACCTCGCCCGAAGCCTCGAGCCCCGGCAGATCGCTGGCACCGGCAGGCGGATCATAGGCCCCCGCACGCTGCAACGCGTCCGGCCGGTTGACGCCCGCATAGGCGACCTTCAGCAGCAGCTGGCCATGGCCTGGCTGCGGAACGGGCCGGTCTGTCAGCGTCAGAACCTCGGGGCCTCCGGGTTGCGAGATTTCAATCGCGCGCATCGTTTCCGGCAATGTCTCCGTCATGCAAAGATCCTTTCCCTTGCGTGGTGCGTTTTAACGCTTTGAATATCACCTTGGGTGCGGGGCACAAACCCCGGCAGGTGGTTTGCATTGCGTCCGGATGTACTGAAACGGCGAATGGACGTGGCGTTTGATCAGCGGCCAGTCCTACGGCCTGGCAGATCCGTGGGTGTCGACGGGCGCCGGATCTGATCCGCCAGCCAGGACGGGCCGGCCAGAAGGGGCTTCAGCAAAGGGTTCTTCTGCACATCGGCCTTCAGCTTTTCGAACTGCATCACGTTGTCGATGCGCCGATCCAGAAAGTCCCATGTGGCCTGATGGCCCGGGCTGTCGTCCCCCAGCCAGAACAAAACGGTCGAGGAATAAACCCCGGACAACGTGGCCCGTTTGCTGTACCAATTGATATCTTCGGAGGTATCGCCCAGCGCGGTCCAGATCGCATCCACCGTGCCCCAGATCGCCTTGGCCCCGTCGGCGGCATAGACCGGCAGCGAGAACAGCGTCACGCCCCGGCGCACCGCTTCCTTGTCGTCAGAGGCTTCAAGGCGGAAACGGACGGCGGCGGCGATCTTGTCCCGGAACCGCAGCCCCGTCAGATCCGCCGTCTTCAACCGTTCCAGCATCTGCGCATCGCCGCGCCGGTGATAGGCCAGCGCCAGATCCACTGCCCCGCGCGGACACAGGGCGCGTGCCAGAACCGGGTCCATACCGCAATCCTCGACTGCAGCAGCAAAGGTGGCTTCGGTCCAGCCGTCAAAGGCGACATGAATGAGCGCCGCATCCAGAAGCGCGTCGATCGATCCGGTGTCGGCGGCCGGTTGCTCTGTGGCTGTTTGCTCAGTCATGATGCATCTCCTCGTCAACAAATGCGCCTTTAAGGGCCTGCGTCGCTGCGCGATCTGCCCTTTTGCTCAGTACTAGACAAGTTAGACCGGCTTTGCTATACGGCCACCTCCTGCAAATCCTTGCAACCCAACTTAGAAAGGTGGTGAAAACCACATGCAGGTTAGTGTTCGTGACAACAATGTCGATCAGGCGCTCCGTGCCCTGAAGAAAAAGCTGCAGCGCGAAGGCGTGTTCCGCGAAATGAAGCTCAAGCAACATTTCGAGAAACCCTCCGAGAAAAAAGCGCGCGAGAAAGCTGAAGCGATTCGTCGTGCCCGTAAACTGGCACGTAAGAAAGCACAGCGCGAAGGTCTCCTCTAAGATCTTCCTCCGGTTTTTTCTGGACGCTTTTGACGACCCCCGTGGCCCGCCCCGGGGGTTTGTCGTTTCTAAGATACATATTTTACGGCGGAATATCGGTTCTGCGGCTAAATAGTTAAACTTATACGTGTATTCGAAGTCCATCTTTGCTATCATTAGTAGCAGGGCACCGAAACCTCACGTTTCCCAAGGCGGACGGCCCTGTTGCCGAAGTTGGAACGGTCGGCATTTCCCGGAGGAGGCACATCGCTCCCCCCCAAACCTGGCGATAGCCTTGCTCCCTGCACCAAGGCGCCTGCCCCTCCGGGTGACTTCCTCTTGAGCCCCTTATTGGTCTGATCTGTGCCTGCCTCCCGACGCTCTCCGCACTTACCGGCTCCTCTCCCCTTTGTCCCAGGTCACCGGCATTTCAAGCGGACCGCGGAAAGCCCATCCGCCGAACCGTGCCTCCCCCGCAAGGGATAGATCCGGCAGCCGCTCAAACAGCATCGGTAGCGCCGCTTCGGCGATCAGCGCCCTTGATATCCAGGCCCCGGCGCAAAAATGTGGACCGGCGCCAAATGAAATGGCCGCGCTGATATCCTGATGGATGTCAAAGGCATCGGGGCGTGCAAACACCTGCTCGTCCCGGTTCCCAGAACCGAACATCAGAAACACCCGGTCCTCAGGCTTCAGCGCCACCTCGTGCAGGACATAAGGCTGCGCCACCCGGCGCGGTGACATTCCGATGGGGGACATCCAGCGGGCATATTCCTCGAACGCCTTCAGCCAGCTGGCACGGCCCGCGCGGACATCTTCCAGTTGCTCCGGATGGCGCAGCAAGGCCCAGACGGTCCCGGCAATCGCATCGCGTGGCTCGTTCTGCCCGCCGGAGATCGCCAGCTTGATATTGGCCCTGATCTGATCCTCCGGCAGGCCCGCAGCCTGCTGAACCCGCAACAGGGAATAGTCATCCGCGCCAGAATCACTCCGCCACATCTCGGTAATGTGCTGGTCGATCAGCCGGGTGCTGTCATTGCAGCGCGCTTCAACCTCCGGATCACCTGCATAATTGGCACAGCCATCGATCATGCCCTGGCTCACCGCGTCCATCTCTTCGGCGCGCATGCGGGTCAGACCGGTGACTGCCTTCAGCGCCTCTGCCGAGACTGGCATGGCGAAGTCACGCACCAGATCGCAGCCCCCCCGGGGCGCCAGGTCGTCAAGTATCCGCGCCGTCGCGGAACGGAACTGCGTCAGCCAATGCTGTTTCACCGTCTTGGGAGAGACCGCCGGAAAGATCGCCTTGCGCTCTCCCATATGGGCGGCGCCGTCCTTGCGCATCATGTTCCGCCCCATCAGCTGGGTCATCAGCCCCTCAGGCTGGTCCGAGGAAAACACCTCGATCCGCTTTTCCTCCCGGAAAATATCGTCACGGCGGGTGATCAGAACCGCATCCAGTTGTGGCACATAGGCCACCGGCGCCTCGGCGCGCATACGGGCCAGATCCGGATAGGGATCCTGCCAAAACGCCTGCGGATCGATGTTGTAAACTGGCCTTTCCATCGCAGCCCCTCCCCCCGATTGTCAGCTTCAGGGAAGACTGCGCGGCAACCGTTGTCTTGTCAACTCGCCTGACCTAAGCTGCCTGGATGAGCGATTTACCCGACGATCTGTTCCTGATCCTGCCGGATGGCAGTGAGGACAGCCCCGCCGCCCCGACACTGGACTACAGCCGCAACCCGGTGGTCACGGTGACATTCGCAGGCAACCGGCTGACCCGGAACGCTGCGCGCGCCTACCAAAAGGAATTCGGCATCGGTGTCATGGACTGGCGCATGCTGGTCATGCTGACGCGCGATCCGGGCTGTTCCGTCGGTCAGGCTGCGAACCTCACCGGTATCGACAAGGCCGCCGTCAGCCGCGCACTGCAGCGCATGGAAAAGGCCGGTCTCGTCCGGGCCGAGGTACGGGGCGGAGATGAGCGGCGCAAATCCTGGTTCCTGACCGAGGCGGGGCATGCCCTGCACGCCCAGATGTTGCCGCGCGCGCTGGAGCGGCAGCGCGACCTGCTCAAAGGTTTCTCCCCCGAGGAGCTCACCGCCTTCACCGGGTATCTGCAACGGTTTCTCGACAATATGGCAGATCAGGCGGACACGCCCGAATAAAGATCACAACGGCCTTGAGGCAGGCAGCCTGAGACAAGCGCACGCCGCGCCCCGGCGCGGCGCCGGGCCCAACGGCGGTAGCGCAGTCCGCAGGCTGTGCTGGAACCGGCGGGGGAACCCGCCCTCGCTCTTTACACAGAGGTCGCTCAGTAGATCTTTGGCACGTACAGCTCGTCCGGCAGAACCCTGCGTTCATAGTCGGGATTATATTCCCGGTCCGGCAAGGACACCTTCTCCTGCGGCACCTCTTCATAGGGCACTTTGGTCAGCAGGTGCTCGATGCAGTTCAGCCGCTCGCGCTTCTTGTCGTTGCCTTCAACGATATACCAAGGCGCTTCGGGGATGTTGGTACGTTCGAACATATCCTCCTTTGCCTTGGTATATTGTTCCCAGCGGATACGGCTTTCCAGATCCATCGGCGACAGCTTCCACTGCTTCATCGGATCATGGATCCGCATCATGAACCGCAGCTGCTGTTCCTCATCCGTAATCGAGAACCAGTATTTCAGCAGGATGATCCCCGACCGCACCAGCATCCGTTCAAATTCTGGAACGTCCTGAAAGAACTGTTCGACCTGATCCTCACTGGCAAAGCCCATTACCCGTTCAACCCCGGCGCGGTTGTACCAGGACCGGTCAAACAGCACGATTTCCCCCGCAGCCGGCAGATGCGGCACGTAGCGCTGGAAATACCATTGGCTCTGCTCTCGGCGCGAGGGCGCGGGCAGGGCCACGACGCGGGCAACACGCGGGTTCAGACGCTGGGTGATCCGCTTGATCACGCCGCCCTTGCCAGCGCTGTCGCGCCCTTCGAACAGGATGCATACCTTGGCGCCGCTGTGCTGCACCCAATCCTGAAGCCGGATCAATTCCGCCTGCAGGCGCAACAGATTTCTGAAGTAGACCTTGCGATCCAGCATTTCGGGATGCTGCGAGCGGTAGATCTTGCGCAGCTCCATCGACAGCATGGGCTCGGCAAATTCAATCTCGAAATCCTCGTCCAGCGTGTCCTGAAGCTCGGCATCCAGCCAATCAAATGAATCAGGGGTTGTATCGCTGGTCACGGCGCGGCTCCTTGTTGTTACTCGTCTGTTTCGGCCGCTCTAACGCACGGATGTGATTGTTTGATGTCACAGCAGCACCCGCTGCCCGAATGGCCTGAAATAGGCAGTTCCGGTCCAGCCTGACCGGAACTGTCACAAAGGGCGTTAATTCGCCCGGGTCAAAGGCAAACGAAAATCCCGACCGGGTGCAAGCGCAAAAGCACCGGCTTCCGGCTTTCTGCCGAATTCAGCCGCGCGCAGCTGCAAGGATCATGTCAGATGCCTTTTCCGCGATCATGATTGTCGGCGCATTGGTGTTGCCGCTGGTGATCGTGGGCATCACGCTGGCATCCACCACCCGCAACCCCGATACCCCGCGCAGACGCAATTCGGGGTCAAGCGGCGCGCGTTCGTCGCTGCCCATATGCACGGTGCAGGTGGGGTGGAAGATCGTCGTACCGATATCCCCGGCGGCCTGCATCAGATCGACCTCGTTATCAGATGCGATCCCCGGCTTGATCTCCTCGGGGCAGTAGGCCTGCATCTTGGCCTGCTCCATGATCGCCCGCGCCTGCCGGATCGCCGCCACGGCCACCTGACGGTCGCCTTCTGTAGACAGGTAGTTCGGCTGGATACTCGGCGCGGCCATTGGATCGGCCGAGGCGATCTCGACCCGGCCCCGGCTTTCGGGGCGCAGGTTGCAGACGCTGGCAGTCAGCCCCGGGAAATTATGCAGAGGCTTGCCGAACGCCTCCAGCGTCAGCGGCTGCACGTGATACTCCAGATCGGGCGTTTCCAGATCCGGGCGTGAGCGGGAGAAGGCGCCCAGCTGGCTTGGCGCCATCGACATCGGACCAGAGCGTTTCAGCGCGTATTCCAGACCGATTTTGGCCTTGCCGATCACAGAATTCGCCAGCGTGTTGAGCGTATGCGCCCCCTCCAGCCGCCAGGCGCAGCGCAGCTGCAAATGGTCCTGCAGATTTGCGCCGATCTGCGGCATGTCCTGCAGAACCTCGATCCCGTGCTGTTGCAGCAAGGCGCCCGGCCCCAGCCCAGATAGCTGCAGGATCTGTGGGCTGTTGATCGCCCCTGCCGACAAGATCACCTCGGCGGCGGCATGGGCGACATGCACCTCGCCGCCCTTTTGATACTCGACGCCCGTCGCGCGGCCCTCTTTGATCAGGATCCGGCGGGTATGGGCCTGGGTTTCCACCTTCAGCCCCTGCCCTGTCGCCGTACGCAGGAATGCCTTGGCGGTATTCATCCGCCAGCCCGCACGCTGATTGACCCGGAAATAGCCGACGCCTTCGTTGTTGCCGGTGTTAAAATCCGTGACTTTGGGCAGGCCCCAGGCCGCAGCGGCCTCCATCCAGTCATCCAGCACATCCCAATGCAGGCGCTGGTTCTCGACCCGCCATTCGCCGCCCGCACCATGCATCTCGGATGGGCCTTCGACGTAATCTTCGGATTTCTTGAAATAGGGTAGCACATCGTCCCAGCCCCAGCCCGCGAGGCCGCGCTGGCGCCAACCATCATAATCCGCTGCCTGCCCACGCAGATACAGCATGCCGTTGATGGACGAGCAGCCTCCCAGCACCTTGCCGCGCGGATAGATCAGCGCCCGACCATTCAGCCCCGGGTCGGCCTCTGTGCGATACATCCAGTCGGTGCGCGGGTTGTTGATGCAGTAGAGATATCCCATCGGGATATGCACCCAGTGATAATTGTCACGGCCGCCCGCCTCCAGCAGCAGCACCTGCTTGCCCGCCTCGCTCAGCCGCTTGGCCAGAACACAGCCGGCACTCCCGGCGCCCACGATGATGTAGTCGAACTGCATGATCTGCTCCCCCGTCTTTCCCTCGTCCTCCTGTTGAACCAGAAGCAGGAGCGAAATGTAAGACAAATAAGCCCTCTACGCGCCGATCTGCATTCACAGCACCCAACTGTCCGGCCAAACCAGCCAAGCAAGAGTCCCTCCCGCGCCCGCGGGGGCCCCGACTGCGTCCGCACCCCTTGGCTGCCACGCCCAACGGGAGGAGGTCTTTTTCACAAAGCCGCCGACGGGCGGGAGCGCGACGAAGAGAAAGCTCAGACGGGCAGCGCCGTTGTCTTGAACACCGTGCGCAGCGCGAAACTCGATTGCATCTGCGCCACCCCCGGAAGCCGGGTCAGATGCTGGCGATGGATGCGGGCAAAATCATCGGTATTTTCGGCCACGACCTTCAGGATATAATCCGCCGATCCTGCCATCAGGTGGCACTCCAGCACATCTGGGATCCGCGCCACCGCACGTTCAAAAGCATCCAACAGCTCATCCGCCTGCCCCTGCAGGGTAATCTCCACGAAGACGGTTGTTGGAACGCTCAGCTTGCGCGCGTCCAGCAGGGCGACGTAATCCTTGATATAGCCTTCAGCCTCCAAACGCTGCACCCGGCGGTGGCAAGCAGACGCAGAGAGGTTTACCCGCTCGCTCAGATCCGCGTTGGAAATGCGGCCCTGCCGTTGCAGGACCTCCAGAATACGACGATCCGTCGAATCAAGAGACATAATTACGTAGTACTTTGCTCATATCCCGCATCTATTCGAATAATCTTCGACACGCATCTTTTTATTTCGCCCAAAAAAGCAGCACATTTCCCAGGTGCGAACCTAGAGTTCAAGTATAGCAGGGAGGAAGCTACATGAAAATCGGATGCCCGACTGAAATCAAACCGCAGGAATTTCGCGTCGGCATGACCCCCGACGCGGCCCACGAAGCCATCGCACATGGCCATGACGTTTTCATCCAGACCGGCGCCGGGGCCGGTGCCGGATACACCGATGCCGACTATGCCGCCGCCGGTGCGACGCTGCTGGAGACGGCCGAAGAAATCTTTGCCACCGCAGACATGATCGTCAAGGTCAAGGAACCGCAAGCCGGTGAGCGCAAGATGCTGCGCGAAGGACAGTTGCTGTTCACCTACCTGCACCTGGCCCCCGACCCCGAACAGACCCGCGACCTCCTTGCCTCAGGCTGCACCGCGATTGCTTATGAAACCGTCACCGACAGCTTTGGTGGCCTGCCGCTGCTGGCGCCGATGTCCGAAGTGGCCGGGCGGCTGGCACCGCAGGTCGGTGCATGGACCCTGCAAAAAGCAAATGGCGGCCGCGGCGTCCTGATGGGCGGCGTACCCGGCGTCCCTCCGGCAAAGGTGGTGGTGATCGGCGGTGGTGTGGTCGGCACCCATGCGGCCCGCATCGCCTCGGGCATGGGCGGCGATGTCACCGTTCTGGACCGCTCCCTGCATCGCCTGAAATACCTCGATGATGTATTTGGCCGAGACTTCCGCACCCGCTATTCCACCGCTGCCGCCACCGCCGAACTCGTCCGCGAGGCCGATCTGGTTGTTGGCGCAGTGCTGGTGCCCGGCGCAGCGGCACCGAAACTGGTCTCCCGCGCGCAACTCAGCGAGATGAAGCCGGGGGCTGTCCTGGTCGATGTCGCGATCGATCAGGGGGGCTGTTTCGAAACCTCGAAAGCCACCACCCACGCCGACCCGATCTACGAAGTCGATGGCGTGATGCATTACTGCGTAGCGAACATGCCAGGCGCCGTTGCCCGCACCTCGACCCAGGCTCTGGGCAATGCAACCCTCCCCTTCCTGCTGGCATTGGCGGACAAAGGCTGGAAACAGGCCTGCGCCGATGATCCGCATCTTCTGAACGGGCTGAACGTCCATGCGGGCCAGCTGACCTACTATGCCGTCGGCAAGGCGCTGGGGATCGATGTCGTTTCCCCAGCACTTGCGATCAAATCCTGAGTTCCGGTCGGCGAACCTGACTGATCATTACGGATCACCCTGCTATATCCCCCCCGCCAGCGCCTACGCACTGGCGGGGATTTTTATCTTCCGGAAATCTGCCACCACCAGCCGGGCGGCCCGGCGCAAGGTCGCTAAATGCAAACGCGGCCAAGAAATTCCCTGTCAATTCAAACAATCTTGATAGTAACAATAAGGTTGAGTCGGAGAATCCGACGTCGACCAAAGCAGGTCCGCGCCGGATGACAGGATTGAAAGAGGACCTATTGGTATGGAAGAGATGATTGAACAGGCCGGAGCCCTCTGGCCGCTGGCACTGAGCGCTGCCAAGGCGCTTGTTGTTCTTATCCTTGGCTGGGTGGCAGCGGGAATGATCAGCAACATGGTGCGCCGCCGCATCAACAAGACCCCTCAGATCGATCCGACGCTAGGCAATTTTGCCGCCAGCATGATCCGTTGGGCGCTGCTGGCTGTGGTGCTGGTTGCGGTTCTCGGGATCTTCGGCATCGAGGCCACCAGTCTTGTCGCCATGCTGGGCGCTGCCACGCTGGCCATCGGTCTGGCCCTACAAGGCACGCTGAGCGATCTGGCAGCCGGTTTCATGCTGATCCTGTTCCGCCCTTACAAGCTGGGTCAATACGTCGACATCGGCGGCACCGCCGGGACGGTCAAGGATCTGAACCTTTTTGTGACGGAACTGGCCACTGCGGACAACGTGCAGATCATCATCCCCAATGGTCAGGCCTGGGGATCGATCATCACCAACTTCTCGGCCCATGACACCCGTCGAGTGGACCTGGTCTTTGGCATCGATTATGGCGACAGCGCCGACAAGGCCAAGGCGATCATCCTGCGACAGGCTGCCGCCGATGCACGGGTCATGACTGATCCCGAACCCTGGGTTCGCGTGACCAACCTTGGTGACAGCTCGGTCGATCTGACCGCGCGCCTGTGGTGCAAGGCATCGGATTACTGGGAGCTGAAATTCGCCATGACACAGGCGGTGAAGGAAGCCTTTGACGCCGAAGGCATTTCGATCCCCTACCCGCACAGTGTAGAAATCCAGAAAAAGGAGGCGTAGGCCTCCCGCCCGTTATCGGGTCTTGCGACCCTCTGCCCGTTGGGCCTGGCGCCCCGCCTTTGGCGGGGCGTTGTTGTTTCCAGGCCCCCTGTGCGCCCAATCGCAGACGCCGATGAAGGCAGCCGCGCCGCAGATCAGCTGCCGGAACCCCGGACCATCACGACGGTGAGATCGCCCCGATATACCGCCGCCTCTTCGCGCATCTCGTAGCCCAGTTTCCGGGCAACGTTCTGTGACACCAGATGTTCCGGGTCGAACAGGCAGACCGTTTCCGACCAGTCCATGCAGCGATCCGCCCAGTCATGGATAGAGCGCACCGCCTCGGTCGCGATGCCGCGGCCATGGGCGTGGGTTGCCAGCACCCAGCCGGCCTCGGGCACACCGTTCAGCGGCGGAACGATGCCGCGCTTGAAGTCGGAAAACCCGACCTCTCCCAGGAACCGGCCATCGGTGCGATCCGTGACCGCCCAATAGCCAAAGCCCATCGCCTGCCAGTGCCCCATGTTCCGCAAGAGCCGCGCCCACGAGGCTTCTGGGTCAGAAGGAACGCCGCCGATGTATTTCACCACCTCGGGATCACCCCAAAGCGCGGCCACATCGGGAAAATCCTCAATCCGGTGCGGACGCAGGATTAGCCGGTCGGTTTCAAGGATGACCTCGCTCACCCGGGCAGCTTGCCCGTCAGCACATAGGTCAGGATTTCCACCACCTGCCGCGGCTCTTTAGCCACCGCCAGCGCGGCGGCGTGCACTTCTTTCAGCGCGTGCTGATGGTCCGGCTGGCTCAGCACGATGATCGATTTGCCCAGCGCCGCCGCATAGCCTGCGTCAAAGGCGGCATTCCACTGCTTGTACTTGTCGCCAAAGCGCACGACGACCACATCGGCATCCTCGATCCCCTTGCGGGTACGGATCGCGTTGACCATGGCCCCTTTGTGATCGTGCCAGTATTTGTTCTCTTCGGCGCCCAAAATGGCCACACCGCAATCATCGCTGGCGCCGTGGTCGGTCACCGGGCTGTTGAAAGCCACGTCCAGATCCGCCGCGCCAGTCACGATCTGCTCGCGCCAGTCCGTGTGAATTTCACCCGAAAGATATACGTTCAAAGTCATCGCACCCTCCATTCGCTGTTCCGCCATGCTTAGACCGGATCGCCCGAACGGACCAGCCCCGCCCCCGACAGATCACTTGCGGCGTGCAACCAGAAACCGGTTGGGCGGATCGGCCGGGTAGTTTCCGGTCTCGATGATCTCGAAACCCGCAGCCTCCAGCCGTGCCTGCCAATCGGCCACTGACAGGAAATGCACCACCGAGGGCGGCGCCTTGCCAACAAGCCGCATCACCGGAATCGCGACTCGCATCATCAAACGCTGTACCGCGCTTTTGCTATCGGCCAGGCAGGGCGTTTTCGAGATGAAGGTGCCACCAGGGCGAATGGTCCGGTAGATATGCGCCAAGGCGCCATCCAGATCCCCTATCAGGTGGAACAGGTTGAATGCCATCACCGCGTCAAAGGGTCCCACGGGTGCATTTGCAATGTCAGAGACGACGAACCGCAGATTGGTGACGCCTGCCTCATCCTTCTTGCGCTGCGCGATGGCGATCATCGAAGGCGCCAGATCGGTGGCAGTATAACAGGCGACCGCCTTCCTGAGGCGCAGCGCGGTGGTTCCGGTGCCGCAGCCCAGTTCCAGAACCCGGTCGCCCGGTTTCAGATAGGCCTGAGTACGTTCCAACGTATAGTCATAAGCGGCCGGATCCCGGATCTGACTGCGGGCATATTTTTCGGCAATTCCGTCCCAGAACTGAATTGAGGTCTGCATGGTTTTGTCTCCTTTGCGAGGAAACTACGAGAAAGCCATACATGCAGGAATTGCCGAAATATGCAGGCACGATATACGGTAATGTATGACCAGAACCCCAAACGCCTTCGACTGGAACCACATCCGCGCCTTTCTCGCCACCGCCGAGACGGGCTCTCTCTCTGCGGCGGCCCGGCGTCTGAACCTGACACAACCCACGCTGAGCCGTCAGGTGGCTGCGCTGGAGGAAAGCCTTGGCTTGATGCTGTTCGAGCGGATCGGCAAATCTCTGCAGCTGACGCAAGCCGGGGTCGAACTGCTGGAACATACCCGCCCCATGGGTCTGGCCGCGGACCGGATCGCCCTTGCGGCGCTGGGACAATCGGAATCCATCACCGGCACCGTCCGGATTACCGCCAGCGATGTTTATTCTGCTTACCTGCTGCCGGATGTGCTGCGGCGGTTGCGCCAGTTGGCGCCGGATCTGCACATCGACATCATCGCCTCCAACGACATCCGCGATCTGATGCGCCGCGAGGCGGATATCGCCATCCGCCACGTGCGCCCCGAACAGCCCGAGCTGATCGCCCGTCTTATCCACGAGGAAACCGCCCGCTTTTATGCCGCGCCGCAATATCTGGCAAAGGCCGGGCGCCCCGAAGACGTCCGGGATCTGAGCAGCCATGACTTCATCAGCTTCGGCGATGCAGAAGGGATGGTCGGTCATCTCACGCCCTTGGGGTTTCCCCTGACAAAGCGCAATTTTCGATATGAATCGCAAAGCGGGCTGGTCGCGTGGGAACTGGTCAAACGGGGGTTCGGCATCGCCCCCATGTCAGATCGCATCGCCCGGCAAACACCCGAGGTCGAGCGGCTCCTGCCGCAGATGGAGCCGATCCGGTTCCCCGTCTGGCTGACCACCCACCGGGAGCTGCACACCAGCCGCAAGATCCGCCTGGTGTTCGATCTGCTGGCAGAGCACTTTTTTCAAAAATAAGGCCGCGCCCGGATCGGGCACGGCCTGAAATTCCAACCATTCCGCTCAACAGATCAGCCCCGCAGAATGCCTCCGGTGGCCTTGCTCACCTTGGCGATGATCTTCTCGCTCACCGCTTCGATGTCTTTTTCCTTCAGCGTCTTGTCAGTCGGCTGCAGGCGCACGGTGATGGCCAGGGATTTTTTGCCCTCACCCAGGCTGCCGCCGATGAATTCATCAAAGACGCGCACGTCCTCGATCAGCGCCTTGTCGGCACCGGCAGCGGCATTGACCAGGGTCAGCGCCTCGACGCTCTCATCCACCACAAAGGCAAAGTCACGCTCGACCGCCTGCAGGTCGCTGATGTCCAGCGCCGCGCGGGTGGCACCGGATTTACGCGGCAGCGGCACCTCGTCCGGCCAGATGGTAAAGGCCACGGCAGGTCCTTTGACGCCCATTTCGCTCAGCGCCTTGGGGTGCAACTCACCAAAGACGCCGAGTACCTTTTTCGGGCCAAGGCAGATCTTTCCGTGACGGCCCGGATGCCACCAGGCGTCGCCGCCCCGCAGCACCTGCACCTTGGCCGGCGCGCCGATAGCGGCCAGAACCGCCTCGACGTCGGCCTTTGCATCAAAGGTATCGACCGGGCGCGCCGCGCCATGCACATCCTTGGGGCCAGTGCGGCCGACCAAGAGACCCGAGATCTGTTCACGCTGCTCGCCCGGCTCACCGCCGTGGAACACAGGGCCCGCCTCGAACAGGGCTAGATCCATGAAGCCCCGCGCCTGATTGCGTGCAGCGGCCTGCAACAGACCGGCCAGCAGATCCGGCCGCATATGGGACATTTCCGAGGAAATCGGATTGGCCAGCATGGTCGCATCATCGCCACCGCCAAACAGCGTGGCCGAGGCCTTGTCGATGAAGGTGTAGCTGACGATTTCATTATAGCCGAGGCTCGCCGCCGTGCGCCGCGCCATCTGCTGGCGGCGCTGTTGCGGCGTCATCACCGGCTTCGGGATACCCGGCGTCAGGCGCGCCAGCGGCTTGCCCTGCAGCTTGGTCAGCGAAGCGATACGCGCGACCTCTTCCACCAGATCGGCCTCACCCTGCACGTCGGGGCGCCAGCTGGGCACATGGGCCAGGTTGCCCTCCAGCCGGAAGCCAAGGCGGGTCAGGGTCTGACGCTGATCGCTTTCGGGGATGTCCATACCGACCAGCGACTGCACCCGCTCCGGGTCCAGCTTGTAGGCGCGCGAATGATCCGGCACATCGCCTGCGATCACCACTTCGGACGGCTCGCCGCCACACAAATCAAGGATCATCTGAGTGGCACGGTGCAGCCCTTCGAGAGTGAATTCCGGGTCAACGCCACGCTCGAAGCGATAGCGCGCGTCCGAATTGATCTTGAGCGCACGGCCTGTGGTCGCAATTTGCACATGATCCCAGAAGGCACTTTCGAGGAATACATCAACCGTCTCGTCGGTACAGCCGGTCTCCTCACCGCCCATGATACCGGCGATGCTTTCGGGGCCATTTTCATCGGAAATCACCATCTGGCCTGCGCCAAGGGTGTATTCCTTTTCATCCAGCGCCAGCAGCGTCTCGCCGCCCTTGGCGCGATGCACCCGCAGATCGCCCTGCACCTTGGCCACGTCAAAGACGTGCAGCGGACGGTTCTGATCGAAGGTGAAGAAGTTGGTGATATCCACCAGCGCCGAAATCGGGCGCAGACCGATGGCTGTCAGCCGGTCCTGCAGCCACTGCGGGCTGGGGCCGTTCTTGACGCCCTTGATTACCCGGCCGGTGAACAGCGGGCAGCCATCCAGCGTGTCCTCGTCGATGGTCACCTTGACCGGGCTTTCGAAGTCACCCGGGACCGCCTCGTAGTCGTGTGTTTTCAGCGTGCCGATCCCGCGCGCCGCCAGATCGCGGGCAATGCCAAAGATACCCAGCGCATCGGGGCGGTTCGGAGTGATGGCGATCTCGATCACCGGATCAACCTTGGCCGGATCGTTCTCTGCCAGCCAGTCAATGAACCGGTCGCCGACCGCACCCGAGGGCAGCTCGATGATGCCGTCGTGTTCATCGGACAGTTCCAGCTCCCGCTCGGAGGCCATCATGCCGAAGGATTCGACGCCGCGGATCTTGCCAACGCCGATGGTGATATCCAGACCCGGCACATACATGCCCGGTTTACAGACCACCACGGTGATGCCCTCCCGGGCATTTGGCGCGCCACAGATGATCTGCATCTCACCTTCGTCGGTGTCCACCTTGCAGACACGCAGTTTATCCGCATCAGGATGCTTCTCCGCGTGTTTCACATAGCCCAGGGTAAAATCCTTGAGCCGGTCGGCGGGGTTCGAGACCTCTTCGACTTCCAGTCCCAGGTCGGTCAGGGCCTCGGTGATCTCCGCAACGGAGGCATCGGTATCAAGGTGGTCTTTCAGCCAGGAGAGAGTGAATTTCATATCTCAGCGCCCTTTTGGCAAATCGGTTGACTGGCGGCCCGGCACTCCATTTCTGGCAGCGCGCCCGGCCCGGGGTGGGTGCGGAACGCGCCCGCCCATGGGGCGGGTCGGGCGCGTCGCAGGGCCAAGGCCCTGCGGTTCAAGCGTTATCGGCTCAACCCGCCATGCAGTGTTGGAACGTCCAGGCAGCTGAAGCCATAATGGCGCAGCCAGCGCAGATCGCTGTCAAAGAAGGCACGCAGATCGGGGATGCCGTATTTCAGCATCGCCAGACGGTCGATACCGATGCCAAAGGCAAAGCCCTGGTAGACCTCGGGGTCAATGCCACCGGCGGCAATCACCTTGGGGTGGACCATGCCGGAACCAAGGATCTCCATCCAGTCGTCGCCCTCGCCGATCTTCAGCTGGCCATTATCCCAGGAGCAGCGGATATCCACCTCGGCCGAAGGCTCGGTGAAGGGGAAGTGGGAGGCGCGGAAGCGCAGCTCCACATCGTCCACTTCGAAGAAGGATTTGACGAATTCCTCCAGCACCCACTTGAGGTTCGCCATCGAGATGTCCTTGTCGAGCGCCAGGCCTTCGACTTGGTGGAACATCGGCGTGTGGGTCTGGTCGTAGTCGGCGCGGTAGACACCGCCCGGGCAGATGACGCGCAGCGGGGCGCCCATCTTCTCCATCGACTGGATCTGTACGGGCGAGGTGTGCGTGCGCAGCACGTGCGGCGGGCGGTCATCGCCTTCGGCCCGATGCATGTAGAAAGTATCCATCTCGGCGCGGGCCGGGTGATGGCCAGGAATGTTCAGCGCATCGAAGTTGTACCAGTCGGTTTCAACACGCGAGCCTTCGGCGACCGAGAAGCCAAGTTCGGCAAAGATCGCAGTCAGCTCTTCGCTGGCCTGGCTGATCGGGTGCAGGCTGCCGCGGCGCTGCGGGCGCGTGGGCAGGGTCACATCCAGCCACTCAGTGCGCAGACGCTCGTCCAGCGCGGCATCGGCCAGCGCGGCCTTCTTGGCGGCCAGCGCAGAGTTGATTTCATCCTTGAGTGCGTTGAGCGCCGGGCCCACGGTCTGGCGCTCCTCAGGCGTCATCTTGCCCAATTCCCGCATCTTCAGGGCCACCTCGCCCTTTTTCCCGACGGCGGCGAGGCGGATTGCCTCCAGCGCGTCCTCGTCGTGGGCATCGGCGATCTGCCCCAGATATTTTGCCTTAAGATCGTCCATGACGGTCCCCTGAATTTTGCTTGGCTCGTGCTACCACAGCAGCCGCTGAAAGCAAGGCCCGACGGACCAGCCTTCCCCAGCTTAGGGATCCGTTTCCCTGGCCAAAGCGCAAAAAAGCCGCCCCTGAGGGGCGGCTTTCTTAAATCTCAGCGTGGAACGCTTCAGGCTGCCAGTGCGGACTGTGCCTGCTTGACGATCGCACCGAAGGCTTCGGGCTCGTGCACGGCCAGATCGGCCAGGACCTTACGGTCAACTTCGATACCGGCCAGGTTCAGACCGTTGATGAAGCGCGAGTATGTCAGCGATTCGTCGTGGCTGCGGACGGCAGCGTTGATACGCTGGATCCACAGGGCGCGGAAGTTACGCTTGCGCGCCTTACGGTCACGGGTTGCGTACTGGTTTGCCTTGTCGACGGCCTGACGGGCGACCTTGAAGGTATTCTTGCGGCGGCCATAGTAACCTTTGGCTGCCTTGATGACCTTCTTGTGACGGGCGTGAGTTGTGGTACCACCTTTAACGCGGGACATGTGTCAAATCTCCTCTTAGCGGTCGTAGGGCATGAAGCCCTTGACGATCTTGGCGTCGGGGGCGGACAGGGTCGTGGTGCCGCGGGCATCACGGATGAATTTCTTGTGACGTTTGATCATGCCGTGGCGCTTGCCAGCCTGACCTGCCATCACCTTACCGGTGGCGGTCACCTTGAAGCGCTTTTTGGCGCTCGATTTCGTCTTCATTTTGGGCATTTCCGTCTCCTTCAATGCGAGTTCGGTAGATACGCGACTCGGCATGCCACTCTGGCCGGCCACGTGAACAGGGCCGCCATGTACGAAAACCGGATCACAAGGGCAAGCGGTTTCTTCTAAAAAACCTGGCCAATCACATTGAAAAACGCATCTGGCACGTCGCGCAGACGATAACCGCCCGGCTGCGTCAGAAATGCATAGGCGATCAGGCCCGCACTGCCCAGCAGCAGGAAGACAGAGACCTGTGGGCGCCGCTTGTCGCTATAGGCCGATAACATGGACGGTATCGCCAGCCATGCAAGCAGAAGGCCAAGCACCAGAAACAGGTCACTGTTCACGCAACATCCCTCCAACCGCAGCCCGACGCCGGGCTGGAGGAAAGCTTATTCCGGGTCGGTGCTGTAAATCAAACGTTCATCACAGGGGGCAACGCGCAGGATGTTGGTGGTGCCGGGCACGTTGAACGGCACGCCTGCGGTCACGACGATCTGATCCGTCTCGGAGGCGAACCCGCCGGCGCGGGCGGCGCGGGCTGCGTTGACCACCGCCCCCTTGAACCGGTCCTGTCCGCTGGTCACCACGCAGTGGCATCCCCAGCTGAGCGCCAGACGCCGGGCGGTGCCTTCCAGCGGGGTCAACGCGATGATCGGAACACCGGGACGTTCCCGCGCGGTCAGCAGCGCAGTTGTGCCGCTCTGTGTGAAGCAGCAAATCGCCTTGATATCCGTCTTCTCGGCAATTTCGCGGGCGGCAGCAACGATGGCATCCGCAATCGTGTTGCCCTTGGAAGAGCGCGAAGAGGCGATGATCTGCGCATAGGTGGGGTCGGTCTCCACCTCGGCGGCGACGTTGTCCATGGTTCGCACCGCTTCGACCGGATACTGCCCGGCAGCGGATTCAGCGCTCAGCATGATGGCATCGGTGCCCTCATAAATCGCGGTCGCCACGTCCGAGACCTCGGCGCGCGTGGGCATCGGGCTTTCGATCATGCTTTCCAGCATCTGGGTGGCGACGATCACCGGTTTGGCCGCCGCGCGGCATTTGCGCACCAGCCGTTTCTGGATCGGCGGCACCGCCGAAACCGGCAGTTCGACGCCCAGATCGCCCCGCGCCACCATGATTCCGTCCGAGGCATCGAGGATTTCCTCGAACTGCTCCACAGCCGAAGGTTTCTCGATCTTGGACAGCACCGCAGCGCGGCCATCGACCAGGCCTTTGGCCTCAAACACATCCTTGGCCCTCTGCACGAAGGACAGTGCGATCCAGTCCACACCCAGGGTGCAGGCAAACTCCAGATCATCACGGTCCTTGTCCGACAGAGCCGCCAGGGGCAGCACCACATCGGGCACGTTCACGCCCTTGCGGTTGGAGATGGTGCCGCCGGTCACGACGCTGCAATCGGCAAAATCGGCGCCGCAGCGCTCCACCCGGAGGCGGATCTTGCCATCATTCACCAGCAGATGCGCGCCGGGCTCCAGCGCCTGAAAAATCTCGGGATGCGGCAGGCAGACCCGCGTGGCATCACCATCGGTGGGATCCAGATCCAGCCGGAAAGACGCGCCCTCTTCCAGTTCCTCGGAACCATTCGCAAAGACGCCCACGCGCAACTTGGGACCCTGAAGGTCGGCCAGAATACCGATCGAGCTGTCCAGATCCTTTTCCACCTTGCGGATGATCTCGTGCTTTTGGGTGATCTCTGCATGGGTCCCGTGCGACATATTCAGGCGGAACACGTCGGCGCCGGCCTCGTGCAGGGCGCGGATCGTTTCATAGGTTTCGGACGCCGGTCCCAGGGTGGCAACAATCTTCACACTGCGGGAACGTTTCATGGGGTGGGTCCTTCTGGTGTCAGCTCAGCAATAGGCGGTGTTACCGCAAACATATCTTGCGGTGCTTATCGCGCAATTTCCATTTTGCCGCAACTCCCCTAAAGGTATCGTCAACAATCGATGACAGGCGCATGACATATACTCCCTTCTTTGTTCACGGGGCCGAACGCCCTGCCCGCTGGCTGATCACCTGCGACCATGCCACCAACCGCGTACCTCCCTTCGTCAACGGCGGCGACCTTGGCCTGCCGCATGAGGATATGGAGCGTCATATCGCTTATGATGTGGGGGCCTATACCGTAGCCCGCCATCTGGGTGAGCTGCTGGACGCGCCGGTTGTGGCCTCCAATTTCTCCCGTCTGGTGATCGACCCCAACCGGGGCGAAGATGATCCAACTCTGCTGATGAAGCTTTATGACGGGACCATCATTCCCGCCAACCGTCACGCCGATGCGGCAGAGCGCGCGGCGCGGCTTGAGGCCTGCTACCGCCCCTATCACGCAGAAGTGAGCCGCCTTGCCGCGCGCCCGGACACGGTCATCGTCTCGATGCATTCCTTCACCCGGCAATTGCGCGGACGTCCCCCACGTCCCTGGCAAATCGGCGTGCTCTTCCCCGAAGGTGAGCGGTTTTCCCCGGTGCTGATCGACACATTGCAGGCCGAGCCTGACCTTTGTGTCGGGATCAACGAGCCCTACACCGGCTACCTGCCCGGCGATGCCATCGACACCCACGGCACAGCCCATAGTCGCCCCAACACGCTGATCGAACTGCGCAACGATCTGATCGCCGATGCCGCCGGGCAGCAGCACTGGGCTGAACGGCTCGCCAGCCTCCTGCCCCGGGCCCTTGCGGGGTCGGGCCTGTAGCAGCGCCCCGAACCTTGGCTTGCCTCTGGACAGTGGTACCCACATATTACGGAACGCAAGACAACCGGGAGGATCCCCATGGACCAGCAAACCGAGATCGAACTTCAGGCCGCCGCATTCCGCCGCCTGCAAAAGCATCTGATGGAAGACCGCACCGATGTGCAGAACATCGACCTGATGAACATGGCCGGGTTCTGCCGCAACTGCCTCAGCCGCTGGTATCAGGAAGCAGCAAACGAACGCGGCATCGAAATGGACAAGAATGAAGCCCGCGAAATATACTATGGCATGACCATGGATGAGTGGAAGTCCAAGTACCAGACCGAAGCCAGCCCGGAAAAACAGGCCGAGTTCGAAGTCGCCTTCAAGGAAAACGTCACAGACAAGGCCTGATCCCTGGCGGATTGCCCCCCCTGTCGCCATCGGCGCACAGGGGGTGTTCGCCACTGGGTATAACCCCGGCGGCCCGGATCCCTTAACATCTGAACCAACAGTATGTGTGATGGAGGTTCGGATGCGTTCAAGGATGCCAAGCTATTTCATTTCCCACGGCGGCGGACCGTGGCCCTGGATCCCGAACATGCGGGAGGCGCTGGCACCGCTGGCAGATGCGCTTGCCCGTATGCCGCAGGAAATCGGGCGCCGTCCCTCGGCGGTTCTGATGATTTCCGGCCACTGGGAAAAGGACACATTTGCAGTGATGAGTGCTGCAAAACCGCCGATGGTCTATGACTATTACAACTTCCCGCCAGAGACCTACGAAATCCAATACCCGGCGCCCGGCGCGCCAGAGCTGGCCCAGCACACTGCGGATCTGATCGCAGCGGCGGGATTGCCGGTCTCGATGGACGCGGAACAGGGATACGACCATGGCACCTTCGTGCCCATGGCCCTGATGTACCCGGAGGCCGATGTTCCGCTATTTCAGGTCTCCATGCGCCATGGCTACAGCCCAGAAGAGCATTTCGCCCTTGGCCGCGCGCTTGCCCCCCTGCGTGACGAGGACGTGCTGATCGTTGGCTCCGGTCTCAGCTACCACAATCTGCGGGAATTCGGCCCCCGGGCCAAGGTGCCCTCGGAAGAGTTCGACACATGGCTGAATGCGGCGCTGCAACTGCCAGCCGCCGCGCGGACCGAGGCACTGCTCAACTGGGAACAGGCCCCCTATGCCCGCGCCTGCCACGCGCAGGAGGATCACCTTGTGCCGCTCTTCACAGCCCTTGGCGCGGCCGAGAAAGAACCGGCAACTCAGGTCTACCACCAGAAGGACATCTTTGGCGGCGTCACGGCCTCTAGCTTCCGCTTTGGGTAACGCCTCTGTTGCGGGCAGCCTCACAACCGCTCGGACAAAAGCATCTTATGGTTGTATTTTGACAGATATATCACGATAGAGTTGCGAGACGTTTACGTTGATGCAATCGAAGGAAGACTTATTCAATGAAAGCCTTGTCTCTGGCCGCACATATTGCGCTCGCCACTGCTATACCGACCATCAGTTTTGGGGCCTCATTCTCGCATGCGGGCCTGCAGGCCGATACTTTGGTCCAGCATGGTGGAGGCTGCCGCAAAAGCTCTCCACCGGGCAAATGCTGCCATATGCAGACCAGCACAGGCAGAGTGCACTGCCACTGAAACAACAAAAGGCCGCCCCGTCAGGAGCGGCCTTAATTGTTGATACGGATACGCGCAGCGATCAGATCGCGGCCTTCACCGATTCATCCAGATAGATCTCGCGCAGGCGTTTGGCGATGGGGCCGGGTGTGCCATCGCCCAGCGCAGTGCCGTCAATCTCCACGACCGGCATCACGAATGCGCTGGCAGAGGTGGTAAAGGCCTCGTCCGCCTCTTTCGCCTCGTCGATGGTAAAGAGACGCTCTTCGATTTTCAGCTGCGCTTCTTCTGCCATGCGCAACACGGCCTTGCGGGTGATGCCGTGCAGGATGTCATTGGAGAGCGGGCGGGTGACGATCACACCATCCTTGACGAAATAGGCGTTGTTCGAAGTGCCCTCGGTCACGTAGCCGTCTTCGACCATCCAGGCGTCATCGGCTCCGGCCTTCTTGGCCATCATCTTGCCCATCGAGGGGTACAGCAGCTGCACCGTCTTGATATCGCGGCGGCCCCAGCGGATGTCCTCGATCGAGATGATCTTTGCGCCTTTCTTGGCGGCGGGGCTATCGGCCAGACCCGGCTTGTTCTGGGTGAACAGCACAATCGACGGTTTGGTGGTCTCGGGATCGGGGAAAACGAAATCGCGGTCACCATCGGACCCGCGGGTAACCTGAAGATAAACCAGCCCTTCGTCGATGCCGTTCAGCTCCACCAGCTTGCGGTGGATCTCCAGCAGTTCGTCCTTGGTGCAGGGTTCCTGCATGTCCAGCTCATCCAGCGAGCGTTTCAGGCGCACCGCGTGGCCTTCGAAATCAATCAGCTTGCCGCCCAGAACCGAGGTCACCTCGTATACCGCATCAGCCATCAGGAAGCCGCGATCGAAGATCGAGACCTTCGCTTCGTCTTCCGGCAGGTATTCGCCATTCACATAAACAGTACGGGTCATTGTCATCTCCTCAGCCCCAGAGTTCTGCCTTGGGCGGATGCACACCGGCAGCATCGTATTCCATTGTCGTTTCGCGGTCTTCGGACAGAAGCAGCGGCCCGTCAAGGTCCGTCACCATCGCCCCCTGCGCCAGCAGCACCGCAGGCGCCATCGCCAGCGACGAGCCCATCATGCAGCCGACCATCACGCGGTAACCTTCGGCCAGCGCCGCTTCGCGCAGTTTCAGCGCCTCGGTCAAGCCGCCGGTCTTGTCCAGCTTGATGTTGACAACATCGTATTTGCCTTTGAGTTTCGGCAGGCTGGCGCGGTCATGGCAGCTTTCGTCCGCGCACACCGGCACCGGACGCTCCATGCCAATGAGCGCGTCATCTTCACCGGCAGGCAAGGGCTGTTCGACCAGCGACACGCCCAGACGCACCAAATGCGGCGCAAGCTCGGCATAGACCTCGGCGCTCCAGCCTTCGTTGGCGTCGATAATGATATCCGAGTCCGGTGCCCCGGCGCGCACGGCTTCCAGTCGCGGCATGTCATCGGCGGTGCCCAGCTTGATCTTCAAAAGCGGGCGATGAGCATTCTCGGCGGCCTGCTCCTGCATCACCTCGGGCGTGTCGAGCGACAGAGTATAGGCGGTAATTTCGGGGCCGGGTTTCGGCAGACCGGCCAGTTCCCAGACCCGTTTGCCCGCCAGTTTCGCCTCAAGATCCCAAAGCGCGCAATCCACCGCGTTGCGAGCCGCACCGGCAGGCAGCAGGTCCTGCAGCTCTTCGCGGGTAAAGTTGTCGGGCAGGCCGGTAATTTCGGCGGTCACGCTGTCCAGCGTTTCATCATAGCGGGCATAAGGCACACATTCGCCCCACCCCACAGCCCCGTCTTTTTCGATCCTGACGGTCAGCACCTTCGCCTCAGTCCGCGAGCCGCGGGAGATGGTAAAGGCCCGCGCCAGTTTGAATACATCCGGCGTCACGGTGACTTTCATGTTCGATCCTTTCGGGGTCTTTGTTCGGCTTCTGGGAATGGGTAGGGCCGCACTCCACAGACGCCTGAATTCACATAAAAAGGGCGCCTGCTGCCAGACGCCCCCTTATAACAATCAGATTGCGGCGAGCGCGTCTACCAAGCGGTCGGCGCCATGGCGGTAAGGATCCACCGCGGGCAACCCCATGCGCTTTTCCACTTCCTCAAGGTAGGCAACCGCCTCTTCCTCGTTCAGGTGCTGAGTGTTCACCGAGATACCGACAACCTGACAATCCGGGTTGCCCTTGCGCGCCAGCGGCAGCGCGGTATCGCGCAGCTCTTCGAGGCTGGGCAGGGAATAGCCCGGCAGACCGCGCATATGTTCACGGGTCGGCTCGTGGCACAGGATCAGCGCATCGGGCTGACCGCCATGCACCAGCGCCATGGTCACACCGGAATAGGAAATGTGGAACAGGGAGCCCTGCCCTTCGATCATGTCCCAGTGGTCTTCATCGTTGTCCGGGGTCAGATATTCGATGGAGCCTGCCATGAAGTCGGCAATCACAGCGTCCAGCGGCACACCGTGGCCAGTGATCAGAATGCCGGTCTGGCCGGTGGCGCGGAAGGTGGATTTCATACCGCGTTTTTGCATCTCGGCGTCCATCGCCAACGCAGTGTACATCTTGCCCACCGAGCAGTCGGTGCCAACGGCAAGACAGCGCTTGCCTTTGCGCTTCACGCCATTTGCAATCGGGTAGCCGACCGAAGGCACACGCACGTCATGCAGTGTGCCGCCGTGGGTCTGGGCTGCAGCGACCAGATCGCCTTCGTCGCGCAGCAGGTTGTGTAGGCCGGACGCGATGTCATAACCCATTTCAAGCGCCTTGATCAGCACTTCCTTCCAGGCGGGGGAGATGATCCCGCCGCGGTTGGCGACACCAATCACCAGCGTCTTTGCACCGGCGGCCTTGGCCTCTTCGAGCGACATTTCGGTCAGTCCCAGATCGGCGCCGCAGCCCGGCAGAGAGATCTGCCCGACCGCGTGGTCCGGGCGCCAGTCGCGGATGCCGATGGCAACCTTTGCCGCAAGCATATCGGGCGCATCGCCCAGGAACAGCAGATAGGGTGTCTCGATCATCTCGGGGCCTCCGTTAAACGTGATTCACCGCGAACGATAATCGAGCCGCCTTGCGAAGCGGTCCCATTTTTGCATTTGCAGGAAAGGCATGATCGAAGTTTCTTCTACAAAAATACATTTTCATCGAAGAAAATTCCAACAATGGCGCATTACTCGCTCACTATTATGCGGCAACACGGGAATTCATTGCGATTGCAGCATAGTTGATGCTGCGCCTGCAAAGTCCCTCTTGCATGGGGTTGCGCAATTTCATACCACAATGACCAGTCAAATCGTAATTTCCTTTCCCAGCAAGGAGCGCCCACATGAGCTTCCGCATCCAGCCCGCCGCCCCGGCCCGTCCCAACCGCTGCCAGTTGTTCGGCCCCGGCTCCAACACCAAACTCTTTGCCAAGATGGCCGCCTCGGCTGCGGATGTGATCAATCTGGATCTGGAAGATTCCGTCGCCCCCACCGACAAGGACATTGCCCGCGCCAATGTCATCGAGGCGCTGAACACCGTGGACTGGGGCAACAAGTATATGTCTGTCCGCATCAACGGTCTGGACACGCCCTATTGGTACCGCGACGTGGTCGATCTGCTGGAACAGGCCGGCGACCGTCTGGACCAGATCATGATCCCCAAGGTCGGCTGCGCCGCAGACGTCTATGCTGTCGATGCGCTGGTCACCGCCATCGAGAACGCCAAGGGCCGTACCAAACCAATTTCCTTTGAGGTGATCATCGAATCCGCTGCGGGCATCGCACATGTGGAAGAGATCGCCGCCTCCTCTCCGCGCCTGCAGGCGATGAGCCTTGGCGCCGCCGACTTCGCCGCCTCCATGGGCATGCAGACCACCGGCATCGGCGGCACTCAGGAAAACTACTACATGCTGCATGGCGACACGCGGCACTATTCCGATCCGTGGCACTGGGCCCAGACCGCAATCGTCGCGGCCTGCCGCACCCATGGCGTTCTGCCGGTCGATGGCCCCTTCGGTGATTTCTCGGATGACGACGGCTATATCGCACAGGCCAAACGCTCGGCCACGCTGGGCATGGTCGGCAAATGGGCCATCCATCCGAAACAGATCGCCCTGGCAAACGAGGTCTTCACCCCCTCGGAAGAAGCCGTCGCCGAAGCGCGAGAGATCCTGGCCGCCATGGAACAGGCCAAGGCCAACGGCGAAGGCGCCACAGTATACAAGGGCCGCCTGGTCGACATCGCTTCGATTAAACAGGCCGAAGTGATCGTCGCACAGTCAGAGTTGATCGCAAAAGGCTGACCTTTGAACGCAGTTGACCATGGGGCGTCCGGAATCCGGGCGCCCCATTTTTATTCCGCATTCGCCAAACACATTCAATTTTTTTGATACATATCAACTCAAGAACCCTCCAGTGCTGGAATGTTGCCGCAGAACGAAACCGACAGAATCGGCAACCACTGGTGACGACATGAAAAAAGCCCTTCTTTCCGCAGCACTTGTTCTGGCGACTGCGACCGCCCTCCCCGCCCAGCAAGGCAAGAACCGGAGCGAGCTCTCGGCGCCCATCGTGCGCCTGACGCCGCTGATCAAACAGAATGCCTCCGCGCTTGGCCTCACGGCAGAGCAACGCGCTGATCTGCAGAACTGGCTGGCGGCCAGCCCGCCCAAACGCAATGCTCTGGAAGCCGAGGCAATCGCAGCCCGCGCCGCCCTGCGCACCGCCATTCTGGACGGTGCCCCGGCAGAGGAGCGCGCCAGCCTTGCAGCCAAGGTCGGGGAGTATGAGGTCAAGCTGGTGACCATGCGCTCCAACTGCGCGGACCACTGGCGCACGGTTCTGTCCCCGGAGCAGTTCGCACAGGTCGTGGCCATGGCGCAGAAACAATAATCCCAGATCATTCTTTGGGTCGGCCCCGTTGCCTTTGGCGCCCTATTCCGCGACTAATTGACAGAAACGCGGGGCCGACATGACAGATCTGACCTTATTCCACACGGCCGACGTGCATGTGGCGACATTCGATGCCCTGGCACCCGAGGCCGATCTGACGCATGTGGTGCGTACCGACTGGCTTGAACGGGCCCAGACCGGCGTCGATGCCGCTCTCCGTCAGGAAATTGCCGAAGCGATCCGCGCGACAGAGGGGCCCTCCTTGTGCACCTGCACCACCATCGGCGCAGTGGCTGAAGAAGCAGGCGCCACGCGAATTGACTGGCCGATGATGCAACAGGCCGCGGGCACCGGTGGCCCGGTGATGCTGGTCTATTGTCTGGACAGCACCCGCCTTCCCTCCACCGCCCTGCTGGAACGCGCCTTCACGGAACAGGGCCGCGCGCCCGACATCCGCGCCCTGCCTCTGACCGGCCTTTGGCACCATTTCACCAATGGGGACACCGAGGAGTTCCACAAACAAGTCGCCGCTTGGGTGGGGACAAGCCTTGCGCTCACATCTGGCACCTCTTGCGTGGTTCTGGCGCAGGCGTCGATGGCCGGGGCCGCTCCTCTGATCGACAGCGATGTGCCGGTGCTGACCTCGCCCAAGACCGCCATGGCGGCCCTTCTGGGACAGGGTTAGGCGCGCATATCCTTGGGCGATCCCATGACCACATAGGTTGTGATCCCGGTGACATAGGGCGAGGTGCCCAGAATATCGGTGTGAAACCGTTTGTAGCTGGGCAGATCCGCGCATTCGACCCGCAACAGATATTCGATGGTGCCGGTGATATTGTGGCATTCCACCACTTCGGGCGCGGCCTGCATGGCGCGCTCAAACGCCTCTTGCGCCTCCTTCGTGTGTTCGCCCAGGCCGACACCGATATAGGTGACAAAGCCCACCCCCATCGCCTCGCGGTTCAGCACGGCCTTGTACCCGGTGATGACTCCGGCGCGCTCCAGATCCTGCACCCGCCGCAAACAAGCCGAGGGGGACAGGCCCACACGCTCAGCCAGCTCTAGGTTGCTGATCCGCCCGTCGCGGGACAGCTCCTGCAATATCTGCTGATTTATGCGATCATTTTTAGCCATTAATTGCAACTTTTCGCACCCAGCGCAGCAAAACGCAATTTCATTCGGGCATTGACGCGTCAAATTCTCTCCATGACATACGATCTTCTCCTCGCGCTTGCGCTCTTCGCCTTTGTCTCGTCGATCACGCCGGGACCGAACAACCTGATGCTGATGGCCTCAGGCGCAAATTTCGGCTTTCGCCGCACCATCCCGCATATGCTGGGGGTGGCGTTGGGGTTCGTCTTCATGGTCGTTCTGGTCGGCGCCGGTCTGGTCGGGATCTTCGAAGCCTTCCCCGTCAGCTATACCGTGCTGAAGGTCGCCTCTGTGGCCTATCTTCTGTATCTGGCCTGGAAGATCGCCAACGCAGGACCTGCAGAAACCGGCGAAGGCAAGGGCAACCCGATGACCTTCCTGCAGGCCGCCGCCTTTCAATGGGTCAACCCAAAGGCCTGGGCGATGGCCCTGACCGCGATCAGCGTTTATGCCCCGGATCAGACCCTTTGGGCGATCCTTCTGGTGGCGGCGCTGTTTGGGGCGGTCAACCTGCCCTCGGTCAGTTCCTGGACCCTGCTGGGGCAGCAAATGGCGCGGGTGCTGACCAATCCACGCCGCCTGATGCTGTTCAACTGGGCCATGGCGGCGCTGCTGGTCGCATCGCTTTACCCGGTGATCTGGCCCGCGTAACGCCACCGGCCTGCGCCGCCGCGAGCCACCGGGGACAAGACAGATGCGTGTGGCGAGTTGCATCCGGCGCCCGACAAGGCCATATATCGCACAAACCGCGCACCGTAAGGCGCTCAGTGAGGCGACATGACCCAGTATCTGGAATTTGAAAAACCGCTGGCCGAGATCGAAGGCAAAGCAGAAGAACTGCGCGCCCTGGCCCGCACCAACGAAGAGATGGACGTGGCCGATGAGGCCGCCGCGCTGGATGCCAAGGCCGAACAGCTGCTGAAGGATCTCTACAAGGACCTGACGCCCTGGCGCAAATGCCAGGTCGCGCGCCATCCCGAGCGTCCGCATTGCCGCGACTATATCGATGCGCTTTTCACCGAATACACGCCGCTGGCCGGCGACCGGAACTTTGCCGACGATCTGGCGGTCATGGGCGGTCTTGCTCGTTTCAACGATCAGCCGGTGATGGTGATCGGCCACGAAAAGGGCGCCGATACCAAGACCCGCATCGCGCATAACTTTGGCATGGCCCGCCCCGAAGGCTACCGCAAGGCCGTGCGCCTGATGGAGATGGCCGGGCGCTTCGGCCTGCCGGTCATTACGCTGGTGGACACCACCGGCGCCTACCCCGGCAAGGGCGCCGAGGAACGCGGCCAGTCTGAAGCCATCGCCCGTTCCACTGAAATGAGCCTGCAGATCGGCGTGCCGGTTGTGTCGGTCATCATCGGTGAAGGAGGATCCGGCGGCGCCGTCGCCTTTGCCACCGCCAACCGGGTCGCCATGCTGGAACATGCGGTCTATTCGGTGATCAGCCCCGAAGGCTGCGCCTCGATCCTGTGGAAGGATGCCGAGAAGATGCGCGAAGCCGCCGAGGCGCTGCGCCTGACCGCGCAGAACCTTCTGGAACTGGCCGTCATCGACCGGATCATCGCCGAACCGCTGGGCGGTGCCCATCGGGATGCCTCCGGCACCATTGCCTCGGTCGGCGCAGCGATCACAGCGATGCTGGATGAGCTGAAGGACAAGGACGGCGCTGCCCTGATCAAGGACCGCCGCCAGAAATTCCTCGATATCGGCTCCAAGGGCCTCGCGGCCTGATGTGACCTGACCGCGGCGCCGCTGCCAGCGGCGCCCGGCCCAACGGGCCGCGGAGTTTCGCAGAAACACCAAGGCCGGGCGGGAGCGCCCCTCCCCACCATTCACAATCACACCTGGATTGGTTTTCCGGCGCCCTAGCCCGCCAGCAGGCGCAGACCCTGCGTCACATCCGACCGCACCGCCAGCCGCAATCCCGGCTCATCCCCCGCCTTCAATGCCGCGATGATCAGCTTGTGATTATGCGGCGGTTCGGTCCGGCGAAGACGGCCATAAAGCGCCCGCATGGTCGGCCCCAGCTGCAACCAGACCGTTTCCGCCATCGCCAGCATCGCAGGCGCCTGCGCCCGCAGGTACAGCGTGCGGTGAAATTCCAGATTGGCGCGGATGTATCCCACCGCATCGCGTTTCGACACCATTTCGGCCACGGTGACATTGATCGCCTGCAGCCTGTCGATCAGCGCCATATGAGCCCGCGGCAGCGCCCGGCTCGACAATTCCACCTCCAGCAGCGACCGCAGCGCTGCAAGCTCCTCGATCCGTTCGTTGCTCAGCTCGGGTGTCGACACCCGCCCCGAGGAGGACAGGAACAAGGCCCCCTCGGCCACCAGGCGGCGCACCGATTCCCGGGCCGGGGTCATGGAAACATCGAACTCACGTCCAATCCCACGCAGGGTCAGCGCCTCGCCCGGCGCGATCTCTCCGTGCATGATACGCGTGCGCAGCGCCCGGTAGACGCGATCATGGGCTGACGACAGCCCGTCGGATGTGGAGCGGGTAGACAAGGTCATGGCCTGTTGTGATCACAAATGAAACCAAGGTCAATGCGCCACGCGCGCACATCCTTGATGGCACCACCTTGGTCAGTCCGTGAACCGGTAGCGGTGCAACTGACTGCCATTCTCCCTCAGCCATCTGCGCGGCGCCTCATGATCGCCGAAAAGATCCTGAACCACGGTCCAGAAATCTGCCGAGTGGTTCATTTCCTGCAAATGCGCCACCTCATGCGCAGCCACATAACGCAGGACCTCTGGCGGGGCGAGGATCAGACGCCAAGAATACATCAGCGCCCCGGCCGAGGAACATGACCCCCAGCGCGAGCGCGTGTCGCGCAGAACCAGCTTGTGAAACGGACGGCCCAGCTGCGCCGAATAGGCATCCGACGCCGCGGCCAGCCGATCCCGGGCCAATTCCCGCAGGTAGCGTTCCAACGATCGGGCCGGCCGGTCACCAGAGACCGCGATCTCATCCCCGCCGACCCGCACGCCCCGCGCCTGCCCGCGCACGACCCGCAAGTCGCGCCCGGCCACCGGCAGCACCGTTCCAAATGTCACCGCGACCTGTCCGGGATGACGCGCCAAATGCCCGCGGATCCAATCTTCCTTCTCGGCGGCAAATTCCAGGGCCGCGCGTTCAGGCAGAGACTTGGGCAATGTCAGCGTGACCCGACCGTCCAGCGCGGAAATCCGCAGGCTGATCCGACGCGCACGCGCGGAGCGACGCAGAAACAGTGGCACCGGAGGGTCCCCCGGCAGATGATGGGCGCTCATCGGCTCTCCCTAGCAGGCAAAGGCTTTGACAGTACCATCCTCATATGGCAAGGCACCTGAATCGTCGATACGACTCACCAGTAAATCAAGGGGATCCACATGCCCAAGGAAGAATGGGGTGTAAAGCGCGTTTGCCCGACCACCGGAAAACGCTTTTATGACCTGAACAAGGACCCGATCGTCAGCCCCTACACGGGCGAGGTCGTTGCCCTCGACACCGGCAAGAGCCGCATGATCGAAGCCGACTCGGAAGATGCTGCATCGATGAAGGCCAAAGAGAACATGGACGGGGACGACGCAGTTCTGGAAGATGACGAAGACGTCGATCTGGATCTGGGCGATGACGTTCTGGACGATGATGACGATGACGACAACGTCTCGCTCGACGAGATCGCCGACGTCGCATCCGAGGACGACGAGTCCTGATTCAAGGCCCGCGTATGGGCCCGGATGCCGCCAAATGGCGGATTGACCGGGGCAGTTTCGGCCCCGCTTCACCCGGGCCCGGATGGGCCACAAAAAAACTCTGAATGATGGTGCATTTTGCACTTGCAGCCTGCTCCATCGTCCCTTAAACGACCACTCACACCGGATGAGGCAACAGCCAAGCCGGATGTGAATGGGGCCTTAGCTCAGTTGGGAGAGCGCTTGCATGGCATGCAAGAGGTCAGGGGTTCGACTCCCCTAGGCTCCACCATTCACCCCCAGACATTGCAAACTAATCAATCCTCTGGGCATGCATTTTGCGTGTCTCCCGCTTTCGACCTATGGGCAAATCAGGGATGCTCAGCCTGCGTCAATCCAAGGCGGTTCAATCCGGTCACCGTTCACCCGCACCTCATCCTGCTCATTGTCGAGCACGACAGGATTGTCGTAGATCTCCAGCGTCGGGCGCACACCAAAGCGCCCCGCCATCCAGTCCGCCCATCCTTCATTGAACCAGGCTTCGGCATCCGCACGGGTATCGAACTCGTAAATTCCACCACCACCTGCGTCGCTGTTGAGGAAATACTTACGCCTCAAACCCTTGACGTCGTGGAAAATCTTTGTCGCTTCAACGGATTGGCGGGCAACCAGATCCGCATCCCGTTTCGGTCCTTCCAGCGGAATTCTGACGATGGCGATGATCATGACGATGACCCCTGTCAGCCTTGAGGCAGGGACTGTGTTATCGCCACGTCCAGCTTGTCGACCACCTCGGTGATCTGATCCCCCGAAATGATAAAGGGCGGCGCCAGAAGAATGTGATCGCCGTTGCGGCCATCGCGGGTGCCCGACATCGGATAGCAGATCAGCCCGGCTTCAAAAGCGGCCTTCTTGATCTTCCCCGCCAGCCCAAGTGACGGGTCAAAGGGCGTCTTGCTGTCGCGGTCACGGACCAGCTCGATGCCCCGAAACAGACCACGCCCGCGAATGTCGCCGACATTGGGATGCTGGCCGAACCGCTCCTGCAGGGCAGATTGCAGGCGATCGCCCATTGCCGCGCAGCGAGTCACCAGATCCCGCTCCAGCATCTGGCTCACCACCGCCAGCCCGGCCGCCGTGGCCACCGGATGGCCGATATAGGTATGCCCGTGCTGGAAAAAGCCGCTGCCGCCTTCGATGGCCTCATGGATCTGGCGGGAGCATAGCATCGCCCCGATCGGCTGGTAACCCGCACCCAACCCCTTTGCGATACACAGGATGTCGGGCACGACACCGTCGGCGTCACAGGCAAACAGGTGACCGGTACGTCCCATGCCGCACATGACCTCATCCAGGATCAGCAGCACGCCATATTTGTCGCAGATCTCGCGGATGCGTTTGAAATAGCCTTCGACCGCAGGTACCGCCCCGGATGTGGCGCCCACTACTGGTTCGGCCATGAAGGCCATCACGGTTTCGGGGCCAAGACGCAGGATCTCCGCCTCCAGTTCATCCGCGGCGCGCTGGCCATAGTCAAAACTGCTCTCGCCCTCGGCCCGGTCCACATATTCATAACAAGGCGCGATATGGGACACGCCGATCAGCAGCGGATCGAACTGCTGCCGCCGCCAGGCATTGCCACCCGCCGCCAAGGCGCCAAGCGTGTTGCCGTGATAGCTTTGCCGCCGGGCAATCAGGTGCCGCCGCTCCGGCTCCCCCTTTTCCAGGAAATACTGTCGTGCCAGCTTGATCGCCGCCTCGGTCGCCTCGGATCCGCCCGAGACAAAATAGACCCGGTCCAGATCGCCCGGCGCATTGGCTATCAGCAGATCGGCGAGCGCCTCGGCCGGTTCCGAGGTCATGAAGCCGGTATGGGCAAAAGCCAGCTGTCCCACCTGCTGCTGCACCGCCGCGATGACCGCCGCATCGGAATGGCCAAGGCAGGACACCGCCGCGCCACCCGATCCGTCGAAATACCGCTTTCCTGTTGAATCAATGAGGTAACAGCCATCGCCCCCCACGGCAGTGGGCAGGTTCGCCTTGGTATGACGGGGAAATACATGAGACATTTTCAGCCCTCCTTGAGGCTGTGACCGGCATCCTGTGCGGCCCTGACCAGCGCCGCTACCGAGGCTGCATTGTCCTGCAGCATCTCGCCCTCCGGCGTTTCAATATTATTCTCAAATCCGATTCGCGCATCCCCTCCGGCAGCAATCGCCGCCAGCAGGCAGGCCCGTTCGTTGCGGCCAAAGGCGCAGGCGGTCCAGTTGAGTTTCAGATCCGCTGCCGCCGACAGAAACCCGGCCAGATCCTCCGGCTGCCCCAACACCGGCGGTGCGTAGCTTCCGAGGACAAAGATCGCATCGTGCATCGAGGGCGGCACCGTGCCATCGCCGTACCATTCCTTCAGCTGCGCGATACAGGACGACCCATACAGGATATGCTGAACCCGCGTTCCGACCTCAGCACTAAATGCATAGGCCCGCGCGGCTACTGCCAGATCCCGCGCCATTTCCCGGACCGAGACCGAGGCCGCCGCCGGGCGCAGCTGCATCAGGCAATGTAACTGGTCCTTGGGAGAGAAGAGACCCGCGCTTTCGGTGGTGATCTGCACCTTCATGCCGGGCGCCGCCTCCTGCACCGCTTCCATCGCCGTGCGATAGCGCCCGACGTCCAGCGAATGCCGACCCTCCTCATCCCGCACATGCAGGTGCAGCGCCCCTGCTCCGGCCACATAACAGTCCGCGGCCGTCTGCGCGATTTCCTCAGGTGTCACCGGCAGGTTCAAATGATCCCGCTTGCCACGCCGTGCCCCACTCGGGGCAACCATCACTGTGAACTCCGCCACGCCCATTCTCCGCTGGCCAATGCTGCGCCCGACCATGATAGGAAAAATGCACGCTCTCAATTAACACACGAAAGAACACACGTTCTTTTGATCTGCACCGGATCGCGATATACTGGGAAAACCCGCGTTTATCCCCGGATCACCCGCCCCGGAACACTGCCACGCCCGATTTTCGGGCAACCTGCCGGGCCACATGCGGAAAACCGCTGGAGCATAGCGGCGCACCCAAGGCAAAGAACGGAAGTTCTGCCCTTGAAAACAGGGGCCTGATACGGGCGGCGCAGGAAACTCGCTGCACTGGCCACAAAGCTCATCACCATCTGGACCTAGTGCAAGCGGCAGATTTGGCGTTTCGTCAAACTCAGAAAAGTCCGGCTTGCTGTTTTGCGCGCCGGACCAGAACACCACTTTTTAGGGAAGGACATGTCATGGACGGCACGTTCAACGAAAACGACCTCAGCCGGGTGATTGACGCCGACAAGGCGCATGTCTGGCACCACCTGATCCAGCACAAACCCTTTGAGACCAGCGATCCCCGGATCATCGTCGAAGGCAAAGGCATGCGGGTCTGGGACCAGAACGGCAAGGAATGGCTGGACGCGGTCTCCGGTGGGGTCTGGACGGTGAACGTCGGCTATGGCCGCGAGGAAATCTGCAAGGCGGTCTATGACCAGTTGATGAAGCTTTGCTATTTCGCGCAGTCCGCAGGTTCTATTCCCGGCTCGCTCTTTGCCGAAAAGCTGATCGAGAAGATGCCCGGCATGAGCCGCGTTTACTACAACAACTCCGGCTCCGAGGCGAACGAGAAAGCCTTCAAGATGGTGCGCCAGATCGCGCACAAGAAATACGGCGGCAAGAAGCACAAGATCCTTTACCGCGACCGCGATTACCACGGCTCCACCCTGGCGGCGATGTCGGCGGGCGGCCAGGATGAGCGCAACGCCCAATACGGCCCCTTTGCCCCCGGTTTCGTACGGGTGCCCCACTGCATGGAATACCGCAAGCACGAGCTGGGTCTTGAGCATCTGTCGGGCGAGGAATTCGGCATCGCGGCCGCCAACCTGATCGAAGAGGTTATCCTGCGCGAAGGACCCGACACCGTTGGCGCCCTCTGCCTGGAACCGGTGACTGCCGGCGGCGGCGTGATCGAGGCCCCCGAAGGCTATTGGCCGCGGGTGCAGGAGATCTGCAAGAAATATGACATCCTGCTGCACATCGACGAGGTGGTTTGCGGGATCGGTCGTACCGGCACCTGGTTCGGCTACCAGCACTACGGCATCCAGCCCGATTTCGTCACCATGGCCAAAGGCGTCGCCTCGGGCTATGCTGCGATCGCCTGCATGGTCACCACCGAAGAAATCTTCGAGATGTTCAAGGACGACGCGGACGATCCGATGAACTATTTCCGTGACATCTCCACCTTCGGCGGCTGCACCGCTGGTCCCGCTGCCGCGCTGGCCAACATGCAGATCATCGAAGACGAGGGCCTGCTCGACAACTGCACCGCCATGGGCGAGCGGATGATGAACAACCTCAAGGCGCTGCAGGAAAAACACCCCGTGATCGGCGATGTGCGCGGTAAGGGTCTGTTCCTCGGCGCCGAACTGGTCACCGACCGCGAAAGCAAGGAACCGGTGGACGAGAAACAGGCACAGGCCGTAGTGGCCGAGGTCGGCGCCCAAGGCGTTATCATTGGCGTCACCAACCGTTCGATCCCCGGCAAGAACAACACCCTCTGCTTCAGCCCGGCACTGATCGCAACGGCCGAGGATATCGACGCCATCACCGATGCGGTGGACGTGGCCCTGACCAAGGTCTTTGGCTGATCAGGCCAATTGGACTACTTAGATTTTTGAAAGGCGGCCCTTTGCACCGGGCCGCCTTTCCTCTTTTCTGGCGGGGCGACACAGCACAAGGAAGCCCGCCATGCCCGGCCCTCTCTGGATGACAGCATCCACCCTGACCTCGGACAAGGTGACACTGGCACCGCTCACACGGGATAACACCCCGGATCTGGCAGAGGCTGCGGACGATGGCGCCCTGCACCGGCTCTGGTACACTACGGTCCCCACACCGGACCGGGTCCCGGCAGAAATCGACCGCCGCCTCGCGCTTCAGGAGGCAGGATCCATGGTGCCTTTCGCCATCCTCGACCCACAGGGCCGCGCCCTGGGCATGACTACCTACATGAATATCGACCACGGCAACCGCCGCGTCGAAATCGGCTCCACCTGGTACCGCAAATCGGTACAGCGCACCGGGATCAACACCGCCTGCAAGCTCATGATGCTGCGCCACGCATTCGAAGACCGCGATGCCATCGCGGTGGAATTCCGCACCCACCGCCTCAACCGGCAAAGCCGCGCCGCAATCGAACGGCTCGGCGCCCAGCTGGACGGTATCCTGCGGGCGCACATGATCATGCCCGACGGCAGCCTGCGTGATTCCGCTGTCTACTCCATCACCGCCGCCGATTGGCCCGCGGTCCGCGCAAACCTGGAATTCATGACCCAAAGGTGATCCCCCCGCGGGTCAAGGAGGCCGCAAGGCCCCGCCGTCAGGCGGCTTGTCCTTGACGCGCAAATCTTAAGACACTCGGAAACGGCCCTTACGGGGCAGACCTGCCCCGTAAGGGCTATCTCAGCAAGAAAAAGCGCCGCGCGTCAGCGCGGCGCTTGGCCCAACGGGAGAGGAGCAATCTTCGATTGCCGCGATCCGGGCGGGAGCGCCCCGCCCGCGCCCCCTCACAGCATCTGAAACAGAATGCCGGACAGGATTGCACCGCTGACCCCCAGCCCCAGATAGGCGGCAAAGACCTGCGGCTTCACCAGCGACCAGACCGCAGCCATGGCCGGGATCGAACTCACCGCACCGGCAATCAAAAAGGCCATCGCCGCCCCAGCGCTCATCCCCTGCTCTATCAGTCCCGCCAGCAGCGGCGGCGCCACGTAGGAGTTGAGGTAGGCCGGCATGCCCACCAGCGCGGCCACGGCAATCGGCACCACGCCTTCACCGCCGACCAGACCCGCAATGACATCCGCCGGGACATAGGACACCAGCAGCGCCTCCAGCACATAGGCCAGCGCCAGCCACTTCAGCAGGAACAGACCGTTGGCGACAAATTCGCTACGGAACCGTTGCCGACGCTCAGGGTCGGACCAGAAGGCCCAGACCGGCTTTGCATCGGCCTTTGGCGCACCGCATCCGCAACAGCTGGTTTTCTGCACCTGCTTCAGCGGGTTTGCGAAGACACCGTGGCCCATCAGCGCCTTGATCGCGAAGCCCCCGAACAGCCCCAGCGCCACGGCAGCAACCGCCTTGCCGATGGCAAAGGGCCAGCCCAGCGCCCCGGCGGTGATCAACAACGTCGGCGGATCGATCAGCGGTGAGGACAGCCAGAATGCCATGACAGCCGACAACGGCGCGCCCAAAGCCAGCAGCCCGGCGATAAAGGGAATGACCTCGCAGGAACAGAAGGGCGCCAGTCCGCCAAACACCGCCGCAAGAAAGATCATCCGCACCTCGCGCCCCTCAAAGGCCCGCGCCACCAGAGCTTCGGCGCCGGTTGCCTTCAGATACGCCAGTAGCAGCACAGCAAACAGGATGTAACGACCGGTATGGGCCAGCGCATTCAGCGCAAAGATCACAATGGTCTGGAAATTTCCCATATCCAGCACCGCAACAGAAACCAGCAGCGCCACGATCACGGCCCAGGGCGTTTTGAGCCAGCGCAGCAGCGCCTGCGAGGCCCCGAGATTTTGAGTGAGATCAGCCATCGTTTGCAGCCTCCTGCATTTGATCCGAGCAGCATTCACAGAGAATGAAGTCCGCCAGCGCCCGCAGCCGGTCGAAATCGGCCCGGCTAATCGTCGCGCGTCCCACCTTCTCCTGCACCACGACACCGGCGCCCGAAAGAAATTTCAAATGATGCGCCAGCGTCGAGGGCGCGATGCCCGTGCGGGTCTGAATGTCCTGAACCCGCAATCCATCGCGCCCTGCCCGGACCAGACAGCGCAGGACCTTTAGACGCGCCTCTGACCCCATGGCCGCAAAACCACCTGCTGCTTCTTCCCACTGCATGACATGCTCCAATAAAGCCATAAAACTAGTTATTTCGATTTGACACTCAAAATCAAGCTCAAAAAATCATCCGGGATGGTAAGTCCAGATTGCGCTCGCCCTAAGGCCAGCCTACTGTCCCGGAATGGCCATTTCCGTCGACACATTCTTTCTCAACCCGGATGCGCAGGGCACGCTTCAGGCGCAGATCCAGGAGATGATCGCCGAAGGCGTTCTGTCGGGCCGTTTCCGGGTCGGAGAGAAGCTGCCATCCTCGCGCAAACTGGCCAGCCACCTTGGCATTAGCCGCATCACCGTGACGCTGGCCTATACGGAACTTCTGGCCAATGACTATCTGACGTCGCGCGGGCGGTCTGGGTATTACGTCTCGGAAAACGCGCCGGTGCCGCCCAGTTACACGCCGCCGCAACGCTCTGATGACGCGGTAGACTGGTCGCAGGCCATTGCCCGCACCTTTACCGGTGGCGATACGCCCCGCAAACCGCGGGACTGGCGCAACTACCGCTATCCTTTCATCTATGGTCAGGCCGATGCCTCGCTGTTTGATCATGCCAACTGGCGGCTTTGCGCGCTGCGGGCGCTGGGGCAGAAAGACTTTGCCGCGCTGACCAACGACTATTTCGATCAGGATGATCCCCTGCTGATCGAATATATCGCCCGCCACACCCTGCCACGCCGTGGTGTCACCGCCCGCCCCGAGCAGATCCTGATCACCCTCGGGGCGCAGAATGCCCTGTGGCTGGTGATCCAGCTTTTGCTGAACCGGGGGCGTAAAGCGGCGATCGAGGATCCGACCTATTACACCCTGCGCGATCAGCTGACCCATGTGCGCTGCCAGATGGATTGTATTCCGGTGGATGCCGACGGTCTGCCGCCGGAGCAGATCGCGGAAGACACCGACGTGATCTTTTGCACCCCCAGCCACCAAAGCCCGACCACCGCCACCATGCCCATGGCCCGGCGCAAGCAACTGCTGGAGCGCGCCCGCGAGATCGACGCGGTGATTGTCGAGGACGACTACGAGTTCGAGATGTCCTTCCTCGGCGCCCCCTCCCCGGCGCTCAAATCCCTCGATACCGACGGGCGCGTGGTCTATGTCGGCAGCTTTTCCAAATCGTTGTTTCCGGGGCTGCGACTGGGCTATCTGGTAGGCTCCGAAAGCTTCATCCGTCAGGCCCGCGCCCTGCGCGCCAGCGTGCTGCGCCACCCGCCTGGGCACATTCAGCGCACTGTCGCCTATTTCCTCTCCCTCGGTCACTACGATTCCCAGATCCGTCGCACCGCCAAGGAACTGCACAACCGCCGCCTGGTCATCGAAGAGGCCATCGCCGCGCATGGGCTGTCGATCTCGGGTGTTGGCGTCTACGGTGGCTCATCCCTCTGGATGCGCGCGCCGGAGGGCGTCGATACCGCCGCCGCAGCAGAGCGCCTGAGGGAAAAGAGCGTCATCATCGAACCCGGCGCGCCCTTCTTTGCGCCCCAACACCGCAAGCAGAACTATTACCGGCTGGGCTATTCCTCGATCCCGGCAAACCGTATCGAACCAGGGCTGGCGCTGCTGTCCGAGGCGCTGAAACCGTCCTGAGGTTGCCGCGGCCACAGGCGCGCATGCGTTTTCTGCAGCCGTGATACACCCCCATCAGGCCGCGCCATATCTGGCCCTAATCCGGACAGGTATCTGGCCCTAACCCCTCCCCTTCCGACAGCCTAAACCGGATATAACGCCCGGCGCCGGCCTGGCCCTGTCAGCGTCTCATCAGGAGAACACACCATGAAAATGACCACCGAGGAAGCCTTTGTCAAAACCCTGCAAATGCATGGGATTGAACATGCTTTCGGGATTATCGGCTCGGCGATGATGCCGATTTCGGACCTGTTTCCCAAGGCAGGCATCACCTTCTGGGACTGCGCGCATGAAGGCAGCGCCGGCATGATGGCCGATGGCTACACCCGCGCCACCGGCAAGATGTCGATGATGATCGCCCAGAACGGCCCTGGCATCACCAACTTTGTCACCGCCGTCAAAACCGCCTACTGGAACCACACCCCGCTGCTGCTGGTCACCCCGCAGGCGGCGAACAAGACCATCGGTCAGGGCGGTTTCCAGGAAGTCGAGCAAATGAAACTGTTCGAGGACATGGTCGCCTATCAGGAAGAGGTGCGCGATCCCTCCCGCGTGGCCGAAGTTCTGAACCGGGTGATCATGCAGGCCAAACGCGCCTCGGCCCCGGCGCAACTGAACATTCCGCGCGATATGTGGACCCAGGTCATCGACGTTGCTCTGCCCGCCATCGTCGAATTCGAACGCCCCACCGGGGGCGAAACCGCGCTAGCGCAGGCGGCTGACCTGCTGTCGAACGCCAAGAACCCGGTGATCCTGAACGGTGCCGGTGTGGTGCTGTCCAAGGGTGGCATCGCCGCCTCCAAGGCGCTGGCAGAACGTCTCGATGCCCCCGTCTGCGTCGGCTACCAGCACAATGACGCCTTCCCCGGATCGCATCCGCTGTTCGCAGGTCCGCTTGGCTACAACGGCTCAAAGGCCGGTATGGAACTGATCAAGGAAGCCGATGTGGTGCTCTGCCTTGGCACCCGGCTCAACCCCTTCTCGACCCTGCCCGGCTATGGGATGGAATATTGGCCCACCGAAGCCAAGATCATTCAGGTCGACATCAACCCGGACCGCATCGGCCTGACCAAACCGGTGACGGTTGGCATCGTTGGCGATGCGGCCAAGGTGGCCACGACGATCCTGAACCAGTTGAGCGACAGCGCTGGCGACGAAGGCCGCGCGGATCGCAAGGCGCGGATCGCCGAAGCCAAATCCCGCTGGGCGCAACAGCTCAGCTCGATGGACCACGAGGATGACGATCCCGGCACCACCTGGAATGAACGCGCCCGCGCCGACAAACCGGATTGGATGAGCCCTCGCATGGCCTGGCGCGCGATCCAGTCGGCGCTGCCCCGCGAAGCGATCATCTCTTCCGACATCGGCAACAACTGCGCCATCGGCAACGCTTATCCGTCCTTTGACGAGGGCCGCAAATATCTGGCACCGGGTCTGTTCGGTCCCTGCGGATACGGCCTGCCTGCCGTGGTAGGCGCCAAGATCGGCTGCCCGGACGTGCCGGTCGTGGGCTTCTCCGGCGACGGTGCCTTTGGCATCGCCGTGAACGAGCTGACCGCGATTGGCCGCGAGGAATGGCCCGCTGTCACTCAGGTGGTATTCCGCAACTACCAGTGGGGCGCAGAGAAACGGAACTCGACCCTGTGGTTCGATGACAACTTTGTCGGCACCGAGCTGGATCAGCAGGTCTCTTATGCCGGGATCGCCAATGCCTGCGGCCTGAAAGGCGTCGTCGCCCGCACCATGGAAGAGCTGACCGCTGCGTTGGCACAGGCGATCGAGGACCAGAAGAACGGTATCACCACCCTCATCGAGGCCATGATCAACCAGGAACTGGGTGAACCCTTCCGCCGCGACGCCATGAAGAACCCGGTCGAGGTCGCTGGCATCTCTGCCGACGACATGCGTCCGCAACAGGTCGGCTGAACGCAATGATGCTGCCCTTTGATCTGCCATTTGATCTGAATGGAGGTCAGGGCGCCTATCTGGCCGCCGCATTGTTTGTGGCGGCCTTTATCCGTGGCTATTCGGGATTTGGCTTCTCGGCAATCTTTATCATTCTGGCAGCGCTGGTGACCAACCCACTGCCGCTGATCCCGGTGGTCTTTGCTTGTGAAATCACGATGACCGCCTTTCAGGCGCGCGGCATCCGGCCTCATATCGACTGGCAGCGGGCATTGTTGCTGCTGGGCGGGGCCGCCATTGCCACGGTCCCCGCCATCGCCATCATGTCCCGCCTGGGCGAAGATCAGGCCCGGCTTGCCATATCGGCACTTGTGCTGATGCTAAGCCTCATCCTGCTCAGCGGCTGGCAGCTGCGCCGCCCCATCGGGGGCAAAGGCAACCTCGGCGTCGGTCTTGTGGCCGGCATTGCCAACAGCGCCGGTGTCGGCGGCCTGCCCGCTGCCGCGTTTCTGACCGCCCAGCCCATCCCCCCTGCCGTATTTCGCGCCACCATGATCGTGTTTCTGACCGGCATCGACATGATGGCCCTGCCGGTGATGGCGGCAAACGGGCTGACCGGGGTCGACACGCTTTACGGGGTGCTGCTTGCCTTTCCCATCCTTGGGGCCGGGATCTGGACCGGCAGCCAGCGCTTTGCCAGCGCCGACCAGAAGAATTTCCGCCGTGGTATCGTGCTGTTGCTGACCGTGCTTTCGGTGCTGAACATCGTGCGGGTGCTCTGATGGCCGATGCACGGGTTCTGATCCTCAATGCCGGATCCTCTTCCATCAAATTCGCTGTCTTCGACAGCGCGTTCGAAGAGCAGGTGCAGGGTCTTGCCGACGGGATCGGCGGCGCCTCGCGGCTGATCGTGGACGGCGCCGAGACCGAAATCCCCTTTATCGACCATAAGGCCGCGCTTTCGGCCATCCTGAACGCGCTGGCGGATCGCGGCATCACGGCAGGCAGCTTGACGGCGATAGGCCACCGGGTGGTGCATGGCGGACGCAATCTGACCGCCCCCACCCGCATCACGCCCGAGGTCCGCGCCGAGATCGCCGAGTGCACCCCGCTGGCGCCGCTGCACAATCCACACAGCCTGGCCGCCATCGACACCATGGGGGAACTCGCCCCGGACCTACCGCAGTTCGCCAGTTTCGACACCTCCTTCCACGCCACCAATCCCGATGTGGCGACCCGTTATGCCATCCCGCGCATGATCGAGACCAAGGGCATCCGCCGCTATGGCTTCCATGGGCTGTCCTACGCGGCACTGGTGCGGCGCCTGCCGGACCTCTCTGGTGATAAACTGCCCGCCCGGCTGCTGGCCTTTCATCTGGGCAATGGCGCCTCGCTTTGTGCAATCCGGGGCGGGCAATCCATCGCCACCACCATGGGCTATTCACCGCTGGACGGGCTGACCATGGGTACGCGGTCGGGCGGCATCGACGCGAATGCCGTCCTGCGCCTCGTGGAGGACAACGGGCTGGAGCGCACCAAGGCGATCCTCAACCACGAAAGCGGGCTTCTGGGTCTTTCGGGAGGCAAATCCGACATGCGCAAACTGATGCTGGACCCCAGCGCCGACAGCGCCTTTGCCATCGATCACTTCTGCTACTGGACCCTGCGTCATGCGGGCAGTCTGATTGCCGCGCTCGAAGGCATCGACGCCATCGCATTCACCGGCGGCATCGGAGAGAACGCCACCGCCATCCGCGCGCGAATTCTGCGGGGCCTTGAATGGATTGGTGTGCGTATGGACCCCGATGCCAATGAGGCCCGTCAGATGGCGCTGCATTGCCAGTCTTCAGCGGTGAAAATCTGGGTGATCCCGGCGGATGAAGAGCGGCAGATCGCCATGGACGCCCTTACCCTGATGCCGGAGGCGACATGAGCCGCGTCCGGCATATCCCTCAGACCTGCGCGGCGGTCAGCACCGTTGCCGCGACGATGTCGTCAACGCTGGCGCCCCGACTAAGATCGCAGACTGGGCGGGCAAAGCCCTGCAGGAACGGCCCCAGCGCCTGCGCACCTGCCAGTTCCTGGCACAGCTTGTACCCGATATTGCCCGCATCCAAGCTGGGAAAGATCAGCACATTGGCATCCAGAGCCTCGATCCCCTTCTTGGCGGCGATGGCACCGTTCAGCGCCGCATCCGCCTGCACTGGCCCAGCAAAACCCGCAAGCTCGGCTGCTTCGCGCACCCGCGCCACGCTGTCGCCGTCACCCGATGTGCCGGTGGAAAAGGACAGCATCGCCACCCGCGCAGTGCCCAGCAGGGCCTTGGCGGAGGCCGCCGAAGCGCGTGCGATATCGGCAAGTTGCGCCGCATCGGGCGCCACGTTCACCGCGCAGTCGGCAAAGACCAGCTCGCGCCCATCCGGAAATACCATCAGGAAGAATGACGAGGGCAAGGACACCCCGTCGGCCAACCCAATACCAATGCTTGCCGCCTCGATCACCCGGCGGGTGGGAACATCGGCGCCTGCGACCATCGCATCTGCCTCGCCCAGCGCAACCATCGCGGCAGCGCGGTACAAGGGTTTGGAAACCATGCGTTTTGCGATCACCTCTTTCAGACCGCGCGCGGTAACCAAGGCCTCCACATGGGCCTCGGACGGCTCCGCCAGCGGCAAGGGGTCGCACAGGCCGTCGGCGCGCAGACGCTGCGTGGCCTCTGCCACCCGTGCGTCTTCCATTTCCGGGAAAACCACCCGCGCCCGCCGTGCCTTTGCCGCTTCAAATGCATTTTCCAGAACAGTCATATCATTCTCCCTTGCCACACGAAGGAGCCAGCAATGAGCGAAAACGTCAAGATCAACCGCGGCCTGAAGGGCGTCTACTTCGAACGCTCCGGCGTTTCAGATATTGATGGGGCCAAGGGCGAGCTGAGCTATCGCGGCTATTCCATCCACGATCTGGCTACCCATTCCACCTTTGAAGAGGTCTGTTACCTGCTGATCTACGGCGAGCTGCCAACCGCAGGGCAACTGGCGGATTTCGATGCCGATCTGAAAGCGGCGCGGGTGCTGCCGGATGAGATCCACGCAATCATCCGCGCCTGCAAGGACGGCCACCCGATGGATGTGCTGCGCACCTGTGTGTCGGCCCTTGCAGCGTTAGAGCCTGCCAGCCAGCAGGTCGGCGAGGAGGCCTTCCTCGCCAATGGCGTGCGTCTGACCAGCCAGGTGCCGATGATCATCGCCGCGCATGAAGCAATCCGCAACGGCCGCAATCCGGTGGCGCCGGACATGACACTGGGTCATGCAGCCAACTGGCTGTGGATGCTGAAGGGAGAGAAACCCAGCGTGGATGCCGCGCGCCTGGCGGATGTGGATTTCATTCTGCACGCCGAACACGGCTCCAACGCCTCCAGCTTTGCCGCACGCGTCACAGTCGGGACCGAGGCTAATCTTCATGGCGCCATCGTCACGGCGCTGTCGACCCTCGCGGGTCCAGCCCACGGCGGCGCCGCCGAGGACGTGATGAAAATGGTCCACGAGATCGGCACCCCGGACAAGGCCGCCGCCTACGTGAAGGCCAAGCGCGCGGCGAAAGAAGCCGTCACCGGCTTTGGCCACCGGGTCTACCGCAAGGAAGATCCCCGCGCTCGCCACATGCGCGAAGGCGTGCGCAAGCTGGGCGAGGAAATGGGCGCCCCCGAGTGGTACGAAATCCTACAGGCGGTGGTCGAGGCCATGTCTCCCTATGCCCGCCACGGCCTTAATGTGAACGTCGATTTCTATTCCGGCGTGATCTACCAGCTGCACGGCATCCCGATGGACCTCTATGTGTCGATCTTCGCCATTGGGCGCATGCCAGGCTGGGTGATCCAATGCATCGAGCAGCAGCGCGGCAATATCCTGATCCGGCCGCTGACGCTGTACAACGGGCCGGAACCGCGCGGTTATGTGCCGATTGCAGATCGCTGATCCCCACCAAAACGATTTCAAAGAACACATTCCCGGAAAAACCGGGAAAAACAGAAAACTCTCGCGCGGCAGACTGATCCGACCTAGCCTGCCCCGACGCGACGAACAGGGATGACCCATGGGTTTCAACCAGCCTCAGATCGACACCTCGCCCCCGGTTTCCGAGGAGATCCGCCAGACCACCTGCTATATGTGCGCCTGCCGCTGCGGCATCAACGTGCATATGAAGACAGGCAGCGATGGCAAGAAACAGGTCGCCTATATCGAGGGCAACCGCGACCACCCGGTGAACAAGGGTGTTCTTTGCGCCAAGGGCAGCGCTGGCATCATGCAGCACAACGCGCCCTCGCGGCTGCGTGCGCCGCTGAAGCGGGTCGGCCCGCGCGGGTCAGGACAGTTTCAGGAAATCACCTGGGACGAGGCGCTGGATCTGGCGGCCTCCTGGATGGAGCCGCTGCGCAAGAATGCACCAGAAAAGCTGGCGTTTTTCACCGGCCGCGATCAGTCGCAGAGCTTCACCAGTTTCTGGGCGCAGAATTTCGGCACCCCCAACTATGCCGCGCACGGCGGCTTCTGCTCGGTCAATATGGCGACGGCTGGCATCTACACCATGGGCGGTGCCTTCTGGGAATTCGGTCAGCCCGACTGGGATCATACCAAGCTGTTCATGCTGTTCGGCGTGGCCGAGGATCATGATAGCAACCCGATCAAGATGGGTATCGGCCGGATCAAGGCGCGCGGCGCGCGGGTGATCGGAGTCAACCCGATCCGCACCGGCTATAACGCGGTGGCGGATGACTGGGTCGGCATCACGCCGGGCACCGACGGGCTGTTCATCCTCTCCATGGTGCATGTGCTGCTGAAGGCCGGTAAGATCGACCTTGATTATCTCAGCCGTTTTACCAATGCGCCGGTGCTGGTAAACGCCAGCGACGGACCTGAACAGGGCCTGTTCCTGCGCGATGAGACTGGCAAGGAGTTGGTGATAGACCGCAATACCGGCAAGCTGACGCCCTTTGACCAGCCAGGCGTACGCCCGGACCTGCATGCCACCTATCGCCATGCCGGTGTCACCCACAGGCCGGTGTTCCACCTGCTGGCCGAGCGGTATCTGTCTGATGACTACGCCCCTGAAACCGTGGCCGAGCAATGCGGTATCCCCGCCAGTCGCATCCGCGCCATCGCCGCTGAAATTGCCCGTGTCGCCTTTGACGAGGCGTTCGAGCTTGATCAGGAGTGGACCGATTTCCGCGGCGAGACTCACAAGACGATGGTGGGGCGCCCAGTATCCTTCCACTCCATGCGCGGGGTCTCGGCCCATGCCAACGGGTTCCAGACCTGCCGTGCGCTGCACGTCCTGCAGATCCTTCTGGGCACGGTCGAGGTCCCCGGCGGTTTCCGCTTCAAACCGCCCTACCCCAAACCCGCGACCGCGCATCCCAAACCGCACTGCGGCGTGAAACCCGACTGCGCGCTGGATGGCCCGCATCTGGGGTTTGTGCATGGCCCCGATGATCTGGCCCTGTGCAAAGACGGCAGCCCGGCCCGCATCGACAAGGCTTTCACCTGGGAAAACCCGATGAGCGCCCATGGCCTCATGCATATGGTGATCTCCAACGCCCATGCAGGCGATCCATACAAGATCGACACACTGTTTATGTATATGGCGAATATGTCGTGGAACTCTTCGATGAACACCCGCGGGGTGATCGAGATGCTGACCGACACGGACGAGGACGGCGAGTATGTCATTCCGCGCATCATCTACTCGGACGCCTATTCATCGGAAATGGTGGCCTATGCCGACCTGATCCTGCCTGACACCACCTATCTGGAGCGGCACGATTGCATCTCGCTGCTGGATCGCCCGATCTGCGAGGCGGATGCCGCCGCCGATGCCATCCGCTGGCCGGTGGTGGAGCCGGACCGGGACGTGCGCGGGTTCCAGACCGCGCTGGTGCAGCTGGCGAACCGGATGAAACTGCCCGGTTTCACCAATGAGGACGGCAGCGCGAAATATCAAGATTACGCCGACTATATCGTCAACCACGAGCGTAAGCCCGGCATCGGCCCGCTGGCGGGATGGCGCGGCGATGGCGAACAGTCTGGGCGCGGCGCTGTGAACCCCGAACAACTCGACCGCTATATCGAGAATGGCGGATTTCACGTCAGCCATATCCCCGATGCGGCGCTCTACTACAAACCCTGGAACAGCGCCTATCAGGATTGGGCCGTGGGCATGGGGATCTATGACAAGCCCGAACCCTATCTGTTCCAGCTTTATGTGGAGCCGATGCGGAAATTCCAGCTGGCCGCCGAAGGATATGGGGAGCGACAGCCCCCCGACCATCTGCGCGACCGGATCAAGGCCACGATGGATCCGCTGCCGATCTGGTACGAGACCGATCAGCATGGCAACGAAGGTTTCACCATCAACGCCCTCACCCAGCGGCCCATGGCGATGTATCACTCCTGGGGCAGCCAAAACGCCTGGCTGCGGCAATTGCACGGGCGCAATCCCCTGTATGTGCCAACCAAACTGATGCAGCAAAACGGCTTGTCGGATGGCGACTGGGCGCGGGTCACCTCTCCGCACGGAGAGATCACCGTGCCGGTGATGGAGATGGCCGCGCTCAATGAAAACACGGTCTGGACCTGGAACGCCATCGGCAAGCGCAAGGGCGCCTGGGCACTGGATAAAAACGCACCAGAGGCCACAAAGGGCTTCCTGCTCAATCACCTGATCCACGAGCTCTTGCCCCCCAAGGGCGATGGTCTTCGCTGGGCAAACTCGGATCCGATCACCGGACAGGCTGCCTGGTTCGATCTGAAGGTGAAGATCGAAAAGGCCGCCCCGCCAGACGACATCGCGGAAAGCCAGCCCGCACTTGATCCGATTGCATCTCCGGTGGGCACCGGTCCGGACACACTGACATGGAAGGTAGGCAAATGACCGAGCTTCCCACACAGACAAATCGCAAGATGGGGCTGGTGATCGACCTTGATACCTGCGTCGGCTGCCATGCCTGCGTGATCTCCTGCAAAGGCTGGAACACCGAAAACTACGGAGCGCCGCTGTCGGATCAGGATCCCTATGGCGCCGATCCCTCGGGCACCTTCCTCAACCGGGTACATTCCTATGAGGTGCAGCCACAGTCCACAGGCGCCCAGCCCGCCCCCGCTGCCCAGCTGGTGCATTTCCCGAAATCCTGCCTGCATTGCGAAGATGCACCCTGCGTCACCGTCTGCCCCACCGGCGCCAGCTACAAGCGGGTCGAGGATGGCATCGTTCTGGTCAACGAAAGCGATTGTATCGGCTGCGGCCTTTGTGCCTGGTCCTGCCCCTATGGCGCGCGTGAGCTGGATCTGGCCGAGGGCGTCATGAAGAAATGCACCCTTTGCGTGGACCGTATCTATAACGACAACCTGCCCGAAGAGGACCGCGTCCCGTCCTGCGTGCGCACCTGCCCAGCCGGTGCGCGGCATTTCGGCGATCTGAACGATCCCGGCAGCGAAGTGTCGCAACTGGTCGCAGCGCGCGGCGGCATGGATCTGATGCCGGAAATGGGCACGAAGCCTGTGAACAAATACCTGCCGCCCCGCCCCAAGGACCGGATCGAGGATCAGATCGACGTGCTGGCGCCGCTTCTGGCACCGGTCGCGGAGGAACCCAGCGGTTTCCTTGGCTGGCTCGACAAGGCGCTTGATAAACTGCCCGGAGGAGACAGCTGATGCATCCGGCCCCTTCCGTCATCATCTTCACCACCCTCTCCGGCCTCGGCTTTGGCCTGCTGGCCTTTCTTGGCCTCGGAATGCCCGCCGTCACCGGCTGGGTCGCCTTTGTCTTCTACCTCATCGCCTATGCGCTGGCGGTGGGCGGGCTTCTGGCCTCGACCTTTCACCTTGGTCATCCCGAACGCGCCTGGAAAGCCTTCAGCCAGTGGCGCACAAGCTGGCTCAGCCGCGAAGGCTGCACTGCCGTCGCCGCGCTGCTGGTCATGGGGCTGTATGCGGCTGGGGCTGTTTTCTGGGACGCTGACTGGCGCCTCCTCGGCCTTCTGGGCGCTGCGCTCAGCATCGGCACCGTTTTCACCACCGCGATGATCTATACGCAACTAAAGACAATCCCGCGCTGGCACAGCCCGCTGACGCCGCTGGTCTTCCTCAGCTTCGCCATCGCGGGCGGTGCGCTGCTGGCCGGACAAGAGAGCCTTGCGCCATGGCTGCTAGCACTCGCAGGCGTGATCCAGCTGGCCTATTGGGCCAAGACGGACAAGGCGCTGGCGCACTCCGGCACCGACATCGCCACCGCCACGGGGCTAGGCAATCAAGGCAGCGTGCGCGCATTCGAGCCGCCCCACACCGGCAGCAACTACCTGCTGCGCGAGTTCGTTTATGTGGTGGGGCGCAAACACGCCTTGAGATTGCGCGTCATCGGCTTTGGCCTGGGGTTCGCATTGCCGATTGCCCTGATGGTGATGCCGTTTGACAGCGTGATGATGAAACACCTGATGGCAGGCGTCGCGGTGCTGCTGCATATCGCAGGGATTGCCTGCCTGCGCTGGCTGTTCTTTGCCCAGGCTGAACATGTCGTCGGCCTCTACTACGGCAAACGCTGAACGCATCTGATTTGAACAACGAAAAAGGCGGCCCCGAAAGGAGCCGCCTTCTTAAATCGGAAAACCGGTTGGCCTTAGATCAGACCTGCGTGCTTCATGGCCGCGTCGATCGCTGCCTTGGTGCTGTCCTCCAGCGTGGTCAGCGGGCAGCGGACCTCTTCGCTGCACAGGCCCAGCTTGGACAGGCCGTATTTCGCGCCCACAAGGCCCGGCTCAATAAAGATCGCCTCGTGCAAGGGCATCAGGCGGTCCTGATAGTCCAGCGCGGTCTTGTAGTCGCCTGCAAGGGTCGCGGCCTGGAACTCAGCGCAGAGTTTCGGCGCCACGTTTGCGGTGACCGAGATGCAGCCAACGCCGCCATGGGCATTGAAGCCAAGCGCGGTTGCGTCCTCACCCGACAGCTGGATGAAGTCGGGACCGCAGGAGCCTCGCTGCTGGCTAACGCGGGCCAGATCGCCGGTGGCATCCTTGACGCCAACGATACGCGGCAGCTTGGACAGCTCACCCATGGTCGCCGGTGTCATGTCGACGACCGAGCGGCCCGGAATATTGTAGATCACGATCGGAATATCGGCGCAGTCGTGCAGGGCTTCGAAATGCGCCACCATGCCGCGCTGGGTCGGCTTGTTGTAATAGGGCGTTACAACCAGCGCCGCATCGGCACCGATACGCGCCGCAAACTCGACAAAACGAATCGCTTCGACGGTGTTGTTCGACCCTGCGCCCGCGATGACCGGGACCCGGCCTGCTGCGGCCTTGACCACCTCGGCGATCACGGTTTCGTGTTCTTCATGGCTCAGCGTCGGGCTTTCACCGGTGGTGCCAACGGGCACGATACCGGTCGACCCCTGTTCGATATGCCATTCTACCAAGTGTTTGAGCGTATCCAGATCCAGCTCGCCGTTGCGAAACGGGGTGACGAGGGCTGGCATAGAGCCTTTGAACATGGGCACGCTCCCTTAGTTGCGAATGGTCGGCAGGCAAAGCGCCGCCGGAATGGTGGACACGACCGGGTTTTGAGTTGATACCGGCGCGTCACGGATTATCGTCACAGCCTCTATCCCCGGTTCACGAGAAAATGCAAGACATGACACGCATTCTGGCCTTCATTCTGCTACTCCTGCCCCTGCTTACCCCGCAGATAGCGCAGGCGGACAGGCTTGCTGACGCTCTGGACCTGGTCCGGGGGCAGCAATGGGACGCCGCCGGAGAGATGGCCGGCCCCGAAGCCACCGTCGCCCGCGATGTGATCGAATGGCACCGTCTGCGCGCGGGCGAAGGCTCGGCGCGCGATGTCATGGCCTTTCTGGCGCGGCGCCCCGACTGGCCCGGCCTGCCCTATCTGCGGGAAAAAAGCGAAGCGGCACTGGCCACGGCCGACCCCAAGACCATTCTGTCATTCTACTCTGGCAACCGACCCCAGACAGCCGAAGGCGCGCTGAGCCTTGGCCGCGCGCTGATCGCGGCGGGGCGCCGGGGCGATGGTGAGGCCGAAATCGTCATGGCCTGGCGCACCATGCCGATGACGTCCGAGGTACAGGACGCCTATCTCGCCGATTTCAGCGCCCTGCTGAAACCGCATCATACGGCGCGGCTGAACCGGCTCTTGTGGGACCGCCACCACGTCAGCGCGCCGCGCATGCTGGACCTGGTGCCGGACGGTCCGCGCAAGCTGGCCGAGGCCCGTCTGGCCCTGCAGCAGCGCGCCCCGGGCGTCGATGCCAAGATCGCGGCGATCCCAGCGGATTTGCAGGATGATGCCGGTCTGGCCTACGACCGGTTCGACTGGCGCGACAAAAAAGGACGCCGCGAGGACGCCATCCAGATGCTGATGGATCGCAGCACCAGCGCCGACAAACTGGGAGCGCCGGAAAAATGGCTGCGCCGCCGCCGCGATCTGGCCCGGCAGGACATGCGGGACGGCAACCACGAACGCGCCTACCAGCTGGCCGCCCATCATTTTTCCACCCCTGAGGCGGGCTATGGCTATTCTGACTGCGAATGGCTGGCTGGCTATATTGCCCTGCGCAAGCTGAACGATCCCGGTCTGGCCGCAAAGCATTTCGAGCGCTTCCTCGCCTCGGTCGAAACCCCGATCTCGGTCGGGCGCGGCGGCTACTGGTTGGGCCGTGCCTATGCCGAGATGGGAGAAGTGAACAAGGCGCATGATGCCTATTCCCGGGCTGCCGCCTATCAAACCTCCTTTTATGGGATCCTCGCCGCCGAGGCGCTTGGTCGACCTTTCGATCCGGATCTTGCCAATCCGCCTGCGCTGCCGGACTGGCGCAGTGCCCCCTACCTCAATTCCTCGGTCACCGAAGCGGGTCTGCTGCTGCTGCGCGCCGGAGAGGATGTGCTGGCCGAACGGTTCCTCACCCATCTGACCGAAAGCCTGCCGTCCGAGCAGGCCTTTCAGCTGGGTCAGATGGCGGTGGAAATGGACCGGCCACACCTGGCAGTGATGATCGGAAAACGCGCGGCACAATCCGGGATCGAGCTGAAAGGCGCCTATTACCCGCTGCACCCGGTGGCGAAAAAGGACCTGCCGATGGCGCCCGAGATGACCCTAGCCATCGCCCGGCGCGAAAGCGAATTCGACCCCGGCGTGATCAGCCACGCAGGCGCACGCGGGCTGATGCAGGTGATGCCCGCCACAGCAAAACTGGTGGCGAATGAACTGGGCATCCTGTCCGAGCACGAGACTGCCCGCCTGACCGCTGAATGGGACTATAACGCAACTCTTGGCGCGCAGTATCTTGCCCGTCTCGCCGAAGAGTTCGGTGGCAACGTGGTGATGATGGCAGCTGGCTATAACGCAGGCCCGCATCGCCCTGCGGCCTGGATGGAACGCTATGGCGACCCCCGCGACGGCACCCCGAACATCATCGACTGGATCGAGCACATCCCCTTCAACGAGACCCGCAACTACGTAATGCGCGTCACCGAAAGCCTGCCGGTCTATCGTGCACGGCTGGGGCAGACACCGCTGCCGGTGCCGTTTTCGCGGGAGTTGACCGGATCAACGCTGGCGGCGTTCGCGCCATAGGGTGAACAGCCCCGCCGCCACCACGATCCCGGCGCCCAGCGCCACGTTGAACCGGATGGTTTCCGAAAAGATCACAAGCCCCAGCATCGCCGCCCAGGGCAGTTGCAGATAGGCAAAGGGCTGCACCGCGCTTGCCTCTGCCGCCTCATAGCAACGGATCAGCAGGTAGTGCCCCAGAGCGCCGGTCAGGCACAATAGCCCCATCCAACCCCAGTCCGGCGTGCTCATCGCCTCCCAGTTCCACAGGCCGATCGGCGTCATAAAGACAACGCCGACAACGCCCACGTAAAAGAAACTGGTGGCCGAATTGTCCTTGCGCGCGGCATAGCGCGTTAGAAGCCCATAAAGAGCGAACATCAGCGCCGCCAAGAGCGGCACCAGTGCAGCCGGTTGGAACACGCCGATCCCCGGCTCCAGAATGATCAACACCCCAAGGAAACCGATCAGAATGGCGCTCCACCGCCAGATCCCGACCTTCTCCCCCAGGATCGGCCCGGACAGGGCCGCGATCATCAGCGGGTAAGAAACAAAGACCGCGTGGCTTTCCACCAGCCCCAGCAGGGTAAAGGCCAAAACCATGACACAGATTTCCGCCGCGCAGACAAAGCCGCGAAAGATCTGTAGCCAGATCTGCCGGGTCCGCGCCACCTTTTTCAGACCGCCCGGCTGCCGCAAAGCGATGGAGACGACAAACAGAGACAGGAACCAGTAGCGGATCATCACCACCATGTAGACGTTGTATTCCCCGGCCAGATGTCGCGAGATCCCGTCCTGAAGCGCAAACACGATGGTGGCGCCAATCATCAGCATCACGCCCAGCCGCGTGTTATTGCCTGCCTCGTGGACCTCTGCGCTGCTCATACCAGTTCCGCCTTTGTCATATGCCGTTTGCGCCCATAGCCGGGGATGCGTGTGACGGCAAAGCCCGCCGCCTCCAGGCCCCGGCGCACGAAACCCGCCGCCGTATAGGTCGCGGCGCTGCCGCCAGCGGCGGTGTGCCGGGCCACTTCGGCCATCAGATCCTCACCCCACAGCTCCGGATTCTTGGCCGGGGAAAACCCGTCCAGAAACCAGGCATCGGCCTGCCCCGTCCACTCTGGCAGCGACAGGCGCGCGTCGCCGGTGATCATCTCGAAGCAAAGCGTGCCCAGATCGCAGCTGCCCTGCCCCGTCCAGACCGCGAGGAACCTTTCGGCCCAGGGCGCGACCGCAGGAAAGGCCTCCAGCGCCCGGGCCATATCGGCAGGCACCATCGGAAAGGCCTCAAAACTGGTGAATTGCAATGCGCCCACCTGCCCGCTGTCCTCCCACAGCTTCCAGGCGGCGAGCAGGTTCAGACCGGTGCCGAACCCCAGCTCCGCAATATGAAAACCTGGCCGGAACCGCTCAGGCAGATCATTTCCGGCCAGAAACACATGGCCGGTCTCGGCCAGCCCGTCGTGGATCGAAAAATAGGGGTCATCGAACTGATCGGACACCGGAATGGTGCCATCACGCCAACTGAGCCGGGCCTGCTGGTCTGCCATGCTGTTTTCCCCTAAGTGATGTCACGGAACGGCGCGACACTGGCGAAAGGGCGGGCGAATGGCAATGGCAGATATCACGGTGCGCGGCGCGGGCATTTTTGGTCTTTCGATCGCCTGGATCTGCGCCAGGCGCGGCGCAAGGGTACAGGTGATCGACCCCTTCGGCCCCGGCGCAGGCTCCAGCGGCGGCCTTGTCGGTGCCCTCGCCCCGCATGTGCCGGAAAACTGGAATGCCAAGAAACAGTTCCAGTTCGAAAGTCTTTTGATGGCACAAGATTTCTGGCGCGATGTGGAACATGCGGGCGGTGTCTCCCCCGGCTATGGCCGCACCGGCCGTCTGCAGCCCATCAATGACGATCGAGTGCTGGATTTGGCCCGCCAGCGCGAAAGCACCGCTGCCGATCTCTGGCGCACCAATGCGGGGCAACAGGCCGAATGGCGCGTCTGCGCGGCAGAGGAGTTTGGGGGGTGGGCCCCACCCAGTGCCACCGGCCTTGTGATTCACGACACGCTCAGCGCCCGCATGCATCCCCGCCGGGCCTGCGCCGCGCTCGTCGCAGCGTTGAAGGTGCAGGGTGTGGCTGTAGGCGCAGACGGCACCGATCAGGGTCAGGTTGTTCACGCCACCGGCCATGCCGGGCTGCAGGAGCTGAACCAAACGCTGGGCAAAACCGTGGGGAAAACCATCGGCAACGGCGTCAAGGGACAGGCTGCCCTGCTGCGCCATGATGCCGGAAAGGTCCCGCAGCTTTACGCCGACAGCCTGCACATCATCCCGCATGCGGATGGCACCGTGGCCATCGGCTCCACCAGCGAGCGGGAGTTCGAAAACGGCACAGAGACGGACGCTCAGCTCGACGACATCCTTGCACGCGCCCGCGCCGCGGTACCCATCCTCCAAGGCGCCGAGCTCATCGAACGCTGGGCCGGGGTGCGCCCGCGCGCGAGATCCCGGGCGCCGATGCTCGGCCTCTGGCCGGGCCGCAGCGGGCATTTCATCGCCAACGGGGGCTTCAAGATCGGCTTCGGCATGGCCCCCAAGGTCGCCGAGGTCATGGCCGACCTGCTGCTGGACCAGATTAATGCCATCCCTGCAGGCTTCCGCGTCGAAGACAACCTCTGACGCCGTCATCCCCAGCAGTTTCGCTCCGGGTCAAGGGAGGCGCAGCCTGCGCGCATCGCGCGCCTTGCCCTTGAGGCGGAGCGGAACATCCCAGACTGGAACAGGCGCTTTTGAGGGCAGATCTGCCCCTCAAAACGCTTCTCAGCAGTTTTTTTTCACGCCGCGCAGCGGCGCCGGGCCCAACTGGCAGCGCCCTATTCGCAGAATATGGCCCGGCAGGCGGGAGCCTCTCCCTCATGCGAACTCTGCCGTGGCGCTCATGCATTGGCGCCCATCCGGGCCTCTGACCCACAGATCCGCGCCGTTGCAACAGAACGTAGCGGTTTCAAAATGCATCAATGGCGATGAGGCGCGGAAGCTGAAACGGCGCAAGGCGCCCCCCACCTCTTCGGCGAGCAACATCAGGTGTTGCGCCAAAAGCGGACCATGCACCACCAGACCGTTATATCCTTCGACATCGCGCGCATAATCGAGATCATAGTGGATCCGGTGCCCGTTGAAGGTCAGCGCCGAATAACGAAACAGCAGCGTCGAGGAAAACGCCGCCTCCCGCGCATCACGCTCATCCGTCCGCGCCTCAGGCGGCACCGGTTTTGGCGCCTGTGGGTCTGGATCCTCGCGATAGACTAGATCCTGCCATTCGGTGAGGCACAGCTGTCCGTCTTGCCAGATCTCATGGCGCAGGGTGACAAAGGCCAGCGGCCCACTGCGCCCGTTTTTATGTTCGGCCTTTTCCAGAACCGAGCGTTTTTCTGCCGGACTGCCGACCCGCAGGGGCGCGTCGAACTGCAACTGCCCGCCTGCCCACATGCGCCTTGGCAGACCGAGATCGGGGATCAGCCCGCCCGTGCCACCGACCCGCGGATGACCATCGCGGCCCAGTGCCTCGGGCGGCTGCGGGGTCCAGAAATACAGTTGATGAAAGAACGGCGGCAGAACGCTGCCCTCGGTGACTTCCGCTTGCTGCCCCAGCGCCACCTGAAAGGCTGCGGCGCGGGCCGGGTCCATGACATCGGTTTGCCGGACCTCAGAGCTGGTATCGGGGCCAGGTTCGGTACGGGGGGCGGGATTTGTGGGACTGACTTCGCTCATGCCGTGACCTTAGCCACGTCTTCGGAAAGGACAAGCCGCCGAAGGCCAGGAGGACCACTGGCGCGCCCCTGCCCTTTACGGTTTGATCAGCGCTCGATTTCGCGGCGCAGGTTCTGCATCAGCGTTTCCAGCGTGCCCCGGTAGATCTCGCTTGTCAGCTGGCCGCTCTCGTCGAACTCCTTCGACGAACTGGCCAGATGCACCTCGGGCCCGGACACAAGGCGCGGCTGAAACGGCACCATGAAACCGCGCAGCACCATCTGCGCCCGCTCACCACCCGAGCGGCCACCCGCCGCCGACATGACGGCCACGGGTTTACCCGCCCAGGGCTTGCCCTTGGTACGGCTGACCCAATCCAGCGCGTTCTTCAGAACCCCAGAGGGGCCTTTGTTATACTCTGGGGTCGAGATCAACACCGCATCCGCCGCAGCGATCTGATCAGCCAAGAGCTGCACCCCGGCAGGCACACCATCGCGATCTTCGTCATCGCCATCGTACAGCGGCAGGTTCAGGTCGCCCTCCACGTGGGAGCAGGCACCGAACAGACGCACCGCCTCTTTCAGCAGCATGCGATTGGTTGCAGCCCCGCGTAGGGATCCGGAGAGAGTGAGAAGTAGCGGATCGGACATCAGAACATTCCTTGACTAACACATTGACACTCAAGGCCCTGTCATAGGCCTGACTTACCAATAGCTTAAGCAAAGACCGGGATGCCTCATACCCGAATGACCGCGCAAGTGTTGTGCATCAACTGGCAAAGCCCGCGCCCGGGGGCGCGGAAATGCACAGCCAGCGCGCGTCCTGGCGCAGATCACCCGGCCTGCCAGGTTCAGCCGCCGGTGGGGATGACGACGATTTCCACCCGCCGGTTCTGCGCCTTGCCAGCTTCGGTCAGATTGCTGGCCACGGGCTGCTCTTCGCCGCGCCCGATGGTGCGGATCCGGTTGTAGGGCACACCGCCCGCCTGGATCTGATCGGCCACGGCATTGGCGCGACGCTCGGACAGGCCCTGATTATAGGCCGCATCGCCGTCACTGTCAGTATGGCCGATAACCTGCACGGTACTGTTGGGATAGCGCACCAGACTGTCCGCCACTTTCAACAGGTCAGAACGAACCGACGGGCTGATTGCGGAACTGTCGGTGGCAAAGGTCAGATCATTGGGCAGCGATACCACCAGCCTGTCGCCGGTGTTAACGATCGAGATGCCGTCGCTCGAAATCGACTGACGCAACTCGGCTTCCTGCTTGTCCAGTTGGCTGCCGATCAGCCCGCCCGCAATCGCCCCAACCGCGGCGCCGCCCAGAACGGCGCCCGTCTTGTTGCTGGAATTCGAGAGGGCACCGATACCCGCACCCAGAATGCCGCCTGCAATCAGGCCCTGCTTTTCCTTGCTGGGCGTACCATCGCTGTTCAGCAGCGCCGGATCGGTGCAGGCGCCAAGGCCCAGCGCAACCGTCACTGCCGCAACCGTCGAGAATTTCAAAATCGTCATTTTGCCAACCTTCTTGCCTGTTTTGCGCGCCTCTGTCCGGGCTTGGCTCGTCCTTGCCCGGCGAGGTCTCACGCACCGCTGATTTTATTTGATTATATCATCGCTGCGGCGCTGCTGCTCAAGCGCGGAGTGCAAAACCTAGGCGGTTTGCCGCCCAGTTTCTTCGGCTTCGCCTGTCACAGCCGGAAAGTCCGCTTCTTTCTCCGGCGCGCTGTCATCACGCGCGGCCTCAAAAGCCAGCATCGCGCGTTTTACCGGCACTCCCCAGTGATAGCCACCGATATCGCCGCCCTTGCGCAGGACCCGGTGGCAGGGAATGAGCCAGCTCATAGGGTTCTTGCCCACAGCCGTCCCCACGGCCCGCACCGCGCGTGGGTTATCAATGGCACGGGCGAGTTCGGAGTATGTGGTGACATGGCCCGACGGGATCCGCAGTAGCGCCTCCCAGACCTTGATCTGCAGCGGCGCGCCCATCATGTGCAGCGCAGCCTCGCCTTTTTGGGCAAAGATCGCCTCGGCCAAGGGGCGCAGCATCATCGAGTCTTCGACATAATCGGCATTTGGCCAGCGCGCGCGCATATCGGCCAGGGTCGGCTCAGCCCCGGTTTCGGCCGCAAAAGCGAGACCACAGATCCCCTTCTCGGTGCCCATGACAAGCGCCAAACCGAATGGACTGTCGAACCACCCCCAACGGATTGTCAGCCCCGCGCCTTTGCGGGCGTATTCACCGGGGCTCATCGCCTCCCAGCGCAGGAACAGATCGTGCAGCCGCCCGGAGCCGGACAGCCCCACCGCGTGGGCCGTTTCAAGGGTTGAAAACCGCTCTTGCAGCAGGCTCTTGGCGTGGCCCAGCCGCAGATACTGCTGATAGCGTTTGGGCGAAACACCAACCCAGGCCGAAAACACCCGCTGAAAATGCGCCGGGCTCATGTTCATGTGGGCGGCCAGCTCTGCAAGACCCAGGTCCTCTCCGCCTGCATCGATCAGCTCAATGGCCCGGCCAATGACGCCATAGTGATAGCTCTGTTCACCCGCTTCGCGCATCTTTCCCTGTTCTCCTGCAAAGGGTCCAGCAACACAGTAGAGCGGACACCGGCGACCGGCGACCCGGAATTTGCGCATTGCGGGGGCCCGAGCGATCTGTTGCAAGCACAACAGCGCCTGCGGCACGATGAAACCATTGGAGTTTTTTCATTTGCGCCCTTCGCCGCAGACCGGCAAAAGGAGCAGCATGGCCAAGCAACTCGACTATCATACACTGCGCGAAATCTTTTCGCGTTTTCAGGCCGCCGAGCCGGAACCCAAGGGCGAACTGGATCACGTCAACGCCTATACGCTGGTGGTGGCCGTCGCCCTGTCGGCGCAGGCGACGGATGCAGGCGTCAACAAGGCAACGCATGAGCTGTTCAAGATCGCCGATACGCCGCAAAAGATGCTCGACCTCGGCGAAGAGGGGCTGATCGAACATATCAAGACGATCGGTCTTTACCGCAACAAGGCCAAGAACGTCATCAAGATGGCCCGCATTCTGGTCGACGACTACGGCGGCGAGGTGCCCAATTCCCGCGCCGCATTGCAATCCCTGCCCGGTGTCGGCCGTAAGACCGCCAATGTGGTTCTGAACATGTGGTGGCATTACCCGGCACAGGCAGTGGATACGCATATCTTTCGGGTCGGCAACCGCTCGGGCATCTGCCCGGGCAAGGATGTGGACGCGGTCGAACGCGCCATCGAAGACAATATTCCGGTCGATTTCCAGCAGCATGCCCATCACTGGCTGATCCTGCACGGCCGCTATCACTGCAAGGCACGCAAGCCGATGTGCGGCACCTGCATCATCCGCGACCTGTGCCAATATGAGGACAAGAATCTATGAAGACCTATCAGATTGTCGGCATCGGCAATGCCGTCGTCGATGTGATCAGCCAATGCGATGACAGCTTTCTCGATCACATGGGGATCGAGAAAGGCATCATGCAGTTGATCGAACGGGATCGCGGCGAAGTGCTTTATGGTGCGATGGAAGGCCGCGTGCAAACCCCCGGTGGCTCGGTCGCCAATACCATTGCCGGTGCAGGTGCGCTTGGCATCGATGCGGCCTTTATCGGGCGCGTGCATGACGATGCTCTGGGCCGGTTCTACGCCGATGCGATGAACGAAGATGGCGTCGATTTCGTCAACCCGCCGGTCCCGGGTGGCGAGCTGCCGACATCGCGCTCGATGATCTTTGTCTCCCCGGACGGTGAGCGATCGATGAACACCTATCTTGGCATCTCCTCCGAACTCAGCTCTGCAGATGTGCCGAACGAGGTGGCCGGTCAGACCCAGATCATGTTCCTTGAGGGCTATCTCTTTGACAAGGACAAGGGCAAGACCGCCTTCATGGAAGCTGCGCGCGATTGCCGCAAAGGCGGCGGCAAGCCCGGCATCGCCATCTCAGACCCCTTCTGCGTCGAACGCCACCGCGCCGATTTCCTGTCGCTGATCGAGAATGAACTGGAATTCGTGATCGGCAACGAAGCCGAAATCCGCTCGCTGTTTGAAACCGAAGATCTGGAGGAGGCCCTGGCCAAGACCGCCGCAATCTGTCCGCTGGTGGTCTGCACCCGCTCCGGCGACGGGGTTTCGGTGATTGCGGGCGAGACCCGCATCGATGTTCCGGTCACCAAGGTCGTGCCCGTCGATGCTACCGGTGCTGGCGATCAGTTCGCGGCCGGGTTCCTCTTCGGTCTGGCAACGGGCCGCGATCTGGAGACCTGCGCCAAGATCGGCAACATCTGCGCCGCCGAGGTGATCAGCCATATCGGCCCGCGTCCCGAAAAGGACATGCGCGCGGTGCTGCAGGCCGAAGGGCTGCTCTAAGTCACAGAGCCAAATCCGTGGGCGGGAAAACTCCCGCCCATCGAATATGCCCCAAGGGGCACTCCCTTTCGTCGGGCGTAGAACGCAAGGGCATTAGCCCGCGCAGGGCCTCAATCGCTTCCGGCCGAGATCAATGCCTTGGACAGCAAGCCTTTGAACTGGTCCAGCTCCTCTGCCTTCAGACCTTTAAGCAGCCCCGACTGGGTGGCCACATGCGCCTCCAGGGCCTCGTCGATCAGCGCACCGCCCTTTTCGGTCAAGGCAATCAGGAAACTGCGGCTGTCCGCCGGGTTCACCTTGCGGCGCACCAGCCCGTCTGCCTCCAGCCGGTCAATCCGGTTGGTCATCGTGCCCGAAGCCACCATCGTCGCCTTCAAGAGATCCCCCGGAGACAATTCATGTGGCGCGCCCGCCCGGCGCAGCGTCGCCAGCACGTCGAATTTGGCGGCGTTGAGACCAAAACGTTGAAACGTCTTCTGCATCTCTGCCTGATAGGCCAAATAGAGGCGTCCCACCCGGCCGATTATTCCCATGGCGGACACATCAAGGTCCGGCCGCTCCCGTTCCCATTGCTGGGTGACAAAATCCACATGATCCATCTTTCCTGTTTTGCGGAGAGACATCTTGACGTCAAGATTAAATATTGTTACTTCGATGTCGAGATAATTTTGGAGAAGACCCCATGCTGTCCCGCGACCTCTTTCTGACCGCGCTGGCCCCTGCCATTTGGGGCAGCAGCTATATTGTGACGACCAACCTCTTGCCCGGTCATTCACCCTTTGTCGTGGCGCTACTACGCGCCTTGCCGGCGGGGCTGTTGCTGCTCCTCTTCGTGCGCAGGCTGCCACCGCTCAACTGGGTGCCAAAGCTCATGGTGCTTGGCGCTCTGAATTTCTCTCTGTTCTGGAGCTTCCTGTTTCTCTCCGCCTACCGCCTGCCCGGCGGGGTGGCTGCGACCCTGGGCGCGATACAGCCGCTGGTCGTGGTCTTCCTGTCGGCGCTGGTTCTGCAATCGCCCATCAGGCCTGCGTCGCTCTTGGCGGCGGCGCTCAGCATCGCAGGGGTTGCCCTGCTGGTGCTGACCCCGGCGGCAAAGCTGGACATGATCGGAGTTCTGGCAGGCCTTGCTGGCGCCCTGTCTATGGCGGCCGGGGTTGTGCTGACCCGCAAATGGCAGCCGCCGGTGCCGCCCCTGACCTTTACCGCCTGGCAGCTGACTGCAGGGGGTATCCTGCTGATGCCCGTCACACTTTTGGCAGTGCCCGAGGTGCCGGTCTTCACCGCAGAGAATATCCTGGGCCTTGCCTATATGAGCCTGATCGGCGGCGCGCTGACCTATATTCTGTGGTTCCGGGGCTTGTCGCGCATCGAACCCTCAGCCGTATCGCTTCTGGGGGTACTCAGCCCGCTGACGGCTGTCATCCTGGGCTGGCTCTGGATGCAGGAAACCTTCAGCATCTACCAGCTGACCGGCGCCATCTTTGCCCTGTTCAGCGTCTGGCTGGGTCAGGCTGCAGCCAAACCGGCACGCCCGCGCCCCGCGCCTGCGGAGTGACCCCGTCTGCTACTGCGGCGCCAGAGGCACACAGGCCTTGCCGCGGTGGCAGTCCAGCACCTGCTTGCGAAAGCTGTGCACATCGCCGCCAAAGGCAAAGCTGCCGCAGGGATCGAAACGGACGATCAGGTCCCTGCCCCGCTGTTCGGCAAAAATCAGGTACTCGACACCGGATTTGGCCTTGCCGCACCACGGCCCCATGCATTGCACCTCGATCACCACATCGGCGCGCACGGCTTGATCGAAATCCCGTGCCCCCAGAAGGTCCCCGTTGAAACTTCCGCGAAACTGGGTGACCGGCGGGGCCGCATTGGGGTTTCCGGCAGGCGGTCGTGGCAGGCGACGTTCATCAAAAGACAGGCGCCCCTGCAGGATTGCGTAGGAGCGGTTGGAATTCGCCGCCGCAAGATAGGCGTCCGGAACGCCCCAAGCCACACAACTGAGCGCGGAAGCAGAGGTGGCAGCGCCGAGCGCCACACAGGATACAAACAACGACGCCGCCCGGCGAACCAGCTTGGGAAGTCGTACCATTCTATAAGTACCTTTCGAATTCCTCGACCACCCGCGCATAGACCTCGCGCTTGAAGGGGACGATCTTCTCCACCAGATGCTCTACCGGCTGCCAGCACCAGGCGGAAAATTCCGGATGTTCGGTGTCGATTCTGACCTGATCGTCACTGCCCAGAAACCGCATCAGGTACCATTTCTGCTCTTGCCCGCGATAACGCCCACCCCAGAAGCTGGGCACCACGTCATGTGGCAGATCATATGGCAGCCAGCCTTCCGATTCGGCGATGATCTCGACCAGAGAGGGCAGAACGCCGGTTTCTTCCTCCAGCTCCCGCAGCGCCGCGGTGCGCGGGTCCTCACCCTCGTCGATCCCGCCCTGCGGCATCTGCCAGGCATCCTTGTAGCGGTCTGCGCGCTGTCCGACAAAGACCGCCCCTTCGGTGTTTATCATCATAACGCCGACGTTGCGGCGGTAGGGCAGCTTGGCGATGTCTTCCGGTGTCATAGGCATTCCCTGGGTCTGTTCCCGGCGATTAGACCTGCTGCCGCCGGGGCACGCAAGGGGGTGACGCCGCGTTGACAGGTGACAAACGCCCGCCGTGGCGCGATCCTGCCCGGCAAACGATAGGGAGAGTGTCATGACTGCGTACCCAAACCTTCTGGCGCCGCTGGATCTTGGCTTTACCACGCTGAAAAACCGCGTGCTGATGGGGTCCATGCATACGGGCCTTGAGGAGACCCGCGACTGGAACCGGGTGGCGGAATTCTACGCCGAACGCGCAAGGGGCGGCGTTGCCCTGATGGTGACCGGCGGCATCGGCCCCAACCTCGAAGGCTCGGTCCTGCCCGGGGCCGCGATGATGACCACCGAAGAGGACGTGAAGAACCACAGCATTGTCACGGACCGCGTGCACACGGCAGGCGGCAAGATCGCCATGCAAATCCTGCACGCCGGGCGCTATGCCTATGGGCCAAAATGCGTGGCGCCCAGCGCCATCAAATCGCCGATCTCCCCCTTCCCGCCGACCGAGCTGGACGAGGACGGGATCGAGAAACAGGTCTCGGACATCGTGAATGCAGCCCGGCTGGCAAAAGAGGCTGGCTATGACGGGGTCGAGATCATGGGCTCCGAAGGGTATTTCCTGAACCAGTTCCTGGTCACCCATACCAACAAACGCACCGACCGCTGGGGCGGATCTTATGAAAACCGCATGCGCCTGCCGATCGAGGTGGTGCGCCGCACCCGCGCGGCCGTCGGCAGCGATTTCATCATCATCTACCGCCTGTCGATGATCGATCTGGTGCCCGATGGCTCGACCCATGATGAAGTGGTGCAGCTGGCGCAGGAGATTGAGCAGGCGGGCGCTACGATCATCAACACTGGCATCGGCTGGCACGAGGCCCGCATCCCTACCATCGCAACATCGGTGCCGCGCGCCGCCTTTGCCTGGGTCACCAAGAAACTGATGGGCAAGGTCTCCATCCCCGTCATCACCTCGAACCGGATCAACACGCCCGAGGTCGCCGAAGACGTCTTGGAAACCGGCTGCGCCGATATGGTCTCGATGGCCCGCCCGCTGCTGGCGGATGCGCATTTCGTGGCCAAGGCCGAGGCCGGGCAAGCCAGCCATATCGCGCCCTGCATCGCCTGCAATCAGGCCTGTCTGGATCACACGTTCGGGGGCAAGCTGACCTCCTGTCTGGTGAACCCGCAGGCCTGCCACGAGATCGAACTGGTGATCGAAAAGGCGGCTACGCCCAAAACTGTCGCCATCGTGGGCGCTGGTCCTGCGGGCCTCTCTACCGCCCTCACCGCTGCTGAGCGCGGACACAAGGTGACGCTGTTTGACAAGGCGGATGAGATCGGCGGCCAGCTCAACATGGCCAAGCAGGTGCCCGGTAAGGAAGAATTCTGGGGACTGGTAGACTGGTACCGCAGCATGGTGGCCGATGCGGACATCACGCTGGAACTGGGCCGCGAGGCCCAAGCCGAGGATCTGAGCGGATTTGACGAGGTGGTGATCGCAACCGGCGTCATCCCGCGCGATCCGGGTATTCCCGGGCAGGACCGCGACAACGTGCTGAGCTATATCGATGTGCTGCGGGGCAAGGCCCCGGTGGGTGCGCGCGTCGCAGTGATCGGCGCGGGCGGCATCGGTTTTGACGTCTCCGAATACCTGCTACACGAAGGAACAAGCCCGACCACAGATCTGCCGCTTTGGATGAAGGAATGGGGCGTCACCGATCCGGCCGAACACCGCTCCGGCCTTGCCCCCGAAGGGCCGCAGCCCGAGGCACCGGCCCGCCACGTCACCCTGCTGCAGCGCAAAGCGGAGCGTCATGGCAAAAGGCTCGGCAAGACAACCGGCTGGATCCACCGCGCCGCGCTGAAGATGAAGGAGGTCGAATTCGTCGGCGGCGTGAATTACGAGCGGATCGACGATGCGGGCCTGCACGTCAGCTTTGGCGAGGCGCGGGAAAACCCAACTGTGATCCCGGCCGACACCATCGTGCTTTGCGCGGGTCAGCTTTCGGAACGCTCCCTGGCCGATGCGCTAGAGGCGAAAGGCATCACCGCCCATGTGATCGGTGGCGCCGATGTCGCAGCGGAACTGGATGCCAAACGCGCGATCAATCAAGGCACCCGCCTCGCCGCCACCCTCTGACGGGTCCGGCAGACCGCGATCAGCAGCGGCGCTCTCCCGCATCCGCTGGCAGCCCGATTGCACCGCCCCACTTGGCGGCCCTGGGCGTGGCACCGCGCGATGCGCGGTGCCACGCCCAACGGGAGCTGGTCTTTTTCAAAAGATCAGACGACGAGCGGGAGAAACGCGCCTCTCCTTGCTATGATGGCTCGCCTCTCCAAGCCTCAAGCGGATCGGAAATCCTGCCCTACAGGCGCATTCTACGGCCTGTTCAGCCGTGCACCTCGAGGCTGTCTTCAGGCGCCTGATCGCGCTCTTCCATACCATAGTCCCGGATCACCCCGGCCACACGCAGGCGATACCCGGCAAAGAGATTGTCCCGCCCCTGTTTCTGTGCGCCCCGATGTTCAGACAGTGCGCGCCAGCGCGCCACCGCCTCTTCATCCTCCCAGAAGGACAGCGACAGCAGCTTTTCGGGGTTCGTCAGGCTCTGAAACCGTTCGACCGAGATGAACCCCTCCATATCCTCCAGCAGATCCCGCATCCGGGCTGCGACCTGCAGATAAGGCTCTTTCTTACCCGCTGCCGGTGTGACTTCGAAAATTACCGCGATCATGCGCTGTCTCCATGTGGTTCAGAAACCCGTTTGAGCCACGTCCTGTCCTCGCGGACAAGGAATTTCTCCCGCTGGGCAAATGCGTAGTTCTCCCGTCCCAGAGGATCCTCTGCCAGACGGGCGCGGTAGTTTTCATAGGCGGCAAGACTGTCCACGTTATAGATCCCGTAGGCCAGCGTTGACGATCCTTCGTGCGGCGCGAAATATCCGATCAGGTCAGCGCCACAGCGCGGGATCGCCTGCCCCCAATTGCGGGCGTATTGCGCAAAGTTATCGCGCTGGGTGGGATCGATGTGATAACGGATGACGCAGGTCAGCATAGGAAACTCCTCTTGAGATCGTGATTGGATGGCAGGGATTTACCGCCCCCTGCCCGGCAAAGGCTTCGGTGCGGAGCGAAGCATCGCCTCTTGTCCAGCCCCCGGCCCCTCCCGCGCCTCAGGATTTCGTTTCGCAAGCGTAAACGATGCAGTAAAAACCCCGCAATTATCCCAAGCTCGCCCCGTTCTTGCCCGAATTGCCCGTCAAAACCTGAGGTCAGACAACAGGACGAGGACGGGCAACGATGGATCGACTGACCGAAATGGAGGCCTTCGCAAATGTTGTGGACCAGGGCGGGTTCACCGATGCGGCGCGCAAGATGGGGATCTCCAAATCCGCTGTCTCCAAACACGTCTCCAGCCTCGAAGCCCGGCTTGGCGCACGTCTTCTGAACCGCACAACCCGGCGGGTATCGCCGACCGAAATCGGGCTGGCCTATTACGACCGGGCGCGGCGCGTCCTGAATGACGCAGGCGAAGCCGATGCGCTGGTGACCTCGATGCAATCCGCGCCCTCGGGCCTGCTGCGGATCTCCGTTGCCACCGATTTCGGCGTCAATCACCTGTCGCCGGTCCTGTCCGAATTCCTGCGCGATTTCCCCGAGATCACCGTCAACATGGTGCTGAACAACCGCTATGTCGAACTGATCTCGGAAGGTTTTGATATGGCGCTACGGATCGGCGAGCTGGAAGACAGCTCGCTCAGAGCCCGCAAGCTGACCGAAACTACCAAACGTATGATCGCCTCGCCCGCCTATCTGGAGCAATACGGGCGGCCGCAAAAGATCGACGATCTGAACACCCACAAGCTACTGCATTATTCCAACCAGTCGAGTGGCAATGTCTGGAAGATCACCGCCCCTTCTGGCGAGAAACGTCAGGTTCGCACGACCGGCTGGCTGTCGGTGAACGACGGACAATCGCTTCTGAATGCGGCCATCTCCGGCCTCGGCATCGCCTACCTGCCCAGCTATCTCTACTCGGAAGCCATGTCAGAAGGGTTGATCGAAGACGTGATGCCCAACCTGCCGGTCGAAACTCTGGGCATCTATGCCGTCTACCCGCCTGGGAAATTCACCCAGCCCAAGGTGCGCGCCTTCATTGATTTCCTTGTCCATGCCTTTGCCGACCGCGACCCGGTGAAGTGGTGACTGGCCCCTGAAACACACGACCCTCCCTCGTGAAACTGCCCCCCGCACACTGCGGGGGGCTTTTTTTGTCTTGGGAACAAGGTCTCAGATCTCGATCACCAGATGCGGCGTCCCGTCCGAGGTCCGCTCCCGCGAGGTGCCCGAGGGGCCGACTGTGCCCCGGATTCGTTTACGGAAGTTCGAGAAACTGTCGAATGTGACCACGTCGACCGCCTCGTCCAGATCCAGTTCCAGCCGAAACCAGCCGGGCCGCAGCATTTCGACGGCCAGAACCGTTGCCGCAAAGGGCTGCGACAGATAGGTCCCCTCAATCCGCCCGCCAGGGGTAAATCCCTCTGGCGGCCGGTTGCCCATCGCGGCGTGAAAGGTATTCCAGTCGCGAAACCCATGCTGACGTGCCACCAGCTCAAGGCTCTGACTGTGGCTGATCTCGCGCCCTTCAGCCTCCAGCCCCATGCGCAGACGTTTGGCCTGTGCTTTGGCCTCAACCAGTGTCGGTAGTGTTGCGCTCATGACCGCGCCTCCTCGGTTGTCGTGAATACGCCCCAGCTGAGCCGGGTGCTGCGCGCCCGAGTCCACAGGACCCAGACCGCCAAAAGCAGCAGCAGAACCTCAGACGATGGCCCCGCCCACCATATCGCCATTTCACCAAACCACAGCGGCAAGGCAAAGGTCAGTGGAATGGCAAAGGCAAAGGGCTTTGACAGGCTCAGCACAGCAGCGCGTCGCGCGTCACCGATGGCCTGGAAATGGGCCGCCAGCATCATCAGAGGCCCCGACAGGACAAACAAGGCCAGCATTACCGGCATGATAACGGCCACCTTTGCCACCACGGCAGGGTCGGTCACAAAGGCCGCTGCGATCTGCGGCGCAAACAGGCTGAACACCGCCTGCACAGACAGGCAGAACCCCAGTGCCACCAGAACAGCGATCTGCAGACTGGTATCACTGCGCTGCCACAGCCCCGCGCCACAGTTGTTGCCGGTGATCGTCTGCATCGCTTGCGACACCCCCAAGAGCGGCAGGAAGGCAAAGGTGACGACCCGCGTCACGATCCCATAGGCTGTGACCGTAACCTCGTAGTCCAGACTGCCCACCATCTGCAAAGCCGTCAGGATCGCCGAGGAGCCAAGCGCAATACCAATAAAGCCAAGGCTTTGCGGAGCGCCCAGCGCCAGAATGCGCCCGCTGCCCTGTAGGATCACGTTGCGCAGCACCATAACCGGATGCAGCAGGGTGCCACGGCTGTGACGATAGACAAGGATCACGCCCAGCGCCAACAGCTGCGCCTCGACCGTGCCATAGGCCGAACCGGCAACGCCAAGATCCAGCACCGCGATCATCAGGTAGTTGAAACCGATATTGCCTATCGACACCAACAGGCTCATCGCCGCCATCATGCCCACATGCCCCTCGTTGCGCAGGGCGTCAGAATTGACTGCCAGCACAAAGGTCAGCGGCGTGGCAAAGATCAGGATGCCAAGATAGCTGGCCGACAATTCAGCAAGCGCGCTGTCGCCGCCGGTGGCCAGCCAGATCAGCTGCCCACCAAAGCCGAGGTAAAGCAGGATCAGTATGCCCCCCACGACTAGGGCAAGCCAATGCGCAGCGGCATAGATACGCTCGGCCTCATCAAAGCGGGAGCCGCCAAGGTGGCGGGCCAGAAGGCTCGACATGCCGGCAGAGACCAGCGTGGCGCAGGCCACGATCAGCATGTAAAACGGAAACACCACGGTGACCGCCGCCAGCGCCTGCGGGCCGACGAAATGCCCCAGAAACAGGGCATCGGCGACCGTCAGAAGGCCGTTCATGCTCATGACGAATATGATGGGTATCGCGGTTTTCGCGAAAATGACCGGCAATCGCCCGGTCAGAAATGTATTGGGAGTCGGATCTTGCATCGCTCTGAAGCCCTCATGCGTCGATCTCGCTCAATGGATGGGACCCGCGTTACCACCCGCGCGAGACGCGGAGAAGGTGACAGAAACAATAGCAATAAACAGAACTTCACCTCGACGAGTACACGTCTGCGGGGGGCGGGCGTCTGCGGCCTGCTCTTGGGGTAGAGCAGGCTTTTGCGCTGGTCAAGCCCTTTTCCGGTGGCCAGTGATGGCCCTGCCTCAGGGTTTTTGCCGTGGCAACAGCACCGCCTCGACCCGGCGGTTTGCCTCCCGTCCTTCGGCCGTGAGGTTCGATGCGACCGGCACCAGATAGCCGACACCGGCCACCTCAATCCGGGTTTCATCCACCCCGGACTTCTCCACAAGATGGGTCTTCACGGCCTCGGCCCGGCGCCGCGACAGGTCGGTATTGTCCTGCAACCCGCCAACCGTATCGGTGTGACCAACCACAACCACGGAATAGTCTGGAAATTCGGCTAGGAATTCGGCAAGTGCTTTCAGGCTATCATAATTTTCGCGGCCCAGCGCCACATCTCCGGTCCCGAAATCAAGCCCCGGCAGGATCGCCCGGCCTTGCTCCAGCAATGCCTGCGCCAGATCGGTAGGGTTGCCATCTGGCAGGCTTTCGGCACCCGCTCCGGCAGCTTCTGCCGTCTCGGCCTGCCCTGCCGGAATGGATGGGGCCAGTTCCAGCGCCGCGGCTTCGGGCGGTGAGACCTCGATGATCTGAAGATAGGCCGAGGTGCCACTGCGCGAGGCCAGCAGAGTTACGGCGCTCGCCCCCTTCACGGCGGACAGGAAGTGATAATCGCCAATGCTGACAGCCATATCCGGGGCCGGAACCACCTCGATACCGAATCGGAAATCAAAGCCGCCGCACTGACGCGCCTCGCATTGAAAGAGCAGCTCGTATCCTGTCTCCTGCAACTGCTCCCGCAAGGGCGCCAGAACCTGCAAAACGGTCGCCTCGCCCCGGATCCGATAGGTGCGGCGCAAAATCCGCCCTTCGATCGCGCGGGACGGCACCCCATCGGCGCCCACAGGGCCGGTTGGCAAGGCATAGGTGCCCAGCGGGGTTTCCCGCAGCGCCAGCGCCTGGGCGCCGACCGGTAAGGACATTTCAGCCCGGGCCAAAGGCGCCGAGACAAAAAGCGCGGCCCCGGCAAACAGGGCCGCCGCCAATGATATGAAAAACCGCCCAATCACCGGTACTGGGCGTGGTAATCGTCGTTCGGGACCATAGCGGTGCCGCTGGCCACCCGGTTTGTCATGTTGAAGAAGGCTGCCACATTGGCAATGTCCCAGATGTCACGATCGCTGAAACCAACATCACGCAGGGCCTGCCGGTCGGCCTCTTCGACCTCGGCGCTGGCGCGGGTCAGTTGCAGGGCAAAATCAAGCATCGCCCGCTGCCGCGCGTCCAGCGGCGCGACCCGGTAGTTCATTACCAGCATCTCGCCCAGCTTCGGATCGCCCGACAGCTGCCGCACCGCCGCGCCATGTGCCGCAAGGCAGTAGAAACAACGGTTGTAGGAAGACACCACCACCGCGATCATCTCCCGCTCCAGCTTGCTCAGGTTGCTGTCGCCGAGCATCAGATCGTTATAGAGCGCGGTGAATGTGTTCAGCTTTTCGATGTCAAAGGCATGCGCCCGCAGCACATTGGGCACCATGCCCAGCTTGTCCTGGCAGATATCGAAATACTTCTGCGTCGCAGGCGGCAGCGGATCCACCTGCGGCAGGTCAAGCGCTGTTGGGTTTTGCTGATCGGTCATGGTCTTCTTTCTCCTCCCTCAAGGTTTGTGCCTGTAGTGGTACTGCCCGCTGCAGGTCATTCCAAGTGAGGCATAAAGACCATTTGCCCCGGCGTTCGCCTTGGTACAGACCAGCGCCAACTCGCGCGCGCCCTGTTCAGCCGCCCAAAAGGCCGCCTGCCGCACCATCCAGGCGCCCATCCCCTTGCGCCGCTGATGCGGCAGGATTTCCAGCGCGTGCACCATGGCAACCCCATCGTGGATAGCCACGAACCCCGCCCCGGCGGGTTTGTCGTTGAACCGCCCAAGCAGCGCCGTCTTCGGCCCCGGTGCGCGCTCCATCACCGCCATACGCCCCGGCCCGATGCCACCCGCGATCCAGATCTCACGCTGGATTTCCAGCGGCTCCCAAACGCAGAAGGTGGTGACCCGCGGGATCGGCACATCGGTCAGCTTTGCCGGGGGGCAGGTCCAGATATTGACCGGATCCTTGATCTCATACTCCAGCGCCGCCAACTGCGCATCCAGCACATCATCGTCATCGCGGATCATGAACAGGGGCTCCTGCCCCATGGCGCGCATGGCCTCTTCGGCAGCGGCAATCTGATCCTTATTGACCGGACCATTGGTGGTGGCCGCCGATACCCGGCTGCCGCCACCCTGCCCTTCGCGCAGGGTGATTGGGCCAAGATCGCGTTTTGAGGCCGCTGGCCAGGTGCCATCAACCACAGCGTAATACAGGGGATCGGTGCTCACAGGTCCAGCTCCCGTGCAAGGCGCGTGACCGCCGCGTCGACGCGGGCGCCATCGGCGCCGCGCACAACCACATTGGCCCCGAAAGCCCCGTCCTTCTGAAACGGGTAGCAGCCGATCGACAGATCAGAGAAATCCGCTGCAAGCGCCGAAAGATTGCCTGCGATCTCGCCCTCGCCGCGCATCACGCGCAGCGTCTGCGACAACAGCGGGTTGCCGCCGGTCAGGGTGGGCAGGACGCTGGCCACCATCGCCTCGAACACAGACGGGACCCCGGCCATCACATGCACGTTCTTGAGCGTAAAGCCCGGCGCCGCCGACACCGGATTGTCGATCAGCGCAGCGCCATCCGGGATTCGGGCCATGCGCAGGCGTGCTTCGTTCAGCTCGGTTCCCGATTTGTCGTAATGGGCCTGCAGGATCGCGCGGGCGTCATCCCGGACATCCAGATGCGCGCCAAATGCCTTGGCGATGCAATCGGCGGTGATGTCATCATGGGTTGGCCCGATACCGCCGCTGGTGAAGACATGGTCATGGGTTTCTGACAGCGCGGTGACACCTGCGATAATCGCCACCTCGTCGTCGCTGATCATGCGAACTTCGCGCAGGTCGATGCCGTGTTTGGTCAACTCTCCGGCCAGAAAATGCATGTTCGAATCGCGCGTGCGCCCCGACAGGATTTCGTCCCCGATAACCAGCATTGCAGCGGTTGGATTGCCCATGGCGCCTCTCCTCTTGATCCGGTGTTAAGGCAGGTATAGGCCCAAGAACATGCGCTTTGGAACCCCTCTGATCCCCGCCCGGCTGATCCGCCGCTACAAACGTTTCCTTGCCGACTGTCGGCTGGAGGATGGACGCGAGATCACTGCCCATTGCGCCAACCCCGGATCGATGATGGGGCTGGCTGAACCTGGGATGAAAATCTGGCTGGAGCCGAACGACGATCCAAAGAAGAAACTGAAATACGGCTGGCGCCTGGTCGATCACGAAAACGGCCATTTCACCGGCGTCGACACATCGGTTCCGAACCGCGCATTGAAAGCCGCGCTGGAGGCCCGCGAGATTGCCGAGCTTGCCGCCTATGAAACCGTGCGGGCCGAGGTGAAATACGGCGAGAAGAGCCGCATCGATTTCCTACTGAGCCAGCCAGGTCTGCCCGATTGCTATGTCGAGGTGAAAAGCGTGACGCTTTCGCGTCAGCCAGGTCTGGCGGAGTTCCCCGACAGCGTTACCGCGCGAGGCACCAAACATCTGGGGGAGCTGGCCAATATGGTGGCCGAAGGGCACCGGGCGGTGATGCTCTACCTCGTGCAGCGCACCGATTGCGACCACTTCCAATTGGCGGCGGATATCGACCCGGCCTACGCCGCGGCCTTTGATGACGCGCAGGCAACCGGGGTCGAACGGCTGGTCTGCACCACGCGGATTTCGCCCGATGGCGTGTGGGTGGAGGCAGCCAAAAGGCTGCCCTCCTGAGAAATTGCAAAGGGCTGGGCTCAGCCCATGACGTAAAAGCAGAGCTTGTTGCCGTCCGGATCGCGCACATAGGCACCATAGAAGAAGTCCGGCACACGCTCGCCCGGTTCGCCTTCGTCGGTGGCGCCAAGGCTGATCGCCTTGTCATACATCACCTGCACGTTGTCCTTATCCCCGGCCGGAAAGGCCAGCATGCCGCCGTTGCCGCTGGTGCAGACATCGCCGTTATGCGGGGTGCAGACGGCCAGCATCGGCGCCGTACGGTCCTTGCCGATAAAGGCGATGCGGCCTGCGTCCATCAGGACTTTGGCGCCTTCAGCCGCGAAGAGTTCAGTGTAGAAATTTTTGGCGTTCTCCATATCCGAGACACCAATCGTGACATAGCCGATCATTATGTTTTCCTGTCGTTGATTTCAGATTCGGTCGCACGCTCGGGGAAAGCTGTGGCGTATTCAAATCACGAAACCGGCACCTGCAGGTCCGCCCCTGCCTGCCTGATATGCAGGGGATGCAGCGGCCTTGTAGTCACTGCACCGCCCCCTCTGGCCCTTTTGGCCAAGACCGCTTACATAGCAAGACAACAACACCCGAGGGAGCTCTGCCCGATGAGATCGAAAGACGGCCGCACAACCAAGGACGGCATCCGCATCCACGAACCCGCCGATTTTGCAGGCATGCACACGGCAGGCGCTCTGGCCGCACGCATTCTGGATGATATTGCCCCCCATGTCTTTCCCGGCCAGACCACTGGCGAAATTGACCGCATCATCACCCAGATGGTCGAGGATGCAGGCGCGAAATCCGCCACCGTCGGCTACAAGGGCTATCAGCACGCCAGCTGCATTTCGGTGAACCACGTGGTCTGCCACGGCATTCCCGGTGACAAGAAGCTCAAGGACGGCGATATCCTCAACATCGATGTGACGGTGATCGTCGATGGCTGGTTTGGCGACACCAGCCGCATGTATGTGGCAGGCAAGCTGTCCCGCAAGGCCGAGCGGCTGATCCAGGTCACCCATGACGCCCTGATAAAGGGGATCGAAGCGGTGAAACCCGGAAACACCTTTGGCGATATCGGTCACACCATTCAGGCCTATGTAGAAGCCCAGCGCATGAGCGTGGTGCGCGATTTCTGCGGTCACGGTCTGGGACAGGTGTTTCACGCGCCGCCGAACGTGCTGCACTATGGCCGTCCCGGCACCGGTCCGGTTCTAGAGGAAGGCATGTTCTTCACCATCGAACCCATGGTGAACCTGGGCCGCGCCGAGACCAAGATCCTCGCCGATGAATGGACCGCCGTCACCCGCGACAAATCGCTGTCAGCACAGTTCGAACATTCGATCGGGGTTACCGCGGATGGGTTCGATATCTTCACCCTGTCGCCTGCGGGCAAGTTCCACCCGACCTACGGCTGATCAGGTCAGCCCAATCAGGGCTGGCACCTCCTGCATGCCGGTAAACACCTCTGCCCCCTGATCAGCCAGCGCCGCGCCCTGCCCGTGCGGCGCAAAGCCAAGGCAGCGCATCCCGGCCCGGGATGCGGCCTGCGCACCGGTCGCACTGTCCTCGATCACCAGACAGGAGCGCGCCTCTACCCCGAAATGGCTGGCCGCGGCCAGAAACAACCCTGGTTCCGGTTTCGCAACGCCCAGCGCATGGGCCGAGAACATCGCTTGCGGATGGAACCGCTCCCACAGCCCGTTCTGTCCGAGCGTGATGCGCATCTTCTCTTCGCTGCCGTTGGAGGCAACGCAAGTGGGAATGCTATGCTGATCGAGCCGCGCCAATAGATCCAGGATCCCCGGCACCAGCCCAACGCCTGCACGCAGCCGCGCATAGGTTTCGGCGTAGATTTCCTCGACCCAGTCCTGTGGCAGATCCGCGCCAAGCTTTCGCGCCTTGTCCATCACCCCCATCATGGTGCCGCCGACAAAATGCCCCATGGCCTCTGGCAGGGTCAGCGACAGGCCGTGGCGCGCCAAATTGTCCACCATGGCCTGGTTGGACACGGTTTCGCTGTCCACCAGCACCCCGTCGCAGTCAAAGATCACCAATTGCGGCGTGGGAAATGTCTTGGGCATCTGAGGCTCCTTCAATGCAACCTGAACAAATACCGCCAAGGGCTATTGCCTGAACCGTCACATAGCAAATCTAACGCAGGCCATTTCCTGCCCACCCCATTTCAACCTGAAACACTTCGCCACATCAGGGAGATATGGGTATCGCCGTATTTGCGGCTGTCCTGCGCCTCATACCCCTCGGGCGGCGTCATCGGAGCATTTTCCTCCCAGACGATCAGGGCGCCAGGCGCGATCCAGCCGCCAGCATCGGCTACGGCAAGCGCCTTTTGCCCCAGATCCTTGCCATAGGGCGGATCGAGGAAGATCACGTCATAGGGGGCATCGGGGTTCTGCCCCAGCTTCAGGGCGCTGCGGCGGATCAGGGCCGTGCGATCCTCGGCCCGGCAAATACCGACATTCTTGCGGATCAGCCCCTGCGCCACGCGTCCGTCATCGACAAATGTGACCAAAGCCGCGCCGCGCGACAGCGCCTCAAGCCCCAGCGCGCCAGTTCCGGCAAAGAGATCCAGCACCCGGGCGCCACCGATGGCACCGGTGTGCATCAGCACGTTGAACAGGCTTTCGCGCACCCGGTCGGTCGTCGGGCGCAAATGTGCGCCCGCATCGCCCTTGCCCACGGCCGCCAGCGCGCGACCGCGAAACTCACCCGCGATGACCCTCATGCCCGCAGCAGCGGTTTCAAGTCTGCTTCAGGATCGGCGACTACGGATTTGTCAGCCGTCTTGCCCGCATCGATCAGCCGTTTGCCGACCATATAGGCGCGCGGATCGTTCATCGCGTCGACCGCCACCAGTTGATCGCCCTTGTAATACCAGAAGGACACGCTTTGCCCCTCGCCCTGACGGGTGACCACGTTGTCATAGCCGCTGTTGAGGCCCGCGATCTGCAATTTCACATCATATTGGTCGGACCAGAACCAAGGTTGTGCCACGTAATCCTTGCCTGCGCCCAGCATGTTCTGCGCCACGATTTCGGACTGATCGATGGCATTGGGCACGCTTTCCAGCCGGATACGTTCCCCCTTGTAGGGGAACGAGGCGCAATCGCCCGCCGCCCAGATCGAAGGGTCCGAGGTCCGCCCCTGCGCATCGACCCGGATGCCGTTTTCAATCGTCAGCCCGGCCTGCTCGGCCAGGGTGGTCGCCGGGGCGATACCGACACCAACCACCACGAAATCCACGTCCAGCGTGCTACCATCGCCCAGAACCGCCCGCGCGACCTTTCCGTCTTCGCCTTCCAGCCGCTCCAGCCCCGTGCCTTCGCGGATGTCGACACCGTGCCCCTTGTGCAGGGCGCGGAAATAATCGGAGGTCTCGGGCGCTGCCACCCGTTGCAGGATGCGATCTGCCATCTCGACCAGGGTCACCGACAAGCCACGCTTGGCGCAGACCGCTGCGGCCTCCAGCCCGATATAGCCACCACCCACGATCAGCACCCGCTTGCCTGTCGTCACATGCGGCGCCATGGCATCCACATCGGACAAGCCACGGACAACGAATACCCCATCAAGATCGCCGCCGATGGCAGCCGGAAGGCGACGCGGATCGGAACCGGTGGTCAGAGCCAGTTGATCATAGGTGATCACCTCATCCCCAAGGCTGACCGTCTTTGCCGCCGGATCAATCCCTGTGACGGTGGCGCCCAGTTTCAGGGTGATGTCATTGTCGGCGTAAAAACTCTCGGGGCGCAGGAACAGGCGCTCTTTCTCCATCTCACCCAGCAGGTAGGCCTTGGACAGGGGTGGCCGCTGGTAAGGCAGCGCGGTTTCGGCTCCGATCAGGGTGATGTCACCGTCAAATCCATCTTTGCGCAATTTGGCCACAAGAGAAGATCCCGCCTGCCCTGCTCCGATTACCACGATGTGGCTCATGTCCCCTCTTGCCTCCTGCGCATGTTCTGGTCACGGTCTGACCGGACCCTATATGGGGGACCATAGATAACGCAATCACGACAGAAGAGGAACGCGCGATGATTTCAGTCGGAGACACCCTGCCGGACGCCACCCTGGTGCAAATGGGGGCCGAAGGGCCCGAGCCGGTGCAGATGGCCGAGAGGGTCAAGGGCCGCAAGGTTGCCATCTTTGCCGTTCCGGGCGCCTTTACCCCGACCTGCCATTCCGCCCATGTGCCCAGCTTTATCCGCACCAAGGATCAGTTCGATGCCAAGGGCGTGGATGAAATCATCTGCATATCGGCAAACGATCCCTTCGTGATGAAGGCCTGGGGCGAAGCAACCGGCGCGGACAAAGCAGGTATCACCATGCTGGCCGACGCCCAAAGCGAATTTACCGATGCCATCGGCATGCGCTTTGATGCGCCGCCCGCCGGGCTGATCGGTCGCTCGCTACGCTATGCGATGCTGGTCGAGGATGGCAAGGTGACGATCCTCAACCGCGAGGAAAACCCCGGCCAGTGCGAACTCTCTGCCGGTGAGGGCCTGCTCGACACGATGGGCTGAGGCGGCGGTCTCTCCGCGGCACGGATGCGCCAGATCAGGATGGGGATGGCGCTCTTCGCCACCCCGAATTTCGGACCAACCCATCTGCAGAAAACTAATGCAGCCCGTTCATTTCGACCACTGGAACGGGCTGCATTTGCCAGATCGCGGCGCCTGATGGCGCGCCTCTGGAAATCGTTTCACCGGCCCGGCTTGCCCTGAAGCAACCCGTGACCTTCGAACAAAACATTGTTTTTCAAAAATATATTTTTGTTAAACGTCCGCAAATTCCAAAGCGTCAGGTCCGCATTCCCTACCAAAAGTTCAACGCCTCGTTTGTCTGCGGCTCAGATTTGATGTTACGCTCCTCAAGGAGGAGACAGATCAAAAAATCACTTTCACCCCAGTGATCGATATGTGATGGGCGGTTTTTCAACCCCGCCGGGGTCGGCTGCGACACATGAGCCGCCGAAATTTTCAAACTGAGAGAAAGGACAACCGAGTGTTCAAGAAAATCATGGCGCCGGTGGACTTGGCGCATCAAGGGCATCTTGAGAAGGCCCTAAAGTGCACGTCAGATCTCGCAAAGCATTACGGGGCAGAAGTCGTGTTTGTTGGGGTGACCGCCTCTACGCCCAGCGCCACTGCGCATAATCCGGCCGAATATGCCGTCAAACTCGATGAATTCGCCAAGGCACAGGCGGCAGAGCACGGGTTCACCGCATCGGCAGTGCCGGTGGTCAGCCACGATCCGACCACGGATGTCGACGATGCGCTGCTGAAAGCCACCAAGGACACGGGTGCAGACCTGGTAGTGATGGCCAGCCATCTGCCCAACGTGCTCGACTATATCTGGCCCTCGAATGGCGGAAAAATTGCCGAGCATGCGAAATGTTCGGTGTTTGTCGTGCGCGGCTGACCACAGAGCCGCGAACAGCATTTGTAAGATCTGATAAAGGGAGGCCTCCAAAATGGCCGACGAAACGACCAACCAGGGCATACCCGAGCCCGAAGGGACAGCAGAAATCATCGATACCGACTACACGATTGGTCAGGACAATATCGAAACGACAGTTGGACCGTTCGGGCTCGATGTTCACAACCCGGTTTTCCTGATTTCCGGGCTTTCCATCGTAGCCTTTGTTTTCTACGCGCTGGCCCTGCCAGAGCAATCCGCCGACATCTTCGGCAGCTTGCGCCCCTATCTGACCAGCACCTTTGACTGGTTCTTCCTGGGCGCTGCCAACATTTTTGTCCTATTCTGCCTGCTGCTGATCGTGCTGCCTCTGGGCAAGGTGCGGCTTGGCGGTGCGGATGCGACACCGGATTACAGCTATATCGGCTGGTTCGCGATGCTGTTCGCCGCCGGCATGGGCATCGGCCTGATGTTCTATGGCGTTTCCGAACCGATGAGCCATTATTCGACCTCAATGGGTGGCATTGCCACTGGTGAGGATGGCGCGCGGACCGATTGGGCACCGCTGGGGGCAGCCGCCGGGGATCAGGCGGCTTCGGTCCGCCTGGGTATGGCAGCAACGATCTTCCACTGGGGACTGCACCCCTGGGCGATCTACGCGGTTGTCGCTCTGGCACTGGCGCTGTTTTCCTACAACAAGGGGTTGCCGCTCACCATTCGCTCGGCTTTCTACCCGATCCTGGGCGAACGTGTCTGGGGCTGGCCGGGGCACACCATCGACGTGCTGGCGGTTTTCGCCACCCTGTTTGGCCTTGCAACCTCGCTTGGTTTTGGTGCGACACAGGCGAATGCAGGTCTGAATGAGCTGTTCGGCATCCCCGTGGGATCGACGACCGAGGTTGTTTTGATCACCGGCATTACGGCAATCGCACTGATCTCGGTGATCCGCGGCCTCGACGGCGGGGTGAAAGTGCTGTCCGAAATCAACATGGGGCTTGCGGCCCTGCTGTTGCTGTTCGTGTTGATCGCCGGACCCACGATCGCGATCCTGACCGGCTTCGTGGACAGCCTTGCTGCCTACATCCAGTATCTGCCCGCATTGTCCAACCCCATTGGCCGCGAAGACACCAACTTCAGCCAAGGCTGGACCGCCTTCTACTGGGCCTGGTGGATCAGCTGGTCGCCCTTTGTCGGCATGTTCATCGCCCGCGTCAGCCGTGGCCGCACCGTGCGTGAGTTCATCATTTGCGTGCTGCTGATCCCCTCGATGGTCTGCGTTCTGTGGATGAGCGTCTTTGGCGGCACAGCCATCCAGCAGGTCATTCAGGATGGCGTCACCACCGTGACCGAAGCGCCGCTTGAGCTGAAACTGTTCAAGATGCTGGCCGAACTGCCGCTGGCCTCGATCACAAGCTTCCTTGGGATCATCCTGGTGGTCGTGTTCTTCGTCACCTCTTCGGACTCCGGTTCGCTGGTGATCGATACCATCACCGCAGGCGGCAAGGTCGATGCACCGGTCCCGCAGCGTGTGTTCTGGTGCGTCTTCGAGGGCGCCGTGGCGATTGCGCTGCTCATCGGCGGTGGACTGGCTTCGCTGCAGGCGATGGTCATCTCGACAGGCCTGCCATTTACCGTGGTGCTGCTCCTGATGTGCTGGGCGATCTGGCGCGGTCTGATCGCTGAAACCCGAGCGTAAACAACGCCCACATGTGAAAATAAGGAAAGGGAGTCCGTATCAGGGCTCCCTTTTGCGTTGCCGTCTCGTTTGCCCTGCGGGCCTGTCATCAGACAGTCAGCGCAGAGTGTCCTGCCCCTGACGCATAGTCCTGCCGCTGTGAATCACGCCGCTCGGCTGCGACGCAGCCTCTTGGCATCGACCTTGAGATGGTAAGCCTGACAGGTTTCCCCTTCGATTTCGAAGCGCAATCCGGCCGGGGTGATGTTGATTCCCGCCTGACGCGTCAGCAAAGCAGCCGAAACAGAGGTCAGACAAAGGAACGCATCAATGTTCCAGTCCTTGGCCAGCCGGGCAAAGCTCACCCCCAACTGTCCGCGCACACGCATGCGTTCGCGGCTGCTGAGCGTATCATCGACGAAGACCCTACTGACCTCCCAGATCTTCGGGTCCTGTGGCGCGGGCGCATCCAGAATGTCCGCAGGAAGATCCGGCAACAGGCCCAGTTGCGCATCGCGCAACATATAGCTGGCGCTGCCGCATTTTGCGGTGGTGGGCGTCACCCGGAAACCGCCATGGATCGTCATGCCATCATGAATCGCACAATAGATGCTCTCCGGGGTATCATACTGATCAAACTCAAGCCCGCGCACGTTGGGCAGGTCCCAGCCGCGCGCCTCGATAAAATGATGATAACGCGCGCGCAGGAGCTCGGTGAACAAAGCACCGGTCTCTCCTAAGTTGTCGAACGATATTTCTGTCGACTGCATCGGGCTGTCCCGCCGCCTTTTTCCATAATCTCAATGTGACGCTGAAAACTTTCAGCAAATTTGAATCAACTTTCACAAGAAATCGTAAATTTTAAATTAACCGTGATGAGGGTTTCCCACCTCATCACGCACAACTTTTGGGCAAGTGCGCGTTATACGCGCCTTTTCTCTGAAGGCCGCTCAAGGATGGGCGCAGTTCCGCCGAAGCCGAGGCAACAACCCGGCACAGGTCCGACCGGACAGATCTATTTCAGAGAATATGAAAGCGCCGTCGGACGCGGGCGGACTTTACCAGCAGACCTGTATACCGTGGCGGAACGATCAGGCAGCAGGCACGCTCAGTACCGGAACCAGATCATTCCCCATGACATTGTTCAGGATCGGAGCCTCTGACCAACGCCCGGCGCGCCATGGCCAGCGGGACGCCATCAGGCGGCGCGGATGAAGCGTTCGGTTGCAACCCTTCGGATTTCAGATAGCAGCACGGACTTCTTGACCGGTTTTGCCAGATACCCAGCCGCCCCTAGCTTGAGGAACAATTCCTGGTCCTCTGGCGCAGCGTTGGCCGTCAGCATGATCACCGGCGTATTGCCTATCCTACCCCCACGGCGTGCCAGCTCCGCCAGGGTTTCGCGGCCGTCCATCACCGGCATCTTCATGTCGAGCAGCACAAGATCCACCGATCGTTTCTCAAGACAGGCCAGAGCTTCGACACCATTCCCTGCCTCGACAATCTCAACATCGCTGTTTTTCAAGAAGGCACGCACCACCACCCGGTTCGACGCGGTATCATCCACCAGCAAGATCGAGCGAACACCAAGATCGCTGCGGTCTTCAGCCGGGGTTTGCGGCGAAAGGGCCTCGATCTCCGAATTCTCAAGAACCCGGACCGGGCATGTAAAGGTGAAACAGCTTCCGCGGCCAGGGCTGCTCCTGACTGTGATTTCACCCTCCATCATATGCGCAAAACGCCGTGCAATCGATAGACCAAGACCCGTGCCCGGCACGCTGAGGGCGTTCTTGTCCTCTGCCCGGTAGAACTCCGTGAACAGCTGTGCGGTCTGATCCGGCGTCATGCCGCGTCCGGTATCCGACACCTCAACGGTGAGAACCGTCTGACCATCGACCTGTTCGCCGCGCGCCCCGACCAGCACCTGACCCGTCTCGGTGTATTTAACCGCATTGGACACCAAGTTTCCGATGATCTGGCGGACACGCAGCGCATCGAATTCCGCATAGGCAGGCACGTTGTCTTCGATATCGACGATCAGTTGCAGCCCCTTTTCATCGGCGGGCGCCCGGAACATTTCCACCGCGCTGGAGATTTCGGACCTTGGTTCCGCATTTGTCAGGTTCAGCTCGAACTGTCCGGATTCGATTTTCGCATGATCCAGAACATCGTCCAGAATACCGGTCAGCGCCTGGGCAGACTTACGCAGCAGATGGGTGCGTTCACGCAGCGTCTGCCGGTCGGTGCGTTCATCCTCGATCAGTTCGGACATGGCGCAAATGGCATTGAGAGGGGTGCGGATCTCATGGCTCATCGCCGCAAGGAACCGGCTCTTGGCACGGCTTCCGGCCTCTGCTTCGCGCAAGGCCTCGCGCAGGCGGCCGGTCAGCCGGTGCTGCACCCACATGGCATGCAGCATATAGGCCGACCCCAGAACCACCACGATGGTCGCGATCACAATCTCTACCGGGCTTGCGAAGTTATAGAGGAAGCTACCAATCATATAGCCAAAGACACAGAGGATCGGCACCGCCGTCAGGATACCAAAGAACATCCAGGCAGAGCGCGCCACCACACTGTGATTGAGCGCGATGATCAACAGCATTGAGCCCATCAGCTTGGGAAAGGGTTCTGACTGAAGAAACAGAAGCAGCGGGATCGCGTTGAAGACCCAGACGCCGGCAAAGGCAGATCCGGCGAACAGGAGGACCGAGCCGATTGTGACCTCTTTGCTCAGCCTCTTGTAGACGTAGACACCGATGATCTCGATCAGCCCATAGACCAGATATATGGTGGCCACCACTGGGATTGGCACGAAGAAAAGGGACAGGAGCGAGACAAGCGTAATCGACGCGAAACGGGATGGCAGATCCGCGCGGACGAGATCGTTCTGGGTAGCTATGGCGCTTTTGACGTCTGGCGGCAAAGCAAACATACGCATCCTCCTTCCATTGCCCGTTCCCTCGTTCCTTGTGATGGCTAACGGACGCCGAAGGTCTTCAATCGCCCATCGGACCACGGGCAACTGAAAAACTCTACGTTGAGATTACGGCCAAATGATGACCAATGTTCAAAATAACTCGCGCATACGGCGAATTATCGCCTATTTGCAGCCAATCGATGCAATCTCAGGCTGCGCATCCCGGCGGCCAGCGACGTTCCAAAGCCTCCCTCGCATCCTTTTCCGGGATAATTGTGACCGGAACGTCTCGCTTCGGATGTAGGGTGCTGGGTGTTGAGCATCGGACTTGAAATATGTGCCGAGAGGTCACTCTATGGGCCACAAGTCCCTCTTTGGCCCCGCTATCTGTCACGCGGCGCTCCTGTCGTTAGGTACGATGAGAAGTGTGACGGTCAATTCGGAAACCCGGGATTTGGACCGGTCGCCGACCAGGAGCGCCGCAACTGCATCCTTGCTGGCTGTCAGGGCCGACCCGCCAATTCCGCAGCCAGGAAATCGTTGAAAGCCATCACCTTAGCATCCGCGCTTAGGCGTGACGCGGCAAGCGTGTAGACCGTGCGTTCTGGCAGGTGCCAGTCTGGCAGAACCCGGACAATCCGGCCCGTCGCCTCAAGCGGGGCTGACAGGAAATTCGGCAAGCTGCCAATCCCCATGTCGGCCTTGATCATGTCACGCAGGACAATGCTGCTGCCAAGGCGCAGCTGGGGCGAAATCGGCACCGTAACCCGTCTTTGCGGCCCATTAAATTCCCAAGTCAGCGGAGTTTCAGCAAGGCTATAGGACAGTGTTCTGTGTCTTTTCAGATCCTCCGGAGCCTCAGGCTGGCCGCAATCTGCAAGATATTCGGGGCTGGCGAAAACACCCTGATGCACGGGCATAATTTTGCGCGCGATCAACCCCGAATCCGGCAGGCTTGCACGGATGCGGATCGCCACATCAAAGCCGCCCTGAACCAGATCCAGCACGTTGTCGTCAAACACAAGCGACAGCTGCACGTCAGGATAGCGACTGGCGAACCGGGGCAACAAATCCGCCAGAATCGTCGTGCCAAAGGAATGCGGCGCATTGATCCGCAACTCGCCCCGCATCACCTGCGCCCCAGACCGCACCTGCTGCTCGGCCAGATCAACGGCCTGCAGGATGCGGTCGGCCTGCTCGTAATATAGCCGACCGTGTTCGGTCAGGGACATGCTGCGGGTGGTGCGCGTGATCAGCCTGCAGCCGAGGCTTTCTTCTAGCAGCTTCAGATCGCGGCTGAGCAAGCTGGACGACACGCCCAGATCCTCAGCCGCGCGCGCCATGCTGCCACGGTCGACGATGCGGCAGAAGGCCCGCATGACACCAAACTTGTCCATGGCTCTCTCCGTTGCTTCCCAGAAATAAAACACGATGCGCTAGCTCTGCAAAGCGCTTTGCCCGCGTGCCACTCCGGGCGTAGCCTGCTCAGAGATGTTCCAGTTGCCGCGCGACAACACGCAGATGCGACCGCAACTCATCGACAGAACCAGTCAGCAACCGCGTGCCCGTTGCAGCGATGATCAGGGTCGGCACTGCCTGCACGCCGTTCACCCGGGCAAAATGCCGATCAGCGTCGACCTGCCGGGCCACCGCCGGATCCTCCATGCGGCACTTGAACTGATCCGGGGTCAGACCCAGTTCCTGCGCCAGATCCACCAGCACCTTCGGGTCGGCGATATTGCGGGCTTCGCTCAGATGAGCCCGCTGGATCCGGTCGAACATCTCCCAGTGCAGCGCCTGACCACCAAAAGTTTCCGCCGCCTTGCACGCGAGCGCCGCGTTCATGCCATGGGGATAATCGAAACGGGCCGCCCGCATCGCGTTGATATTGATGTGTTCCGGCTGATCGCTGGCCGCACGGCAATGGCGCCAATGATCCAGAATGGTACTCCGCGCCGCCTCAGGGCTGCCCCAACGCTGTGCCATTTCCTGGCGGCTGGCCTGCAGCACGAAGGTCCGGTGACGAATATCGAGTTTGATTTCCTGTGCTACCGTGCGCAGGCGGGATGAAAGATTGAAACACCAGGCGCACACCGTGTCGTGGAAGAATTCGATCTTGATCGGCCTGCTCATTTGAACATCCCCCCGATGTGCCAATCAGCGGCGTCCGGACGGATCTGCGGCAGCGCGCGGTTGCCGTTCGATTGGAGGAGTAAAATGGCAGGGGGAGAAGCGAACATCGCGGGCCTCGCTGACGGTTTCTAAGGGAAGACAAGACAATCCGCAGATCCCCCCGGAAGATTAACCGGGAAATTCGAAAGACAATCTCTCATCAGCTTCAAGAATGCCCACAGGTCTCCCCATCAGGCAGGAAGCGCACCCCAGTTGCCAAAAGGTCTTGCCCGGTCAGGAATTGGTATCCGCAGCCTTTGTCGCAATTGGTTGCGCCCCGGCCCAGGTTCCATCAGCAATCAATTCTGCGGAAACGGTTGTCAGGATTTCACTGACAGCCGATGCCGCGCGGGTCAGCGGCCGCGCGGTAGTGTGGGCTAGGTAAGTTCGGCGCCACAGCCCCGGTGCGTCGAACGGGCTAACCGACAAGCGCCCGGCGGAGGCCTCCTGCGCCACCGCGTGGAACGGCAACACCGAACACCCATAGCCCTGCTCAACCAACCGTTTGATATTGCTGTAACTGTCGACTTCGATATCGGGTGCGACCGAGATACCTTTCACGCGCAGCTTTTCCTCCAGCATGGCGCGCAGCCCATGCGCGCCGCTAGGCAGGATCAGTGGAATATCCGCAAGGTGGTCAAGCGGGGTCGGCCCTGCCCCGGCCTGCGCAGGCGGGGCCAGCATCACCAGCTCTTCATCCAGCAGCGGTTCGGACCGCACCCCGGCTTCCCGCAATTCAGCATATAGAACCGCCAGATCGACACCGCCATCCAGCAGCCATTCGCGGACAAAGCCGCTCATCGCTTCGGCGATGACGATCTTAATCTTCGGATAGCGCGCGCGGCACCGCGCGATCAGCGGCACCGACAGAATACCGCTGATGGTCCCCGGCAGCCCCAGACGTACCGTTCCTGTCGGCTCCCGGCCCAGACTGCGCAGATCTTCTTCGGTGCGCTCCAGATCCATCAGAAGCGATCGTGCGCGACGGGCAAGTAGTTCTCCGGCCTCTGTTGCGGTAACCCCCTGTGGCGCGCGCAGCAACAATGGCGTTCCAAGGGCTTCTTCCATATTGCGCACATGCAGGGACAAGGCAGGTTGCGCCACATTCACCCGCTGCGCTGCCCGAGTAAAAGAACCCTCTTCGACGATGGCTAGAAAGTATCGCAGCTGTCTCAGATCCACGATCCGCGCCCCATATACAGAAACGTTATACCTATAAGCACTAATAGATATTTGATGTATGCAGGGCAAGCCGGGCATATCCAGAGCAATGGCGAAGACTTCGCAAGACTCAAACCGGAGACCCCAAATGTACCAGCAGCAGACCGACGAATTTCAGGATATCCGCGATGCGGTGCGCGCGCTATGCGCCGAGTTCCCGGATGAATATCACCGCAAAGTCGACGAGGCCCGCGCCTACCCCGAAGAGTTTGTCGATGCCCTGACCCGTGCCGGCTGGATGGCGGCGCTCATCCCCGAAGAATACGGCGGATCCGGCCTTGGCCTGACCGAAGCGGCGATTATCATGGAAGAGATCAACCGCGCCGGCGGCAATTCGGGCGCCTGCCACGGGCAGATGTATAATATGAACACCCTTGTGCGGCATGGGTCCGAGGATCAGAAGCGCCGCATCCTGCCAAAACTGGCCAGCGGCGAATTGCGTCTGCAATCCATGGGCGTCACCGAACCCACCACCGGCACCGACACGACGCAGCTGAAGACCACCGCGGTCAAGAAAGGCGACAAATACGTTGTGAACGGCCAGAAGGTCTGGATCAGCCGGGTCCAGCATTCGGATCTGATGATCCTGCTTGCCCGCACCGCGCCGCTGTCCGAGGTAAAGAAGAAATCCGAAGGCCTGTCCATCTTTCTTGTCGACATCAAGGAAGCGATGCAGTCGGGCATGACCGTCCGGCCGATCCCCAACATGGTCAACCACGAAACCAACGAGCTGTTCTTCGACAATCTGGAAATCCCCGAGGAGAACCTGATCGGCGAAGAAGGCAAGGGCTTCAAATACATCCTGACCGGGCTCAATGCCGAACGCACGCTGATCGCCGCCGAATGCATCGGGGACGGCTACTGGTTCACCGACCGTGTGACGCAATACGTCTCTGAACGTACGGTCTTTGGCCGCCCCATCGGCCAGAACCAGGGCGTGCAATTCCCCATCGCCGAAGCTTATGTCGAAATCGAAGCTGCCAACCTGATGCGGCAGAAGGCATGTCGGCTTTATGATGCAGGCCAGCCCTGTGGCGCCGAAGCGAACATGGCGAAATACCTCGCCGCCAAGGCCAGCTGGGAGGCCGCGAACGCCTGCCTGCAATTCCACGGTGGTTTCGGCTTTGCCTGCGAATACGATGTCGAGCGTAAATTCCGCGAAACCCGCCTGTATCAGGTGGCGCCGATTTCGACCAATCTCATCCTCAGCTACGTGGCAGAACACGTGCTGGGCCTGCCGAGGTCGTTCTGATGAGCCGCCCGTTGGAAGGATTGAAGGTGGTGGCCATCGAACAGGCCGTAGCCGCCCCCTTCTGCACTGCGCGCCTTGCGGATGCGGGCGCCGAGGTGATCAAGATCGAACGCCCCGAGGGAGATTTCGCCCGTGGTTATGACGATGTCGCGAAGGGCCAATCGAGCTATTTTGTCTGGCTCAACCGCGGCAAGACCTCGGTAACGCTGAATCTGGCCGCGCCCGAGGGCAAGGCGGAACTGGAGCGGTTGCTGATCGATGCCGATGTGCTGATCCAGAACCTCAAGACAGGCGCGCTGGAGCGGCTGGGATTTGGCGCTGATCGGCTGGCCGAGGACTTCCCGCGTCTTATCACCTGTTCGATCAGCGGCTATGGGGAAGCTGGACCGATGGCAGAGCGCAAGGCCTACGATCTGCTGATCCAGGCGGAATCCGGGCTGTGCTCGATCACCGGCGGGCCATCAGTTCCCTCCCGTGTCGGCATTTCCATCGTCGATATTGCCACCGGGGCAACCGCCTATTCCGCCGTTCTCGAAGCGGTCTTGCGGCGTTACAAGACCGGAAAGGGCGCACGGATATCGCTGTCGATGTTCGACGTCATGGCTGATTGGCTGACCGTGCCGCTGCTGAACCACGAAGGCGGCAAACCACCCAAGCGGATCGGGATGGCGCATCCGTCAATCGCGCCCTACGGGGTCTTCACGGCCAGCGACGGCGCGCAGATTCTGCTCTCGATCCAAAGCGACCGGGAATGGAAGAAACTCTGCATCGATTTTCTCGATCAGCCCGATCTGGCCGATGATCCCCGCTTTGCCACCAATGTGGCGCGGGTGGCGAACCGGGATCAGACCGACGCCCTTGTCGCCCGGGGATTCGCCCGCAGAACTGGCGCCGAGGCCATCGAGGCCCTGCGCGTGGCGGATGTCGCCCTCGCTTCGGTCAACGACATGGAAGGCCTCTCAAACCACCCGCACCTGCGCCGTATCTCGGTCGAGACTCCGAACGGCGTAGTGTCCTACCCGGCGCCCGCCCCGATCTGGCATGGCGAGACGCCGCATTATGGTCCGGTGCCCGCACTCCGACCACAGGAGACCTGAAATGAATATCGATCTTGACCACCTGCGCAGTTGGATTGGCCACGAGGAAACCCGCTCCGAAGTGCTGATGCCGACCCTTGTGGAACGCTTCAACGCCACCTTTGACCGCGACGGACCGCTTGACGAAGACGCCGAAGCCCCCCCTATGATCCACCTCTGCCTGTGTCAGCCGGTGGCCCCATCGGCAGCCCTCGGGCCCGACGGGCATCCGGCACGCGGCGGCTTTCTGCCACCCGTGCCCCTGCCCCGGCGCATGTGGGCGGGCGGAGAGATGACATTTCACGCGCCACTTTGCATCGGCGATACTGTCACCCGCCGTTCAGTGATCGAAGATGTTGCTTTGAAGACAGGCCGCAGCGGAGACCTGTGCTTTGTAACCGTGCGCCATCATTTCAACAGCGATAGCGGCGATCTGATCACGGAACGACAGGATATCGTCTATCGCGGCGCCCCCACCGGCACAGCCAAGCCGCCCTCCCCCGCTGCGACGGCCCCGGCAGCACCCCACAATCGCAACATCGCCACCACGCCGACATTGCTGTTTCGTTATTCGGCGCTGACCTTCAACGGCCATCGCATCCATTACGACCGCCCCTATTGCCAGGAGGACGAAGGCTATCCCGGGCTGGTAGTACACGGCCCGATGCAGGCAACCCTGCTGGCGCAATTCGCCGCCGACCTGCGCGGCGCCGCGCCCGCCCGCTTCAGCTTCCGCAGCCTGTCGCCTGTCTACGACACGCAAGGGCTTGGCCTGCGCGCCGCCGAGACTGAGGCTGGGATCAGCCTGTGGACCGCCGCGCCCGGTGGCCCTGTCGCGATGGAGGCGCAGGCGCAATGGTGATGTCCGACGCAATCCGCGCACCGCTGTTCGTTCCGGCTGACCGGCCGGACATTTTCGCCAAGGCACCCCGGTCCGGAACCGACGCGATCATACTCGATCTCGAAGATGCGGTGTCGCGCGACAACAAGGAGGCCGCCCGTGCCGCTCTGACATGCGATTTCACCGAGCTGCCCGTCATTGTACGCATCAATCCCCCCCGCACCCCCTGGCACGCGGCCGATCTCGCAGCCGTCGCATCCTTGCCGGTGGCTGGTCTCATGCTGCCCAAATCCGAAGATCCCGCCTTGATTACCGATCTGGCCGAAACGCTCGGCCCTGATGTGGCGCTGCTGGCCCTGATCGAAAGCGCCGCAGGGCTGGCGGCGGCCCGCGACATCGCGGCGGTGCCCGGCGTGACACATCTGGTGTTCGGCTCGATCGACTTCTGCGCCGACATCGGTGCTGCACATCAGCGCGAGGTGCTGCTGCCCGCCCGCAGCGAGTTGGTTCTTGCCGCCCGTCTGGCCGGGATCTGCGCACCCATCGACGGGGTTACCGCGCGGCTGGACGATCTGACCGAAACCCAGGCGGATGCCGCCCATGCGCGCGCCCTCGGCATGTCTGGTAAACTCTGCATCCATCCGCGGCAGGTCGGTGAGGTGCAGCGCGCCTTTGCCCCCTCGGCGAATGAAATCCACTGGGCAAAACGGGTCCTTGCCTCTGGCGACGGCGCGACGACCGTCGATGGCGCCATGGTCGATGAACCCGTCCGCCTGCGCGCGCGAGCCATTCTTGGGGCGCTCGCAACTGCCTGATCCCCCCCCTCCGCCCAAAGCGAAAGGAAGTCTGAACATGAAGGTACTCGTGCCTGTCAAACGCGTGATTGACTATAACGTGAAGGTCCGCGTCAAAGCGGACGGAAGCGGTGTCGATCTCGCCAACGTCAAAATGTCGATGAACCCCTTTGACGAAA
>NZ_JAXGFT010000029.1:0-12354 GCF_041008785.1 Pseudophaeobacter sp. 1A16562 | reverse complement strand
GTTCTTTGATCATTCCGATGATCTGTGCTTCTGTAAAACGGCTCTTTCGCATCTGTTTGCTCCATCAAGAGGTTGAGCAAACTCTACATTAAAGTGCGGGAGATTTCGGGGGGCAGGTCACAGATCCACAAGGAACGCCTTGATACGCCGGGCGTTGGCACCACGGTCGATCTGTCCAAGGCGCGAGCGGGACCGCATGTCGATACGAGTGCCTGTCTCTATTTCGGTGACCCGAACCGCCACCTCGTCCTCGAAGCCGAAGACGCGGCTCCGGGCGATGGCTTCGATCTGGTTTTCAGCGGGGTCGGCCGAGAGAACCTCCCAGCCACGTGTTTCGACAAGGACCAGAGCCTTTGCGAATGCATCTTCAACCGCAACCCGAAGGTCCAGCGGGCGCACGTCCGGATAGGCGGAGCGTTGCGGCTCGACATTCTGCGCCGGGTAGTCCGTTGGGGTCACGGTGAACCAGAACACCGGCGGGTCTTCGGTATCTGTCGAAATGTCGTTGATCGGCGGTGTCGTGCGCGCGGCGATTTCGAAAGCGGCTCCGAGGCCAGCAACCGGTAACGCCAGGATTAGGCCCAGCAGCGCAATGATGGCTCCGTGCCCCTTGCGAAAAGCCACCACCAACGCTGCGAGTGCTGCGATGACACCCGCCAGCGCCGTCCAGACGCCCCAACCGGCGAGATCATAGGCCTGGGGCCAAGGCCAGCCGCCCACTCGATAGCCCCTGACGGACAACGCAAGAAGCGCATAGGACACAAGGCCTAGTAGGATCGCCGGAAAGCCAATACGGCGCATCATGAATTCAAGCATCTGTATTTTCCTGTTCGAGGGCGGGATTTATGCGAGGGTGCGTTTCTTCCATTCCAAGGATCAGCCAGAACGCGGAAAGCGCCATGGCGGCGCCTGTCAGCCAGAAACCGGCCTGAAGCATGCCAGTGGCATCGGCGATCAACCCCATTGCCAGCGCCCCGATGGCATAGCCGAGGTCGCGCCAGAACCGGTAGACCCCAAGCGCCGAGCCTCGCCATGAGGGGTGCGCGATGTCGCCCATCGCCGCAATGAGAGTTGGGTAAAGCAGCGCCATGCCGACCCCGGATACGGCCGCGGCAACGGCCCAGCCCGTGAGCGTAGCAAGGAACGGAAAGGTGATGACGCCGCCGGAACAGAGGAAAAACCCCACGACTGTGGGCCATTTCCGCCCGACAACGTCCGATAGCGGGCCGGTCCACAATTGACTGCCGCCCCAGACGAACCCGTAGAGGCCAGTGATCCAGCCAATCTCGATCAGGCTGGCCCCCTTCGACACAAGAAAGACCGGCACCAGCGCCCACATCAGCGCGTCGACGAATTTCTCGACACTGCCCGCCTGAGCCAGCGCCATGAAGGTCCGGTTGCGCCATGACACGAGGGCAAAGACCTGGGCCGTATTCGGGGAGTCGGGGCCGGTGGCGTAACGCGGCTGGGGTCCGCTGGTGATGCCCGCCTTGTGACGTGCGGCTTCGGCCCGGGCAAAAGGAAGCGTCTCGGTGAATGCCAGCGCCGCCGCCGCAAGCGCCAGGAGGATGACTACAAGGCCAAAGGCGAAAAGACCGGTCCGTGGATCGAAATAACTTGCCAGATAGCCGGTCAGAAGGCCGGCCGCCGCCACCCCACCGTAACCGGCGAATTCATTGAATCCGGTCGCCATTCCGCGCTGCGATCCTTTCACGATGTCCATCTTGGCGGTGACGGTCATCGACCAGCAGAACCCCTGGTTGACGCCCAACAACACGTTGGCCGCGACGATCCATCCCCAGCTTGGCGCCCAGAGGATCATGAACGGGATCGGCAGTGCCACCAGCCAGCCCCATATCAACACCCGCCTGCGTCCGACGCGCTCGGACAGTCGGCCCGAAACGAAGTTCATCGCCCCTTTCACGATTCCGAAGGAAACAACAAAAGCGAAGATCGCGGTCATCGATCCATGAACAACGCCAAATTCCGTCTCGGCCAGCGCGGGTATCACCGTGCGTTGCAGACCGATGGTCATGCCGACAAAGAACACCTGCAAGAGCTGTTCAAGAAAGGGGCGCAGGTTCTCGCGAATGCCGAGAGTGTAGGTCATTCCTTTTCTTCCACGGTGATGCGTGGATCGAGAGCATGGCCTGAAGCCGGGCCGCGCAGAGGTTGGACAAGCATCCTGTCGAGCCAAAGGTCCCGGCGGGTGCGGAACTGTTCGATCCCGATCTCCATGTCCTCATGCCCTCTGGCGGGTTGCGCGATATAGGTGCCAAGCAGCCGATCCCACCAGGGCAGGTTGAAACCATAGTTCGAATTGGTCTCGCGCGGGTCGACGGAATGGTGGACGCGATGCATGTCCGGGGTGACCACGAACAGCCGCAATATCCGATCAACCGGACGCGGCAGGTCGATATTGGCGTGGTTGAAAAGCGCCGTCGCATTCAGAATCACCTCGAACAGCAGCACCGCGACGGCAGGCGGCCCGAGCGCTGCCACCACGGCCAGCTTGATCCCCATCGAGATCAGGATTTCCAGAGGATGGAAGCGCAGGCCGGTCGTTGCGTCAAAATCGAGATCGGCATGGTGCATCCGATGCAGCCGCCAAAGCCCGGGAACTGAATGGAACATGACATGCTGAAGGTAGATCGCCAGGTCGAGCACCAGTATCGACGCAAGGATGGCAGCCCAGGTCGGCCACTCGAGGGTGTTGAACAGGCCCCACCCACGGTCCTCGGCCATGACCGCCAACCCAACCGCGAGAATCGGAAATGTCAGGCGCAGGATCACCGTATCAACAACGACCAATGCAATGTTGTTCGTCCAGCGGATCAGGCGCGGAATCTCTCTGCGCCTTCGGGGCGCCACAACCTCCCACAGCGCCATGGCAACCAAGACGCCCAAGAATGCGGCAAGGCGGATTGTCGGCTCGGCGGAAAGGATCGTTTCGGTCATAGGGTCGGCTTTGCTCTTGTGGCGAGGGCTGGATTCGCTATCATTCAAGAAATCACTTGAATGTTTTAGTGTCCTGAGGCAACCCGTGTCAATCAGTCCAAAGATGGCCCTTCTCGAAGAATACGCCCTTATCGCGCGGGCCCTGGCTGCCCCCGCGCGTCTCATGCTTCTGGAGCAACTGGCCCAGGGCGAACACGGTGTGGAGGCGCTGGCGGGAAAGACCGGGCTCACCGTCGCGAACTGCTCGCAGCATTTACAGCAATTGCGGCGTTCTGGTCTTGTCACCAGCCGACGCGACGGCAAGGCGGTGATCTATCGCCTCACCGACGCGAGGACACTGGCGCTTTTGGGCGTTCTGGGTGACGTAGCCGAGAGAAACCTCGCCCAAGTCAGGGATATCCTGCGCGGGCTGTCCGACGGCGAAGACGCACCGGAACCGATCAAACGCGATGAGCTTGCCGTCCGACTGGCCGAAGGATCCGTAACCGTCCTTGACGTGCGGCCGGCCGACGAGTTCGCAGATGGCCACATTCCGGGCGCGGTCAACATGTCCGTATCAGAGCTGGATCAGTTCCTGACGGCCCTCGATCGAAACTCCGAGATCGTGGCGTATTGTCGTGGCCCATACTGTGTCTACGCCCATCAAGCCGTGGCATTCCTGCGCAAGAATGGCTTCAACGCGCGCCGCTTGGAAGGCGGTCTGCCTGAATGGCGCGAAGATGGTCGGGCCGTTCGGTCGGCGTATTGATCCACAAAGGCTTTGTTCGAGGAGCCATGAGTTTACTTGACTGCGTCAAAATACTGCGAGTTGCCAAGTCTTCGAAATGTCGTGACAACGCGCCCAGACGTCGCTGGAGATCTCATGAGGGAGATAGGTTCCACCTCCAGTCCGCTTCGGGCAGCCCGCGGACATTCTAAACGCGATGCACGAATGTCAGCTGTGGGCCGGTCGGGCCAGAGGTCGTGTCCGATCACCCCGACTTTGCAAAGGTCGCTATCTGCGCTTCGCTGACCTTCAAGCACCGCGCCGTGTCGTCTTGATCGATCCAGCTGATCTGAAGGTCCGTTCTCGGGAATGCTTGGCCGGATATTTTGCACCCTAAGCATGGTCTTCGCTGCACCTGGCATAAATGTCTTGTTTGGGCTGACATGTGCCATTTAACTCGCAGGTTCTCAGACAGAATTTCTTAATCCTCCCTGGCTAAGCTCACCTCTGGGAAAACGATATCTGACCGCTCTGGCCCTATGCGTTGGGACTGAGCCGGGCGGAGTGTTGCGGTGCAGATGCAACACACTGCTTCAGCAGTAATCCGGTACTTGGGGTGTTTGCGATGTCAACAAGTCAAGAGGTTAAGTCAGATGCGCTATCACGGCTCATCGCCGAGCACGTGCGTGACAGTATTATCCTGATGGATGCCCTAGGTCGGGTTGTTTGGGTTAACCCAGCCTTTACCGAACTCAATGGTTACGCCTTGGAAGATGCGCTGGGTAAAAAACCTTCGGAGTTGCTGTGCGGCTCCGCGACCACGCTGGAGAGCAGTAAGGCTCTTGCCAAGGCTACCTCGGAACGGAGTGTCATCCAGGTTGACGTTGTCACCTATAAACAGAGTGGGCAGACCTACGTAGCTGAAACCAAACGCATTCCAATTGTTGATCACGATGGAGAGCTGATTCATCTTGTTGATATTCAGCGAGATGTTAGCGAAGAGCGAGCGCTCAAACAGGATAGCATTGACTTCAAAGCCTATCAGCGTGCGCTAGATCTGCAGGCGATTGTTTCGGTTACGGATGCACGGGGAAAAATTACCTTCGTAAATCCCAAATTTACTGAAATCAGCGGCTATAGCGCGGAAGAACTCATCGGTAAGACCCACCGTATCGTGAACTCCGGGTACCATGACAGATCACTCTTTGTGGAAATGTGGCGGACGATCCGAAGAGGAGAAACCTGGCATGGTGAGGTGTGTAACCGTAACAAGGCAGGAGATATCTATTGGGTCGACACCACCGTTGTACCAGTTCAAGGCCCAGACGGTAAAATTCTACGCTATGTGTCGACCCGGTATGACATAACCGACCGGAAACGGTCAGAACTTGAGCTTGAGCGCCTCGCCCTTACTGACGGCTTGACCGGACTAGCCAACCGCACCCGGTTCTTGTCCATGCTGAAGGAACTGCTCGCTACAGAGGACGGTTGCGGCCTGATTGCACTGATCGACCTTGATCACTTCAAGGTGCTCAATGACAGCAAAGGTCATTTCATCGGCGATCTGCTTCTAAAAGAGACAGCCTCGCGCATGAAAGAATTCGTCGGCAAGTATGGGACTGTCGCACGGCTAGGCGGTGACGAGTTCGGCGCAATCATACATTGCGATGCCGTAGCACGCGCGCCGAAAGCCTTTATTGATACCATGCATAAGAAGCTGAGCGAACCTACATCGCTTGAAGGGGCTCCATATGTCCCTTCGTTTTCGCTAGGGGTAGCTCAGTACCCGCAGGACGGGGCGTCCGCGGAAATGCTTTTGACCAATGCCGACATCGCGCTTTACGACGTGAAGCGAAACGGACGCGGTGCGTGGCGGTTTTTCGACTCTTCGGCACAAAAGCGCATTGATCATAGAGAGCGCCTTGAGGCCATTGTGGTGGATGCATTGGCAAACGAGGGCTTCACTATTGCATTGCAGCCGATCTGTAGTGTCACGGAACAGGAACATGTGGGTTTTGAGGTGCTGGCCAGATTGTTCCATGATGGGATATTCGTGCCGCCGGATCAGTTCATTCCGGTCGCCGAGGAAAAGGGTCACATCCCTGCAATCGGTAGGCTGGTTCTTGAGAAGTCATTTGCCTTCTTTGGTGAAATGAAAAATCATGGCCTGCACCCCGGAAGGCTGGCTGTCAACGTATCACCTGCGCAGTTCCGCGAACCGGGATTTGCTGAAGAAGTTCAGGACCTGTTGTTTCGGTATTGCATTGCTCCGACGGACCTTGTTCTGGAGATCACAGAGACTGCACTAATCGGACGCTCCAAAGAACTCGTGGAGAAAACTCTGTGCCGATTGCGCGCAATGGGCATTCGAATATCTCTGGATGATTTTGGAACGGGGTTTTCGTCTCTGTCTCATTTGCGCGACTTTTCCGTTGATGAAATTAAGGTCGACAAAAGCTTCGTTCAGGATTTGGAAGCTTCGGCCGGAGACCGCGCACTTATCAGGGGCTTGGTAGAACTCGCGCATTGCCTGGATCTAAGCGTAGTGGCTGAAGGCGTGGAGACGCTGGCGCAATTCGAGTATGTCCGCGACCTTGGCGTCGATTTTGCACAGGGTTTCTTCCACGCTCGGCCACTCTCACCTCGCGAGGCGGAGGAGTTCTTATCCCAACCACCAACCTCCAGCCTGCGTTGGAGCGGATGAATGACGGGCGGTGTTGCAGGCAAGCAAACCAACTTGGGTCGCTCCATATTCAAGTAGGTAGTTAGTGAACCAACATAGCTGCCAGATCATTGTGCGAGACAAAAAACGAGCGAATGAGTGTCGCAGAGCGTCGGTCGATTTTGCTGAGGCGCGGCAGCTCTTTGACAACCTGTTCAAGACCTTTCAGGCTCGCGTCTGCCCCGTCTTTTATGTCGTTGGGCCAGGCGAAACCCATTGACCAAGTAGGGAAGGCTTGCCGATCCACTTTGCCATGGAACAGTCTCAACAATCCCCTGTGGCGACCATCCATCTTGATGCGTTCGAAACAGGCATCAACCCTGCTCTGACACCCCTCAAGAACCTGCAAAATCGAGCCCTCATGATAGAGAAGCAATCCGCTTATACCGTCCGACTGATTGTTTCTACGCGAGACGGAAAGAATGGCGTTCAAGTCCTCGGTTGAGAACATGTGACTGGCAGCACTCAGATAGATTGTCCTGTACATTCCGCTCCCCCAAAATTTCGTAAATTTATCATAAATATTGCATTGTGTGAATGGATGCGTCGTTACGTAATCTCGATACACGCAACCAAGGATTTTGGGTCTCGCTTCCTGAGTGAGATACTGAACTGCCGATTGCGAGCAGCACAGATGCTCATCCAGACTAGGCATTGTTGCTGCGGACGTCGCTGCCTCGATGGGAAAAGCGGTACTGCACGGCCTGGCCGTTTTCCATGCCCTTCTCCGCAATCCTATCCTTTTGGTTATACGTCCTATCCTTATGATAAATTTCACCAGACACGGCTTGGTAACGGTTTTGTGTCACGACTTGCGGAGTTTTTATGGTTTTGATCCGAAAGGGGCATAGGTATGGACAATGTAGCAGCGCCGCAGCTGTCGAAGGCGCGAAAGCTGTCCTTTGCGAACTTAAGCACCAAAACCAAGGTTCTGGCTGCGGTAGCCGCTCCATTGCTGCTGACACTTGGTATCGGTGTCATTGCAAAAGTGGACCTCAACAAGATGTCAGAATCATCTGGCTGGGTGAGGCATACTCAAACCGTTCTTGAGGAAGCTGACGCCATTGTCGCGTCCGCTGTAGATATGGAAACCGGCATGCGAGGCTACCTCCTTGCCGGCGAAGAGCAGTTTCTTGCCCCCTACAACGCCGGTGAGGAAAAAGCCTATTCCACACTGGCTCAGCTCCGTGAGGTTGTAAGCGATAACCCACCTCAGGTTCAGCGTCTGACCGAAGCAGAAGATGTACTCAGGAAATGGCAAACTGAAGTTGCCGAACAGCAGATCAAGCTACGCCGCTCGATCGGAAATTCCGAAACCATGGTGGATCTGGCGCGCCAAATCCAAAAAGCCGAAGGCAAAGTCTACTTCGATGGGTTTCGCGGTTTGATATCGGAATTTATTCTGGCTGAGCGAACCCTGCTCGACCAGAGGTCGGAAGAATTCTCCCAACTGATGGAATTTGGCACCCCCACCACGGAAAGCATCGAAAATGCCGTGAAATGGGTCAACCATACCCATACAGTTATCGGCGAAGCGCAGAAAATTCTTGGCGCTGCCGTGGACATGGAAACCGGTATGCGTGGGTTCCTGCTCGCTGGTGACCCTGCCTTCCTCGAACCCTATGAAGCAGGTCAGCAAAGCTTTGAGACGCTGGTGACTGAGCTTTCCGAAACGGTCAGCGATAATCCCGCTCAAGTCGCGCGCCTTGCGGAAATCAGCAAGACAATTTCGGAATGGCGTACCAATATTGTTGAGCCGATGCTGGATCTACGCCGCGCGATCGGCAACTCAGAAACCATGGATGACATGGCGAGATTGGTTGGCGAGGCCCGAGGAAAGTTCTTCTTCGATCAGTTTCGAGAGCTCATGGGAGAGTTCATGTCGATCGAAACTGCTTTGATGGAGGAGCGCCAAAAAGCCAATGTTGCGACGGCAAAAAGCGCTGAAATCCAGATTTTGGGCACGGTTGCTGCGGCCATCTTGCTTGGGTCCGTCATCGCTCTCTCGGTTGGTGCCAATATTGGGAATGCAGTACGAGCAATCACCCAATCAATGGGTCAACTGGCCGAGGGGGATACCTCAGTTGAAATCAGGGGACAAAGTCGTGGCGATGAAGTCGGCGCGATGGCGCGCGCACTCGACGTGTTCCGCAAAGCCCTGATCCGCGAAAAGGAACTGGAAGCCGCGCAAAAAGCAAAGGATGCCGAGCAGGCGGAGGTGGTTCGTGAACTCAGCAATCGCCTGTCTGATCTGGCCCAGGGTGACCTAACCGCGCAGATCCAGCGCACCTTCCCTGCTGACTATGAGCAACTACGCCGGGATTTCAATTCGACGGTCTCCACCTTGAGTGCAACAGTGACAGAGGTCATCGAAACCTCTGGGAGCATCCAAAATGGTGCGACTGAAATCAGCCAATCCTCCGATGATCTGTCCCATCGGACGGAAAGTCAGGCCGCGACTCTCGAAGAAACCGCTGCTGCGATTGACGAGCTAACAGCTTCAGTGAAATCGGCTGCCGATGGTGCGCGCAGTGTTGAAAGCATCATGGGCGAAGCCCGCACTGAGGCTGAGAACAGCGGCAAGGTTGTTCAGAGTGCTGTTGCTGCAATGACAGAGATCGAGGAATCCTCCACCCATATCGCTCAAATCATAAGCGTGATTGACGACATTGCCTTCCAGACTAACCTTCTGGCCCTAAACGCTGGGGTCGAGGCTGCAAGGGCCGGTGAGGCTGGACGGGGGTTTGCAGTCGTCGCCTCCGAGGTCCGTGGCCTGGCGCAACGGTCCGCCGATGCGGCAACCGAGATCAAGACGTTGATCACCGACAGCAGCAAACAGGTAACACGTGGTGTGGACCTTGTGGGCAAGGCGGGCGAAGCGCTCACCAGTATCGTGGACCGGGTCAATCACATCTCAAACCTTGTGACGGAGATCGCGGAGGGTGCGGTTGAGCAGTCGACTGCTCTGGGCGAAATCAACACCGGCGTTGTGCAACTGGACAAGGTGACACAGCAAAATGCAGCCATGGTGGAAGAGGCCACTGCCGCAAGTCACATGCTGAAAAGCGATGCGACCAAACTTGCCGAGAGGGTCGCCCACTTCAAGATCTCAGGCAGTGGGAAGATCACCCCGATGCACGCGGTCTCGACGTCACAGCCGACCGGACACGAAAGCGATGACTGGGACATGAGCGAAGCTGTGTCAGCTGCCACCGCGCATGGAAACGCAGCCTTGGATAAGTGGCAGGACTTTTAGGGCTCACTCGCAGCGGAAATGAGGTCAGCGAGGGCAGGTTCGTTTGAACCTGCCCTTCCCGTTTTGTTGAACACGCAGAGTGACCCGCAGGGTTCGCCTAGATGCAACGCACAAATGTTCCAAAGTCCGCTATATGAGCAGTGCCGACATCGGTCTAGAAACCATCTCTCCTTAAACGAATGGGCTCCCTTCCACCAAACAGCGGGGCCTCTTCTGATGATCGCCCTACTGTTCCCCGATCTCCCTCAGCTTGCCCATCACCAGGCGGCGCAGCACCGCCTCACTGGGCCGCAGCCGCGCGATTGCGTCGGGCACCGACTCGCGGGCATAGGTCACGGCCTGCTCGACCAGCACATCCTTTCCGGCGCCGGGGCCGTCCTCGATCGCGGCGCGGGCGCCGCTCATGAGGGCGCTGTGCAGGGCCTCGCGGTGCCGGGCCTCGATCTCAAGGCCGAAGCGCTGTTTGGCTACCTGGGCAGCGCCGCCGATCAGAACGGTCAGGAGCAAGCTCAGGCCACTGATCAGCGCGGGCTGAAGCTGTTGCAGAATGTCATTCCAGTTCATGGGGGGTCCTCTGTTTTGAAGTAGGGAGAAAGCGGCCGGCGGATTAGTCCACCAGCCAGGGCAGGAACCGCGCAAGGAACGCGCGGATCCGGGAGGTTTCAGGTTTGGGGTTCGAGGCCGCGATGGGCGGTAGGGCCAGCAGAGCCGCATGCAGGGCAGCACGGGATTTCGGGCCGGGAATGCCGTCTACCTTGAGGCCAGCAGCGCGCTGGAAGGCCCGCAGATCCGTGGTGCCATATCCCAGCAGCACCAGCTGGGCGCGCAGGGTCCAGCGCTTGCGCTCGGACAGGTGATTGTACCCGCCGTTGATACGCCGGGTGACCGCCCGGATATCGCCCCGATCGGCCAGCGGGTTAAGCCCGCGCTCAGACCAGTACCAGAGCGGCCCTAGCCCTTCCCAGGGATCGAGGTTCACCGCATTCGGGTCAGCCTCAAAATCCGGCGCAGTGGGATCAAGGCGGCGCACCCAGGCGGTAAAGGCGCGGTAGTTGGCGCGCCCGGTGATCTGCATGCCGGTGCGGCCCCGGAACCGGTAGCCATCGCCATCACACTCCGGCGTGTTGCCGAGATCCGTGCGAGTGTCATAGCGTGCCTGCGCCGCGGTCGGGCCCCAGATTTCCCTGTCATAGCGGAAGGCGCCACATTCCAGCAACACCTGCCCCAGCAGGTAGGCCAGCCGGTGCGGTTGGTTCAGGCCCAGACCGTAGCCATAGCGGTTCAGCGCCAGCAGGAAGGACTGCGCATTGCGCGCCTGGTTGCTGCCAGGCGCGATCGGGCCGGTGATCTTCTGTAGGGTTTCAAAAGTGAGAATGTCAGGCATGGAAAGCCTCCAATGCAAAAGCCCCGCGCAAGGACATCCTTGGCGGGGCGGTTTCAGGGTTCGGGGGGTCAGGGTTTGGCGCGGGTCAGCCATTTGGCAAGCAGCACCTCAGCGCCGCGCGGGCCGATGTAAGCCGCAAGGGCGACGATGCCGGTGCTGACCGTGGCGCTGGCGCCAAGGTAGCTGGCAATCGCTTCCCCGATGATGGCCATGCCGAAGGCCACCGGGATTTCCCAGAGAAGTTCCGGGCCGAAGAAGCGGCGCTGCCCTTTGCGCACCTCGCCGGAATGCCACATCAGGCGACCAATCGCGGCGCCTACCAGCGTTGTCGCCGCGCCGCCGATCAGATTGGACAGCCAGTCCACCAGGCCAGGTTCCGTCATCTCACCAACCATTCTTCGACATCCGCGCTCACATCGCGCATCTTGATCCAGCGCGCGCCCGTGGGCTGCCCCTTGAGGAGCCTCAGCTTGCCCATAAGGCCCACCGTGTCCCATTCCGGCCGGTCGGCGCGCGGCGTATAGTCCTGTGAAGGGTCATAATCCGGGTTCAGCTTGCGGCGCTGCTGCGTGACGCGCTCAGCATCGGCCGGAACCGCAACACCATCCGGCACCTCGTCAGCTGCATAGCTGTGCTCGATGTCCCGCGTGGTCTGGCGCTGCACCTCTGCCATGCGCGGCTCCCGATGGACCGCCTGAACCTCGATTATGGTTTGCGATCCATCTGCCAAGGTCTCGGACGTCGCGACCATAATCGGATGGCCTGCCTCATCCACCAGCGGGAACTCATCGAAGAGCGGCACCTGTACGGTTTCAGCCACAACGGTTTTGACCGCAACGCCATCCACCACCTCGATCACCTCGCGGCTGCGCTCCTGCGCTTCGCTCGCCTGCTCCTGAACCGTCTCGGTGTCAGTGACGACCTCGGTCCAGCTCAGCGCCTCGTACTCCTCCCAGATGTAGGCGCCGAAGGCGTCCTTGAGATACTTGCCCTTCCAGCGATCAATATCTCCGTCACCGATCACGGATGGGTTGGCAGAGATGACACCGATCGGGTCTTCACCGGGGAGCGCCAGCCGGATCTTGTCGCCATCCAGAACAACCGAGAGACCGCGCCGGTCCTCATGGCCCGGGTTCCCATCCACCCATTCGAAGTATTCCGCATAGTCCGCGCCGCCGCCTGTGAACCCAACGTCTGAAGTGACCGCGCCATCGCCGCGCACCCGAAATTCTGCATCAGAACCTCCGTTGCTCCGAGCATCGATGAGATCGAACGCAGAAGACCCAGCACGCGAAGTTCTCACCAAGAGCGTGTCGCCGGTAAAAGAG
>NZ_JAXGFT010000028.1:0-14177 GCF_041008785.1 Pseudophaeobacter sp. 1A16562 | reverse complement strand
TACAAGGCAGAGACCGGATCGGCGCCGGTTACCTGCCCCCGGACGGCAAAGGCCTGGCTTTGAGGCAGGATTGCAAAAATTCCCGTTGCCCTGTCGCGTTCTGCCCTTAAGCTGATCCTGGCCATTATGTGACCGGAAGGATCCGGAGCCGGGTCCGCCCCAGAAGGGAGAAAAGACTTTGGGAAAACGTGACGACCTGATTGCACAATATGCAGATGATCTGAAAAACAAATGCGGCATGGATCCGGATATGGACCTGCTGACCAAGGTGACCATCGGCTGCGGCCCCGCGATCTACGATGCGGATGCCTCCACCGTTGCCTCCAGCCAGGAGAGCGAGCTGGAAACCGTCAAACAGAACTTCCTGATCAAGAAACTGGGTCTTGCTGACGGGCCTGAACTGATGGAGGCGATCAACAAGGTCGTCGAGATCTATGGCAAATCTGAGCGCAACAAATACCGGGCGGTTTTCTACTACATGCTGACCAAGCATTTCGGCAAGGAAGCGGTTTACGGCTAACCCCGCCAAAGCCAGTTAACACCTTTAAAATACACAGTTTGCAAACGCCCCCACCCGGGGCGTTTCGCATTTTAACGGTATTGTCGAAGCTAATGAATTGCGGAATCCAACTTCTCTGGGCTATCTATAGTTCAACCCGCCAGGAAGGCAGGAACCGAATTTCTCATACGCGTGTGGTGGCTACGGAGCACGCGGGGTGAAGGGAAGGTCCTGCATTCGCTGGGCCTTCCCTTTTTCGTTTTCAGAACAAGTATTTGGGACAAAGGTCCATGGATGTGGTCATTTGACCCAGCCAAGGCTCAGTTTGGATCGGTTCCGCCCAGATCGCAGATGATGCGCCACTCTTCCTCGCTCACAGGCTGCACCGACAGGCGTGAGCTTTTCACCAGCACCATCTCTTCCAGCCGGGGATCGGATTTGATCTGCTCCAGGGATACCGGCGTGGTGAAGCCGCGCACCGTCTTGATATCCACGCACTCCCAGCGCGGATCATCCGTGGTGCTGTCGGGGTGCGCCTCGGCGCAGACCTCGACAATGCCAACCACGGATTTTTCTTTCTGTGAGTGATAGAAGAATCCGCGGTCGCCCAGTTTCATCTGGCGCATGAAATTACGCGCCTGATAGTTTCGCACGCCGTCCCATTCCTCACCCGCGTCGCCCTTGGCCTGCTGGTCCTGCCAGCCCCAGGTCGAAGGTTCGGATTTGAACAGCCAGTAAGCCATCAGCCGACGACCTTTTTCCAGGTGATCAGCTCGACCGCCTCAAACAGGCCCGCCTTGTTGTAGGGATCATTCGCCGCCCAGGCCTCGCCCGCGGCCATATCCTCGACATCCAGAATGATCAGCGATCCGACCATTTCGCCGTTCTGATCCAGCAACGGCCCTGCCTGCGCCACGGCGCCAGTCTCTTCGATATAGGCCAGATGCGCGGTGCGATTCGCCATCCGGGTTTCCAAATGCCCGGGTTTATCGCGTGCAATCAATGCTATAAGCATTTTATTCCTCTTTTAATGGTCGTGACAGCAGTTGAGCGGTTGCGTCATGAATCGTCAAGCGGCCATCCAGCAAAGCGACCACGGTTTGTGTGATCGGCATGTCCAGCCGCATGTCCTCGGCCTTGGCGGCGGTGGCCCGGGCGGTGGCGGCGCCTTCGACGGTGATGGAGGGATCGAAACTATCTCCCCGGCCAATGGCAAATCCCAGCCGGTAGTTGCGCGACAGGTCCGAACTGCAGGTAAGCGTCAGATCGCCAAAGCCCGACAATCCGGCCAGCGTTTCGGCGCGGGCACCGCAGGCCAGGGCCATGCGCTGCATCTCCGCATAGCCACGGGTCATCAGCGCGGCGCGGGCGCTTTCGCCAAGGCCCGCACCGATCACCGCACCGCAGGCGATTGCGATCACGTTCTTCAAGGCGCCGCCCAACTCGGCGCCCACCGTATCCGTGGTGCGATAAAGCCGCAGATTGGCCGTGGTCAGCTGCTCTTGCAGGGATGACCCAAGCGCGGCGTCCTCACAGGCCAGCGTCAGTGCCGTGGGCAGCCCCCGCGCGATATCGGCGGCAAAGCTGGGGCCGGTCAGCAGGGCGGCTTGTGCCTGTGGCAGGCAATCCCGGATCACCGAAACCGGGCCCATCCCGGTGCTGAGCTCGATCCCCTTGCAGCAGGCCACCAGGGCCTTGCCCGCCAACGCATCGCCTTCGGCCATCAGCAGCCCGCGCAATTGCTGCATCGGAACGGACAGCAAGATGGTGTCGCTTTCCGCCGCTTCGGCCAAATCCGAGGTGACGGTCAGCTCTGGCGGCAGATCCACGCCGGGCAGGCGGGTCTCGTTTCGGCGGCTGGTCTGCATCTGCTCGGCATGGGGCTGGCTGCGTGCCCAAAGTGTGACGGGCCCATTGCCAGCCAGCGAAATCGCCAGCGCCGTGCCAAAGGCGCCCGCGCCCAGGACCGAAACACTCATGCCTTGGCCCCCTTTTTACCCGAGCCAAGCAGCGCGGGGCTGCTCTGATCCAGCGGCCAGCGCGGCCGGGCTGTCAGGTCCAGCCCGTCGCGCGCACCAGATCGGAACCGCTCTAGCCCGGCATAGGCGATCATCGCAGCGTTATCGGTGCACAGGCGCAGGGGCGGCGCGGTGAAGGTGGCGCCTGCCTCGGCGCAAACATCCTGTAGTGCGGCGCGAATGGCGGTATTGGCGGCGACCCCGCCGGCCACGGCAACGGTCGGGGATGCCGGGTTTTCATCCAGATAAAGGCGCAAGGCGCGGCGGGTCTTCTCGGCGAGGGTATCGACCACGGCGGCCTGAAACCCGGCGCAAAGGTCGGCGCGGTCCTGCCGGGTCAGCCCGCCTTTTTCCGCGACAATCTGATCGCGCATCCGCATCAGCGCGGTTTTCAGACCCGAGAAGGACAGGTTACAATCAGGCCGGTCCAGCAGCGGGCGCGGAAAGCGGAACCGTTTGGGGGCGCCATTTTCCGCCTCGGCCTGCACCGAGGGGCCGCCGGGCTGCGGCAGGCCCAACAGGCGCGCGGTCTTGTCAAAGGCTTCGCCCGGAGCATCGTCGATGGTGCCGCCCAGACGGGTGAAATCCTCTGGTCCGCGCACGATCAGATACTGACAATGCCCGCCGGACACCAAGAGCATCAGATAGGGAAAGGCAATGCCATCGGTCAGCCGCGGCGTCAGCGCATGGCCCGCCAGGTGGTTCACACCGATCAGCGGCAGGCCGGTGGCGGCGGCAATCCCCTTGGCGCACATCACGCCGGACATCACCCCACCAATCAGCCCCGGCCCGGCGGTGACGGCCACCGCGTCTAGGTCTTTCAGGGTGACACCGGCCTCTTTCAAGGCTTCAATCACGCAGATATCCAGCTTTTCCGCATGCGCCCGCGCCGCGATTTCCGGCACCACCCCGCCATAGGCGCTGTGCAGCTCGGTCTGGCCAAAAACCACCGACGACAGGACCTCGGCCGGGGTATCTCCGGTCTGGCGCACCACAGCCGCTGCTGTATCGTCGCAGCTGCTTTCCAGCCCAAGGATCGTCAGGGTTTGTGTCATCGTGCTACCATTGCATCAGGTTGGCGCCGGGGCTACCACCTATGACAGGTGCAAACAATCCCGGGAGCGCGATGTGACGGATCCGAAGACCGGCCCTGCCGTGGGTTTGCTGATGACGCGGCCGCTGCCCTCGGCCCGCCGGTTCGTGGAGGACCTGCCTGCTGAGACACGCGCAGGGCTTACCGTGATCTATGCGCCGCTGATGCGGGTTCAGCCATTATCTGGCGCTTTGGGCGCAACGGATACGCAGGGCGTCGGGGGGCTGATCTTCACCTCTGCCAATGCGGTTGCCACGGCGACCGGACAGGTTTCCACGGATCTGCCTGCCTATTGTGTCGGGCAGCGCACCACGGCGGAGGCTATCGGCGCGGGCTGGTCCGCGCAATGTTTGGGCCAGACCGCCGATGAACTGGTATCCCGCCTTGTGGATATGCGCCCACCCGCGCCCTTGTTGCATCTGCACGGGCGTCATACGCGGGGTGATGTGGCGCAGCGGCTGACGGCTGCGGGGCTGTCCTGCCGCGAGAAGGTGATCTATGATCAGGAGCTGCTGCCACTGAATGAAGACGCGCTGCGGGCAATAACGTCGCAACAGTCGCTGATCGTGCCGGTTTTTTCGCCACGAACTGCGCGGCATTTCGCCCAGATTTGTCCCGATGCGTCGAATTTGCATCTGATTGCGCTGAGCGAAGCCGTTGCGAAACCACTGAAAGTCTTGAATTGCAGGGACTTGCAGGTATGTAACACGCCCGATGCAGGTGCGATGAGTACACTGGTCCGTGATGCCGCAGATGCTTTGGCGCGGGTTGAGGGTCCCGCGCACGGGAAGTAATGTCGCGCTTGGGGTTGAGCGCCAGCACCGCAGGATTCAAGCATGAGTCGCAGCGGTGAGAATTGAGGGAGATGCCGACGTGGCTGACAAGAAAACTTCGGATGATGTGACCGGGTCGGACGCCAATGATGTGACTGCATCAGAGGTGACTGAGGTCGAAACCCCGGAACCGGTTGACTCGCAAGAAGAAAGCCCGGCGGACACTTCCGAAGCCGAAGCCGAAGCATCGAGCGAGACGGACGCAGACGCAGACGCAGACGCAGACGCAGACGCAGACGCAGACGCAGACGCAGACGCAGACGCAGACGCAGACGCAGACGCAGACGCAGACGCAGACGCAGACGCAGACGCAGAAACCCCTGAACCGGCGCCCGCGGAACCGCAACAGGTGATCGAACGCGTTGTCGAAAAACGCGGTGGCTTTGGCTCAGCCGTCCTTGGTGGGGCTGTCGCTGCTGTCATCGGATTTGCCCTGGGGCAAGGCGGCGTTTTGAACAGCATCCTGCCGCCCAGCCTGCGCCCGGCCAGTGTCGATGTCACCGCGATCGAAGCAGAGCAGGCCGCTTTGCGGTCGGATCTGTCGGCGCTGAAAACGCAGGTCGAGGGGATCTCCATTCCCGATCTCGCGCCGCTTTCGCAGCGTATCGACGCTGTTGAAGGCACCGTTGGTGATCTCTCCGCACCGCAAAGTGACGCGCTTGAGACCGAGATTGCCGCGCTTGTGGAGCGTTTGACTGCGCTAGAGCAACGCCCGGTGGCCGATGCCGGATCGCCCGAGGCCATTGCCGCAGTGGATGCCCAGCTTGCCAAATTGCAGGACAGCCTGGCCGCGCAACGCGCCGAGGTTGAACAGATGCTCGCCGAGGCCCGCCAGATGGATCAGGCCAGCGCCGAGGCCGCCCGTATCGCCAGTGCCCAGACCGTGCTGGCCCGTCTGCGCTCCAGCCTCGACAGCGGTGCCAGCTACGCGGGGCTTGTCGACGAGTTGGCAGCCCTTGATGTTACCGTGCCAGAGGCGCTGACCTCCCCTGCCGACAGCGGTGTGGCAACGCTCACCGGCTTGGCCGATAGCTTCACCCCGGCCGCCCGCAGCGCCCTTGCTGCTGCGCGGGAAGAGACCAAGGGCACCGGCGGCGTGATGGATTATCTCAAACGTCACCTCGGCGCGCGCTCGGTTGCGCCGCGCGAAGGCGATGATCCGGATGCGGTCCTGTCCCGCGTCGGGGCGTTGGTGGATCAGGGCAATATTGCCGATGCGCTGGCCGAACTGGACGCACTGCCCGAAACCGCCCGGACCGCCCTGGCGGACTGGGAATCGGCTGCCCGCAGCCGGGTCGCTGCGGTTGCCGCAGCGGATGAACTGGCCCAAAGCCTGAACGCGAAATAAGGACCCTGCCATGCTCTGGTCATTGCTGAAAATCCTCGTCTTTGTTGTAATCGTCGCGCTGCTGGCACTGGGTGCGGGGATCCTGATGGAAACCGCCGGGGGTGTGCAGATCACCGTCGCAGGCACTGAATATACCCTTGGCGCGCTGCAATCCGTGATGGCGCTGGTGGCGCTGGTCGTGATCGTCTGGCTGTTCTTCAAACTGCTGTCGCTGCTGGTTGCCACGCTGAAGTTCCTGAATGGCGATGAAACCGCCCTGTCGCGCTATTTCGACAAGGGACGTGAGGCAAAGGGCTATCAGGCGCTGTCTGACGGGCTGATGGCGCTGGCCTCGGGCGAGGGACGTCTGGCGCTGGCCAAGGCATCGCGCGCCGAACGTTATCTGGAGAAACCCGAACTCACCGATCTTCTGACCGCGCAGGCCGCCGAAATGGCGGGCGACACCAAAAAGGCTGCTGCCGCTTACAAACGGCTGCTGGGCAATCAGAACACCCGGTTCGTCGGCATTCGCGGCATCATGAAGCAGAAGCTGTCCGACGGTGATACCGACACCGCCCGGCAACTGGCCGAAAAGGCATTGGCGCTGCGCCCGAAACACGAAGAGGTACAGGATACGCTGCTGCAACTGCAGGCCCGCGCCGAGGATTGGGCCGGGGCGCGCAAGACCCTTGCGACCAAGTTGAAGACCGGCACCCTGCCCCGCGATGTGTTCAAACGGCGCGACGCGGTGCTGGCGCTTTCGGCCTCCCAAGGGGTGATCGAGGAAGGCGCAACCGTGGAGCAGCGCGAACAGGCCATCGAGGCCAACCGCCTGTCGCCCGATCTGGTGCCTGCCGCAGCCATGGCCGCGCGCGCCTATATCGCCAAGGGCAAGACCCGCAATGCTGTCCGGGTTCTGAAAAAAGCCTGGGAGGCACAGCCGCACCCCGATCTAGCGCATGCCTTTGCCGAAATCGAACCGACCGAAACCGCTGCCGAGCGGGTCAAACGCTTTGGCCAGCTGGCGCGCCTGAAACCGCATGACGACGAAACCCGTCTGGTGATGGCCGAGTTGAACATCGTTGCCGAAGATTACCCCGAAGCCCGCCGGGCCCTGGGCGATCTGGCCGAACGGGCGCCGGATGCACGCGCCCTTACTCTGATGGCCGCGATTGAGCGCGGCGAAGGTGCCCCGGATGCGGTGGTTCAGGGCTGGCTGACCCGTGCGCTGACCGCGCCGCGTGGCCCGCAATGGGTCTGCGAGAACTGCAACCACATTCACGCGGAATGGGCGCCGGTCTGCGAACATTGCACCAGCTTTGACACGCTCAGCTGGAAGCGCCCCGAAACGGCAGAATTCGCCAGCGCAACGGGCGCCCACATGCTGCCGCTGATCACCGGCGCGGCGAAACCTGCCGTAGCCCCGGAGGCCGGGGATATCCCCGAAGCGGAATTGATCGATGCGGATGCGCCTAACAATTCCGACGATGTCAGCACAGCGGATGACCGGGCCGAGGACGATCAGAACGCTGAGCCGGGAAACGGCGACACGAAGCGCGCTGAAGACGTGGCCGAAAAAGACGCCAAGTAACCGCCCGACTGTGCGGCCCGGCGCTGCACAGTCGGATCTGACCCATGATCTGCCTTCTCTCGTGTTCAGCGGGGTGAGACGGCAGAGACCTTTCGCCTGAAAGAGCCCCAAGAAGCTCTGAACATGCAAAACTGAGGCTGACCGGAAAATTCGAACTGGCTGGAAAGTGGTGCCCCAAGACGGACTTGAACCGCCGACCTACTATTTACGAAACAGTTGCTCTACCGACTGAGCTATTGGGGCTACGCGGCTGATCATTTAGCTCCTCACTGCCCACCGCGCAAGGTAAAATCTCAAAGCAGAACAGGCACCAGAGGGCAGGAACGGCTGTGCCGGCAGGGTGGTATAGTTGGGTCCCGGCGCTTGTCAGTGTTTCAAAAAACTAAGGCGGCGCGGAACCCGAAGGCACCGCGCCTGAAAATTTTTCGGTTCTAAAATAGTGTTCGGCTGCCACCACTCACGGTTTAACAAAAGCGGCCGGACGAAAGTTATACTACCGTACAATAATAACGTGTCAACATGATACCATTTGCTGTTTTAGGCTGTTCGTGTATTACACTCTTGTGACACACACTTGGCATTAAAAATTAATACAGGACGCTATGTCTGACATTTCCAAACTGACAGAGTTGCGAAAACTGATGCTCGATATGGAAAGCTCGATGGGGCTTCAGGAGCTGTCTACGGTTGAACGTGATGTGTACTACGCCGCGAGCGACTTTCCGGACACCTCTGACGGCGTGCGCACCAACACCATCCGGGCGCATGCCATCGTGGCCAGCATGTCGCGTCCGACATTTTTCCGGGCCTTGAAGTCGCTGGTCGGCAAAGGATATCTGGAGCAAAGCGGCAGCGCGAGCCGGGGGCGATATCTGGTGAAGGCACCCAAATAGGAACAGGGGGCGTCACACAGATGAAGGCGGGGACGGGATTTGAAAGCTCTGGCGACAGAAACAACAGTGGTTACACTGTGCTACCTGCTGGCTTGCCTGGTCGCCTTCGAACTGCTGATGCCGATCCAATTGAGAGTCTTTCCCGGCGTTGAAAGCGATTCCAGCCTTCTTTTCCTTCCGCATGGGGTGAAGGTGCTTGCCGCCTGGCTGCTGGGGTGGCGGGCAACTATTGCGCTGTTTCCCGGCGTCTTTCTGGTTTTTCTGTACTTCTCAGGGGCCAGTGTTCTTGAACCGCCCCGGATCGCTGCAATGGCGATTGCGGTTCTTGTTCCGTCGGCCGTCTTTCACCTGATCAAACTGGCCGGATGGGATCTGTCGCCTTATTCCGGCCGCAGGCCACGCTGGGCCAGCATCATGTTTGCCGGATTTCTGGTTTCCGTGGTGTCTTCGGTGCTCAGCAATCTGGCCTTCCAAAGCCCGCCCCAGGATTACTTCGTTTACCTGATCGGTGACTTCTTTGGATTGTTCTTCTTGTCACTGATCCTGATGTTCCTGTTCCGCGCCCTGCGCAAACACCAGATGCGTTGAGCCTATAAATCAGGGCAAAGACTGCGCTTTGCCCTGATGTCATCTCAGATCAGCTTTTAGGCCGACGGGGTTTTGCGGAACCGCCTTTTCCCGCCTTGGCCAGGGCCGCACGGGCCTTGTTCTTCTTGCTGTTCGGCTTGCCCTTTGGCGGCGGCGGTCCCTTGGGGCCGCGGGTCGCGAAATGCGGTTTGCCGCCGTCCTTTTTGCGCAGGCTCTTGCTGGCATCGCCCGCGCCGGGCTTGCCTGCTGGTTTACTGGCAGGCTTGCTGCGCGGGGTCACCACAGCGTTCGGCTCGCGCGGGGCGGCGGCCTCGTGCTTCTTGTGACGGGGGCGCTCGCCCCGGTCCGATTTGTTTGCGCGGGGTTTGCGCGGACCATCGGATTTGTCGAAGCCTGGCTTGTCATAGGACCGTTCAACGCGCCGGTCATCCGGGCGTGAGTCCTGACCACGATGCGGACGTTTTCCGCCCGGCTTCGGTCCGTCGAACTTTCTGGGGCCACCGGGGCGGCCTGCAGGACGTCCGGCGGGGATGTTCGGCGGGCTGTCCAGTTGCGTCAGCTTGGTGCCATCGTCCAGCACCATCTCGGTGCCAAGCGCCGCTAGAAATCCGGCTGCGCTGCTTTCGCGGATTTCGGCAAAGGTTTCATCCTGTTGGATGCGGATCGCACCGATATCGGATTTGGTGATATTACCGGCCCGGCACAGCATCGGCAGCAACCGGCGCGGATCGGCGCCTTCGTTGCGCCCTGCGGCGATCGAGAACCAGACGCTGGGACCAAAGGGTTCGCGCGGCTCGGGCTTGGCGTTTGCTTCGGACAACTCTTCAGGGGCAGAGCGGGCACTGCGCCACAGCCGCAGATAGGCTGCGGCCAGTTGTTCTGCCGAGAAGGCTTCGCTCAGCTGTGTCACCATGGGCCGTTCGCTGTCGCTGACCGGTTCGTGCCAGGCGGGGTCGGCCAACACACGTTCGCCATCGCGCTCCGACACGGCCTCGGCCGAGGGTGCGTTGCCCCATTCGGCCTGCAGCTTGGCCATTTTCAGCAGGCGCTCGGCCTTTTTACGGGCTTTCGGCGGCACGATCAGCGCGCTGACGCCCTTGCGACCGGCGCGACCGGTCCGGCCGGAACGGTGCAGCAGGGTTTCGTGGCTGGAGGGCAGTTCGGCGTGCACCACCAGATCAAGGTTCGGCAGGTCGATCCCGCGCGCCGCCACATCGGTTGCGACGCAGACGCGGGCACGCCCGTCGCGCATGGCCTGCAGGGCATGGCTGCGTTCGGACTGTGACAGCTCACCCGACAGGGCCACGACCGAAAAGCCACGGTTCGACAGGCGTGTCACCAATCGGTTCACCATGGCGCGGGTGTTGCAGAACACGATGGCATTGGGTGCCTCATAGAACCGCAGCACGTTGATGATGGCGTTTTCATCGTCGCGCGGCGCCACTGCCATAGCGTGGTATTCGATATCGCTGTGCTGCGATTTCTCGGCGACGGTGGTGATCCGCATGGCATCGCGCTGATAGCTTTTTGCAAGCTGGGCAATTGCCGGGGGAACCGTGGCGGAGAACAGCAGCGTCTGACGCTCTTCCGGTGCCTCACCCAGAATGAACTCCAGATCCTCACGGAAACCGAGATCGAGCATTTCATCGGCTTCGTCCAACACCACTGCGCGCAACTCGGACAGGTCGATGGACCCACGCATGATATGGTCGCGCAGACGGCCCGGGGTGGCGACAACGATATGAGCGCCCCGGTCCAGCGCCCGGCGCTCATCCCGCATGTCCATGCCGCCCACACAGGAGGCGACAGTTGCACCGGCCTCACCATAGAGCCAGCTGAGTTCGCGTTTCACCTGCAGGGCCAGTTCGCGGGTCGGTGCAATCACCAGCGCCAGCGGCAAAGCTGCCGAGCCAAAACGGTCTTCATCGCCCAGAATGGCTCCGGCGATGGCGAGGCCAAATCCGACGGTCTTTCCCGAACCGGTCTGCGCCGAAACCAACAGGTCCGCGCTGCCCAGGGCCGGATCGGTCACGGCCTCCTGAACGGGAGTAAGTTTGTCATATCCACGGCGCTCCAGCGCCATAGCGAGTGTCTGTTTCAAAGGAAGGTCTGCTTTTTTCTATAGGAGCGGAGGCGGCTCGGGAGGTGGCGCAAAATGCTGCGCCGGTGCCGACAATTGGCCGCGTATAGGGCATTCAGACCCGAATGTATAGCTATCTTGTCATCTGGCCGGTATGCGGCCAGCGCGGGGCAGCGTTAAGCCTAGCTTGGCGTCAACCGCGCTACGCCGATCACCCGCCGTGCCCACATTCTGTTGCGGCTGACGGCAGGGGGCAGATTGTTGACGTTTTTCAGGACGGTGACAGGGACACCGGCTGTTTCAGGCTCACGCCAACCTTGGCCAACTGGGCGCCAAGCTCGTTGATGATTTCGTCCTGTTTGCTGCAATCCGCGATAATCTTGTAAAAGTTTTCGACGTCGTCTTCGTTCAGCACGGGCCGGGAATCGCACAAAGCGGTCGCGCCGTCTTGTTCTGGTGTCTCGGACCCGGTTACCATCAGGTCGCTGCGGGAAATGCCAAAGCACCGGTGCAGAACTTCGATACGAACCAGGCTTTCCAACGAATTCCGGTTTACCCTGATGCAGTCGGGCGCTTCATCCAGGCAGGTTTCAGCGCAGGCTGCCAATTTCTTCCATGAGATCAGCCGGTCGATTTCGGACAGAATTCTTTCTTGCCGCGTTGCCTTTTTCTTCCGTCCGAGCAGGTTCTGTATCATTGCAGACCGTCCTTCCGCTTGAATAAAAACCGGTTAAAAAACCGTTCGATTTCGATATAAACCAATCTTTATTTTGAGCGGGTTTGAGTCAATCTAGGGGGCCATGGGCAATCGTTCAGCCAGCACTCCCCTTTTGGCGGCGGCATGTACTGAACGGATACAAAGGGCCAGAAAGGGAGCAGCACCTATCCTTTTGTGCATTTGACAGCCCTTTTCTCGAGGTATCCCCAATCAGATTGGCCTGCGGTCCGGGACCGGGTCCAGCCCCGAGAAAAGGCCCCGGATATCGCCTGCTCTGTCGCCTATGCGATAGCCTTCACTGCCACCGGAACGCCGTTAAAGGCCGCATTGCCGCTGATGGGATCAATCCGGGTGTCATCCGTCAGATCATTGATCGAGACGGTCTGAACCCGGGTCGCCGTGGTCAGTTTCCCCTGTCGCTGTCCCCAGCCCTGCGGGATAGACACCACCCCCGGTGCAATCTCATCCGTCACCTCGGCCGGCATGGTGACCTGCCCGACACGGCTGTGCACCGCAACGTCCATCCCGTCCTCAATGCTCAGCCGGTCCGCATCGGCGGGGTGCATCTGCACCGTGCAGCGGTTGCGCCCCTTCACCAGACGCTGGCTGTTCTGTGTCCAGCTGTTGTGGCTGCGCACCTGTCGGCGCCCGATCATCAGCAGCGGGTAATCATCGCTGACCGGCGGCTCAAAGGCCAGCAGTCGCGGCAAGTCAGCAAGGAACACCTCTGGCGCCAGATCCAGCTTGCCATCCGGTGTTTCCAGCCGCTCGGCAAGGCTTTCAACAAGCGGCCCCAGATCAATCGCTCCGGTCTCAGCACCCAGCATCGCGTCTGTCGTCACCCGATCGCCGTGGTATCCGCGCGGCAAAAGCGCTGTCAGCGTCTCAACTGGCGAAGGGCCGATGCTGTTGCTGCCACTCAACCTCGCGGCCAGCCGGGCGATGACCTCCCACTCCTGCGGGTTGTCATTGGGCGGCGTAAACACCGGCTCGGCAAAGGCAGCGGTGTTGCGCACGGCAAAACTGTGGAACACCATATCATAGACGTGCTCTTCAAGCGCCACGGTGGCGGGCAGGATCAGATCGGCATGGCGGGTGGTGTCATTGATGTGCAGATCAATCGACATCATGAAATCCAGCTGCTCCATCGCCGCCCCGATGCGCAGCCCGTTGGGCGCAGTCAGCACAGGATTACCTGCCACGGTGACCATGGCCCGGATCTGCCCCTCGCCCGGAGTTTCCATCTCCTCGGCCAGGACCGAGACAGGGAACTCCCCATTATACAGCGGCTGGCCGGACACCCGCGAGCGTTTCTCGGGATAGCTGCGTACGCGCCCCTTGCGGCTGGTCATACCCACGTAATCCAGCGCTGGGGTGGTGAACATGGCGCCGCCCGGGCTGTCAAAATTGCCGGTGATGATATTGAGCGCATTGCTGGCCCATTGGCACAGGGCACCAAAGCTTTGTGTCGAGGCCCCCATGCGCGCATAGCTTACCGCCGAACCGGCGCGGGCAAAATCATGGGCTAGAGAGCGGATAGTATCTGCGTCGATACCGGTCATTTTTGCCGCAAGGTCTGGAGTGAACGGTTGCACTGCCTGTTTCAGCGCATCGCGACCCTGCACCACCGGATCCAGCGCACCGGGGCTGTCCAGACCAGTCGCAAAAACCTCATGGATCAGGGCAAGCAGGAAAAAGGCATCGGTCTCAGGGCGGATGAACAGATGTGCGCTGGCCTTTTCGGCGGTTTCGGTGCGTCTGGGGTCCACCACAACGCTGCGCCCACCGCGCGCGTGCAGCTCCTCCATCCGCTTGCCAAATCCCGGCGCGGTCATCATCGACCCATTCGACACCAGGGGATTGCCGCCGATGATCAGCATGAAGTCGGTGCGGTCCACATCCGGCACCGGGATCAGCATCGGATGGCCCAGCATGTGGATCGAGGCGACGTGATGCGGGATCTGATCCGCCGTGGCCGAGGAATAGCGGTTCTGCGTCCCCAGCGCCTTGACCAGCCGCGGCAGGGTCAGGAGGTTGCCGAACTTATGCGCGTTGGGGTTGCCCAGATAGGTCCCCACGGCGTCCTTCCCGTGGGCCTCCTGCACCTCTTCGATCCGGGTTGCGGCATATTCCAGCGCCTCCTCCCACGACACTGGCACGAACTGGCCGTCCACCTTTTTCAACGGCGTGGTCACCCGGTCCGGGTCGGTGCGGAAATCCTGCAGGGCAATCGCCTTGGGGCAGATATGCCCCCGCGACAGGGGATCATCCGGGTTGGGTTTGATGGACACGACCTCGGTGTCGGTATGCGTGACGATCAACCCGCACATGGCTTCGCAGATATTGCAGGTCCGGAATTGTGTCTTTTGGTCGCTCATGGCTGCCTCCCCTGTTCCTCCCGGTCCAGCGGCGTGCAAAGCCACAGGGACCAGGATCAGCCTAGACCAGCCGTCGTCACCTTGTCAGAGCCTTATCCCGCGTCTTTCCGGTTTCGACCAAACGTCATCTCGCAGTTTCTGCGCCCTATCGAAGCCAAT
>NZ_JAXGFT010000027.1:0-26877 GCF_041008785.1 Pseudophaeobacter sp. 1A16562 | reverse complement strand
TGCTGCTGACCATCGAAGCGATGAAGATGGAAACCGGCCTGCACGCCGAACGCGACGCGGTGGTCAAGGCCGTGCACGTCCAGCCCGGCGGCCAGATCGATGCAAAGGACCTCCTCATCGAGCTGGAATAAGACACAAGGCCCAAACCCAAAAAACCACACTCGGATGCGTAGCGCCCCGGCCCCGTTAAGGCCGGGGCGTTGCCGTTGTCGGACCGGTTCGCGGCCATACTCACCAGCTCCGGCAAGCTGCCATCGCGTTTTGTTATAACCGCTTGCACCCAATGGGATTGGTACCTGTGACCCCCTACTGACATTCTGATGACGGCATCTTTTCAAAGGTGCCGCAGGATCCGCATCACGCGCGGGTTACCGGAAAACTCCGACGCAATCGTCGAATAAATTCAGGATGGAACATGGACGACGTCTTGTCACCGCCTGGGGCGCTTTCCAGCGCGCTTCAGGCCAATCCTCGCATTCCCTACCGGCTAGCGCATCAGCAGCCCCCTTTGCAGGGGCCGGGCGGCAAACGCCTGATCGTCAATCTGGTGGTAAACGTCGAATACTGGCCGTTTGATCAGGATATGCCGCGCAAGGTGCTGACCGCACCGCATGGGCGGGAGCAGGTCCCGGACGTGCCGAATTTCTGCTGGGCGGATTACGGCATGCGGGCCGGGATGGCGCGCCTTCTGTCATTGCTGACATCGCGCAGGTTGCCGGTGTCCGCCAGCGTCAACGCGACCGTCATCGACGCCTACCCCGATTGCGCCGAAGCGATCCGCGATGCGGGCTGGGAATTCATCGGTCACGGCATGCATCAGACCACTCTGCAGGGCGGCAGCAGCGAAACGGATGTCATCCGCAGCACATTGCACAAGCTTGAGCAGTTCACCGGACGCCCCGTGCGCGGCTGGCTGAGCCCGGGACTGCGGGAAACCACGGACACCCCGGACATCCTCTCGGCCCATGGTGTGGAATACCTCTGCGACTGGAACGTTGATGACGTACCGCAGCGGATGCAGGCCATGCCGACCCCGCTGATTGCCATGCCCTACACGCTGGAGATCAACGACTCGGTTGTCTACGCCGTGGAAAAACACAGCTCTGCCGAAATGCTGAAGCGACTGCAGGCGACGCTGGCCTGTTTCGACAGCCCCGAGGAACCCGAAGGGGCACGGGTGCTTGGGATAGGTCTGCACCCGCATCTGATCGGCGTGCCCCACCGCTTCCCCTATCTAGTGCAGATGATCGACCTGCTGCAGGCCCGAGACGACGTCACCTTCATGACCGGATCGCAGATTGCCGACTGGTACACAGAGGAGGCAGCCCGATGAACCGAGATGAGCCCGAAATTCTGGACGATTTCGCCGCGCGCTTCGCACCGCATCATACTGCGCTGCTGATCATCGACATGCAGAAGGATTTCTGTCTCGACGGCTATGCCACCAGCCAGGCCGGGCGACCGCTGGATGCCGCGCGGGCCATCATTCCCACCTTGCAAGACCTGCTGAGCGCAGCCCGCGCGGCAGGCGTTCTGGTCTGCCATGTTGGGTTCTGGACGCTGGAGCGGCACCGCAGCGATACCGCGCCCTGGCTGGCCCAGCGCAGGCGCGCCACCTATGCCTCGGACCGGATTGCGATGGAAGGCAGCGAAGGTGCCGAGTTCATCCCGCAACTGGCCCCGGAACAGGGAGAGCCGGTGATCCACAAGCACCGCTACAGCGCTTTCAAGGGCACCAATCTGGACACCGTGCTGCGCGCCCGGGGGATCCGGTCGGTAGTTCCAACCGGCGTTTCGACCAACGTTTGTGTCGAAAGCACGCTGCGCGATGCATTCGAGACCGGACATTACACCGCCCTGCCCCGCGACGGCTGCGCCTCGTGGAATCAGGAACTGCACGAAGCAACCCTCAAAACCGCCAATGCCCGCTTTGGACTGGTCTGCGACAGCGCCGACCTGATCAAGGCCTGGAAAGGAGCCCCCCAATGAAAGACGCAATGACCAAACAGGACAGCCTGACGGCCGAGGCCGCAGGTTTCGCCGCCAGCCTCGCCTATGAGGATATTCCCGCAGAAACGCTGCATATCGCCAAACGCTGCATCATCGACGGGCTTGGCGTCATGCTGGCAGGCACCGAGCAGGAAGCTCTGCAGGTCGCCGACCGTTACCTGCGCAAGGCCGGAGCGCGACCGGTGGCCCGGCCTGTCGGCAATCCGGATCTGCAGCTTTCGGCGCAGCAGGCGGCCTTCTGGAACGGGCTGGCCGGGCATGCGATGGATTGGGACGACACCCAGGTCGCCGAAGGTCCAAACCGGCCCTATGGCTTGCTGACCCATCCGACCGTGCCGCCGCTGGCCGCCGCCCTGGCGCTGGCCGAAACCAATCCTAAGGTCAGTGGCAAGGACCTGATCACCAGTTTTGTTGCCGGGGTCGAGGTCGAGTGCAAGATCGCCGAGGCGATCAATCCCGACCACTATAACCTCGGCTTCCACACCAGCGGCACAATCGGCACCTTCGGGTCGGCGGCTGCGGCAGCGCGGATGATCGGCCTGGATGGTGATCGTACCGCGCAGGCCCTGGGCGGCGCGGCCTCGATGGCTGCGGGCATCCGCGCCAACTTTGGCAGCATGGGCAAACCGATGCACGTAGGACGCTCGTCGGAGAACGGCGTCACCAGCGCGCTGCTGGCGCAGGAAGGCTTTACCTTCAACGGTGAGGCGCTCGATGGCAAATGGGGCTATCTGTCGGTGGCAGGGCGCGGCGGCGAGCCGGACCTTGTGATGGGTCGCTTTGGCAACCCGTTCTCGCTGGGCGAACCGGGCGTCAGCATCAAACCCTATCCCTGCGGAGTTCTGACCCATCCGTCGATGGATACCATGAAGGCGCTGATGGAAGAGCACGCGCTGTCCCCAGAGGATATCGAAAGCGTCACGCTCTTTGCTTCAAACAACATCCTGCATCCGATCCGCTTCCGCATTGCCCAGACCGAACTGGAAGGCAAATTCTGCATGGCCTTCCTGCTGTCGGCGATCATCCTGACCGGTCGGGCAGGCAAGGCTGAATTCACCGATGCCTTCGTGCAGAGCCCGGAGTGCCAGGCTATGCAGCAGCGCGTCGAGACGCAGTTCGATCCCGATATCGCGGCGATGGGGCACGAAAAGATCCTGTCGCGGATTGAGGTGGTGACGAAATCGGGCAAGACCATTCAACGCTTCTCGGACGACCGCTATCGCGGCGGGCCGGACAACCCGCTGTCCGATGAGGAACTGGAAGGCAAATTCATGGATTGCGTCTCGGGGATCCTGTCCGACACACAGACCCGCAAGGTGCTCGATAGCATCTGGTCGCTCGACACATTGCCCAGTGCGCGCGGCCTTCTGGATCTGGTGAACGGCTGATCCCCCCAGTCCGGCGGTTTCGTTTTGTTCCGTGATCTTTCTGGTCTAAACTATGCCTGCCCCGGGCATCAGTCCGGCCGACAGATCGCAACGGACCATCACGAACCGCCGGACTTTTTTCCATGGAAATGCGCCAATTACATTATTTTGTCGCGCTTGCGGACGAGGCAAGCGTGTCACGCGCCGCCGTCAAACTGTCGGTGGCGCAACCTGCGATCAGCCGTCAGCTGAGACTTCTGGAGGAGGAACTGGGCGTGCCCCTGTTCCATCGTACCGGGCGCGGTATGAAACTGACCAGCGCGGGCCGTGTCTTTGATGGCCGCGTGCGCAAGATTCTGGCGGATATCGGAGAGATGGAGCACGATGTCCGTGCCTTGAAAGGCGTTATAGAAGGCAAGGTCACGCTTGGCGTGCCACCGACGGAAAGCCACATTCTGCTGCCGCGCCTGCTCGACACCCTGCGGCGTGAACACCCGGGCGTCGATCTGCGCATCGTCGAGGCCTTCAGCGGTGATGTGAGCGAACTTCTGACCACCGGCCATATCGATGTCGCCCTGTTCTACAAGGCACCGCGGACCAAGCATTATATCGCTGATGAGCTGCTGCATGAGAGCCTCTACCTGCTGCAACGCGGAGACACGACCGCCCCGCTAGAGACGCCGATCCAGATCACGGACCTTAAGGATTACCCGATGGTGCTGCCCAGCCGCCGCCACGGCCTGCGCGCGCTGCTTGACCAAGTCTGCAACGATATGGGCGGCTCGTTGACCGTGGAACACGAGGTGGACTCTCTGATGACCATCGTGCGCATGGTGGAAACCGGCAATGTCGCCACCATTCTGCCCTTCAACGCGGTACAGCGGGAGATCGCGGAGGGACGCATAGTCGCCACTCAGATCGATCCCATGCATCTGCGTCGGACATTGGTTCTGGCCACGACCACGCACCACCCGGTGCGGGCGTCGATGCGCATCGTCGCCCAGCTCTGCGGTGATATCGTGCATGATATGGCCGCCAGCGGCGAATGGCAGGGCATCCTGTCAAAGCGGCAGGCCGATTGACCGCGCTAGGTCGCCGGGCACGCCAGCTCCATCAACTGCCGCACGTCCTGAAGCCTGTCGAGATCTGCAATACGGTCTTCCAGCGCCACAATCCGCGCCTCCTCAAGCGGCTGCAGGGCCGCGCGGCAATTGGCACGAAACTTGTCAGAACGTTGCCCGTCCGAAACCGGGTTCGACGGATGGCCCAGCGCCTGGCCAATGGTTTCCTCAGCCCGGGTGCCATCTGCATAGGTGATAGAGACACGGCTGGGACCAAAGGCACTTGGCTCTGCCATGTCAAAGGTGTCCACTTCGATGCGCGCAGCCAAGGCCAAGACCTGTGGATCGCGCAGGGCCTGCGAGGAGAAATGCGCGCCCGCCACATCACCCGCCAGAAGACAACGCGCAACGCAATATGAGAGGCAAAGGCGTGCGTAATTCGCAGGCATCTCCGGTCCGACCGGACGCCCTACCAGAGAATGGGCCACCGGCGATACGGTGACGGTCACGCGGTGCAGATCTTCCTCGCTGCAGGCACGGCGCCGCAACAAACGCAACACCGCCTCGATCGCGCCATGGGTGGCCCGACCGGTTGGAAAAGGCTTCTCGACCACGTCCTCGATCCGGCGGATGCCTGTCATGGCCCCAAGGGCCGTGGGCAGGTCGGCACCATCCTCGAAGAGGTTGAAATAACCGAAACGTCCTTCCAAAGTATCCTGCGTAGCCAGAAGACCGGCGCGGGCCAGATCGACGGATTCGACTGCGGCGCGCGCGTTAAAACCGATCTGCAGGGCGAGCAGCATGGTACCCTCTTCATGGGCCTGCATTGATCCGCAGGATTGCGCATATTGTGCACCAAAGGCGTTGATCAACTGGGCACGGTCCAGATCTGCGATCTTTCCCGCCGCCGCCACCGCGCCGAAACCGCCCAGGACGGCGGGCCGGAAAAACTTCATCGGGGCCGTGCCCGCCAGCCCCAGGGTTGCAGCGACATCGACGCCCGCTACCACAGCCTCAATCAAGGCGCGTCCGCTGGCGCCGCCGCGCGCCTCGGCGACGGCAAGGGCTGCGGGCAACACGGCCGTCAGCGCATGCACCACGGCATCCTCGTGCAGGCAGTCGTACTCTGAATTGTGAATGCAGTAAGCGTTATAGAGCGCTGCCAGACCTGCAGGGAAGCGCCCCTCCCGGCCAAAGACATGCGCATCTGCGCCCTGCCCCCACCCGGCGCTCGATGCAAAAAGATCGCTGGTCCACTGCCCGGTGCTGCCGCCAAGCCCGACGCCGACCGTGTCCAGGATCAGCCGCCGCGCCGCCGCGCGCGTTTGCTCGGACAAGACATCATAGCGGGTTGCGATGACGTGATCGGCGAGGGTTGCGATGGCATCCATGAAACTATCCTTCCTGTAAGACGCGGCGTCTGATCAGTTCATCATGTCCGGCAGCCACAATGCGATCTGCGGGAAGGCAACGACCAGACCGATCATCACCAGCAGCATCCCCACGAACGGCAGGGTCCCGGACATCACATCATTCATCGACCCGCCATTGGGACGGGTGCTTTGCACCACGAACAGGTTCAGGCCGATGGGTGGCGTCACCAGCGCAGTCTCCAGTAGCAGCATCAGGATAATGCCGAACCAGACCGGATCGAACCCCAGCGATACCACGATCGGCGTAACGACCGGTACGGTGGCAATCATCATCGACAGGGTCTCCATGAAACAGCCCAGCACAATATAGAAGATCGCGATCACCAGGATCGTCTGATAAGGGCCAAGACCCAGGGTGCTGACGAAATGCTCCATCGCGGCCGCCAGACCGATTGCCGCAAACACCAGATTCAGGAAATAGGCAGCGATGATGATGAGGATGATCATCGCGGTGGTGCGCATGGTGCCTTCGAATGCGGTCAGCAGAACCGGGCGCGATAGCGCGCCAAAACCCGCCGCCAGGATCAGGGCCGCGATCACACCCAGTGCCGCCGCCTCGGTCGGGGTGGCAAAGCCGGCGTAGATCGACCCGACAACCACGGCAAAGATCGCCGCCGGAGGCAGCAGATGTGGCAGGCTCCTGAGACGCGCGCCCCAGCTGGTGGCAATGCGTTTCCCGCCCCATTTTGGGTTCAAGAGACAAGCCACCGCGATCAGCGCCATGAACAGCCCGGCCAGCAACAACCCTGGCAGGATCCCGGCGAGATAGAGGTTCGGCAGCGAGGTATTGGTCATCACCGCGTAGATGATCATGTTGATCGAAGGCGGGATCAGGATGCCAAGCGTCCCGCCGGCGGCCAGCGTGCCAAGGAACAGTCGTTCGTTATAGCCATAGTTGGGCACTTCGGGTAGCGCCACGGTGCCGACCGTGGCCGCAGTGGCAACCGAAGACCCCGAGGTTGCCGCGAACATGGCGGAGGTGCCGATATTGGAATGCATCAGCCCCCCGGGAAGCCAGCCCAGCCATTGCGACAATGCCATATACATCCGCGAGGAGACGCCGGTGCGCAGCAGAATCTCGCCCAGCAGAACGAACATCGGGATGGCGACCAGAAGATTATTGGTACTTGTGGACCAAGCAAGATCGCCCAGCGTACGCACCAAGGGCATCGGAGAGTAGATTTCGGCCAAGATCAGGCCAAGGACGCCCATGACTGCGGCCACTGGCAGGCTGAGCAGGATCAGGACGATCAATGTGGTAAGAGCAGTGGCGAGCATAGCCGTTATCCTTGTCTCGCGTGGTTGAGGTCGGTCAGCATGGCGTGTTCCTCGACCTCATCATCCACGGGTTTGATACCTGCAATCCGGCTGATGCCTTCGGTATCACGGCGCCAGAGATATCCGAGCGAGCGCAGACACAAGAGCAGCAACGTCAGAACGAAGAAGACAAGCCCAGCCACCCACAGGGATTGCGGCAGCCACAGCGGCACTTGCAGCGCAGAATTGGAACGCGATCCGAAATCAATGCTGTTTTTCAACAGCTGTCCGGCCCAATAGGTCACCAGGAGCATGAAGCCGGTCATTGCGCCGAGACTTAGAAGATCCAGCAGCGCGCGGATACGCCGGTTCGCGATATTGTAAAGAACGTCAATGCGGATATGGGCGTGTTCCAGCAGAGCAAATGACAGGGTCCAGGAGACCGTGACCGCCAGCACATAGCCGGTGATCTCGTTCATACCGCCAAGGGTCACACCAAAGAACTTGCGCAGGAGCACCTCAACCATGACCAGGAAACAGATCACGACCAGCGCAAGGCCGGAAACCCAGGTGGCAAGGCGGCTGAGCCTGCGGGCGCCTTTCAGCACCCGGTCCAGAGACGTTCCCGCCTCTGGAGTTTGGGTATTTGTCGTCTCGTGACGCGACATCTCAGTTCACTTCCACGGTCATCCCGACGACCGGACCGATCGTGCGGTTGAACTCGTCCACGCACTCCTTGCCACAGCGTTCGGCCCATTTCGGCAGGATGACGTCCCGGGTAATTTCCTCCAGGAGCTTGTAGTCTTCCTCGGTGACCGAAACGAGCGTCATGTCGGCCTTGGTTCCGACCTCGCAAGGTTCAATGCCCACGTTGCAATTGATGCCGTCCTGGGTTTCCTCGCCCGCACCTTTCCAGATGTCGGCTTCCAGCGTGTTCAGCTCCTCTTGCAAAAAGGACTGGGTCTCCGGGTTGAGCCGGTTCCAGAAGCCAAGATTCGCAGTGGTGACCATCGTGCTCCAGCCGACGGGCAGCGCATAAAGATGGGTCGAAACCTCGAACCACTTGGCCGAATTGCCCGACAGGGTGCCGGTGATGGCGCAGTCCACCACCCCGGTCTGCAGCGCGGGGATCACATCCGCAAAGGCCATCGTTACCCCGGTGCCGCCCAGCGCCGACACGAATTCCGACAGGGTGCGATTGCCGGTGCGGACCTTCTTGCCGGACAGATCGCTGAGGTCCTTGATCTCGCTGTTGCAGTAAAGAACCTGCGCCGGATAGGGCCAGGTGGCCAGGACCTTCACGCCGTATTTGTCCGCAAAATAGGAATCCAGAACCGGCTCATAGGCTTCGGCGATCGCATGGGCCGTGTGCACAGTCGGGGCCAGACCCGCAAGATCGGCGGCCTCGTTGCGGGCATCATCCGACGCAGTATAGCCAAGCACCGTGGTGCTGACATCCACCACCCCCTGGCCGGTCAGGCGCAGGATTTCACCGCCCTTCAAGCCCATCTGGTCAAAGCCGCGGGCATTGGCGGTGATCCGTCCCCCCGAGGCTTCGGGCAGGTGCTTGTCCCAGAATGCCTGTTCGTAGTTTTCATAGGACGACAAGAAGGAAACAGACCCCAGGACATTCATCTGGACGCTCTGGATTTCGGCCTGGCCTGCGGTTGCTGCGAGCGATGCAACCGCAAGAGCGGCGCCGATCCCGGTCAGCTTGGTTTGAGGTTTCATCTCGGATATCTCCCTGATAGCGGTTCGGCGGCGATTTTTGGGTCCGGCACGCAAGGCCAGGCCACCGATCATTGTTGAGCATCACCAATGCAGGCGATGCTTCGAACCTACCGCCGTTTCGCCGAGACGCGAAAATCAACCAGATATGCCGAATTGTTATAGCTGTGCGCCCAAAGGAGCCTCAGGGGGATAACCTCTCCACCAAGTCGCAGCCTCACGAGTCACATTTGAGTGATTGCTCAAATTCCACATTGAGTGATCACTCAAACTCTTTAGATAGGGTACCACGCGGTGATCGCAGCCGCGCAGAGATATGACGTCTCCAATCCAACCAAAAGGCACCAACCATGACCAACTTCCAGCTGCACACCGAAGAAACCGCCCCCGCAGACGCCAAGCCCATGCTCGCCAACTCCAAGGCAGCATTCGGCTTTATCCCTGGCCTGCACGCCGTCATGGCCGAAGCGCCCGGCCTGCTGGAAGCCTACCAGCGCGTGCATGAACTATTCTCCAACTCCAGTTTCGACGCAGATGAGCTGACGGTTGTCTGGCAGACCGTGAATGTCGAAAACGAATGCCACTACTGCGTTCCGGCCCATACCGGGATCGCCAAGAGCATGAGCGTCGATGATGCGATCACCGACGCGCTGCGCAACGGCACGCCGCTGCCCAATGCCCATCTCGAAGCCCTGCGGACCTTCACTCTGCAGGTCGTACGTCAGCGCGGTGTCCTGAGCCCGGAAGAGGTTCAGGCTTTCCTCGATGCGGGCTTCACCAAGCGTCAGATCCTCGAAGTCGTCCTTGGCTACAGCCAGAAAATCATGTCGAACTATACCAACCACCTGGCCGAAACTCCGGTCGACAGCGTGTTCGAGAAATTCGCATGGTCCGCTGACGAAAAGGCCGCCTGATGACACTGTCCGGGGCGGTCGGGATGCGATCTCCCCGGACATACCGCACAGGGTGACACGCGGCTTGTCCGTGCCTTAGCTATGGCCCCGGCCGATCTTTGGCGTGAAAACCTGACTTGCGGTTCTGATCATCCATGCACTATGCGCCAGGGGCGCTCTGCCCCTGGCCAACAACACGCACAAACACGAAAGACGCAACATGACGGATCAGCCCCTTCGCATCGATATCATTTCAGACGTGATGTGCCCGTGGTGCATTATCGGCTTCAGTCAGCTGGCACAGGCGCTGAAAGAGACCGGAACAGACCACGAGATCCACTGGCATCCCTTCGAGCTGAACCCCGAGATGCCTGCCGAAGGGCAGAACATGCGCGAACATATCATCGAAAAATACGGCTCCACGCCTGAGCAATCGGAACAGGCCCGGGCTCAGATGACGGAGCTTGGCAATGACCTTGGCTTTAGCTTCGCCTTTTCCGAAGACACCCGCATGCACAACACCTTCGCCGCGCATCAGTTGCTGCATTGGGCGGAGGAACAGGGGCGCGGGCACGACCTGAAAATGGCGTTTTTCACCGCTCACTTCACCGATGGCCGCAATATGTCGGATCCCGAGGTTCTGGCCGATGTCGCAGGCGAAATCGGGCTCGACCGGGCAGAGGCGCGGGCCGTGCTGCAGGATGAACGTTTCGCTACCACAGTCCGCGAACGCGAAGGGTTCTGGCTGCAACAGGGCGTGCGCGGAGTGCCTGCCATGGTGTTTGACCGTCAGCATCTTGTCACCGGTGCACAAGGCGTTGAAAACTACTCGCGCATTCTGGACCACCTGGCAAAACAAGAGGCCTGATTATGGCGCGTGCTGCCCCCTATGACCGAGACGCGACCCTGGACGCCGCGATGTCGTTATTCTGGGAACGGGGGTATCACGCGACCTCTCTCAAGGATCTCGAAGCGGCGCTGTCGATGAAACCCGGCAGCATCTATGCCGCCTTCAAGAGCAAGGAGAACCTCTATCTCCTTGCCATGGAGCGCTATACCAACCGCTTCCGGGCGCTGTTCCGGGAGCGGATCGCCAAGGCCTCTTCACCGTTGCAGGGGATGGCAGATTACCTGCATGGTTTTGCAGCCCTGCCCGAGGAGGATGCCGCCCGACAAGCCTGCATGCTGGTCAAGACCATCGTTGCGACACGCTCAACCGAACCGGCCATCGCGGCCCAATCTGAGGTCTACCTGACCCTGATGCGGGACGAGTTCCGGCAGATGTTCGAAGCCGCGCAAGCACGCGGGGAGATCCCTGCCGATAGCGATTGCTCTACCCTCGCCCGCCGTTTTCAGGCCTACGTAAATGTCTTGCGCCTCGAGCATCATCAGGGAACGGACGAGCGGGAAATCGAAGCCCTTGCCCGAAGCCTGGCATCAGAGATCGAGGCACTCCGCATAGGAGAAAAATAGCAGGACAAACAAGTCTGTGGGTGCGGACCTGCAATACTGCAAAGGAGACACTGGGGCCTGTGCGAGGTCTGATAGAGCGTGTCGAGGCTTCACCAGAAATGATGTGCTTGCCGATCACGTAGATCGATCTCGGATAGTACCAGCCATTAATAGGTGGCGGATTGCGGCCAGATGTTTGGTCTCAAGCCTATTTAGCGGCTTGCCTGAGCCATTCGGCGAAGATCTTGACGCCGTGTTTGTTGCGCGACAGCGGATTGAGCACGAGGCAATAGTCAAACCCGTGCAACTCAGGCCCTTGGATTTGCCGATAGCGACCGGATTTCAGACCTTCATCGACAAGCACGCTGCTGGACAACAGCAGCCCCAGCCCCTGATCCAGCGCATTGAACGCCGCGCTTTCATCACTGAAACGGGTAATGCGATCGGGCGGGAAGGTTTCCCCGGCTTCCTTGAACCATTCCTCCCAGGTGGGGCCTCCCATGTCGGCATTGCGCCAGCGATACCCCAGCAACCGACTGTCCTGCGCGCCGGTCTCCGGTTGATCGGCCAGGCTGACTGGGATGTAGCGGTCCGAGACCAAAATCTCGGCCTCCTCATTCGCGGCGGACTGGGGGCCATATCGGATCGCCAGGTCCAGCCGACCAGTCCGCAAGTCCAGAACGTCGTCATCGGTTTCGACTTCGACCCGGATGTCGCCATGCTTGTCGAAGAAATCTGAGAGACGCGGAACCAGCCAGCGTTCCGCAAAGGCATACGTTGTCGTGACCCGGACCAGCGACTGCTCGACGTCCTTGTCGAGCATCGCGAAGGCTTCGCCGAGGGTATCAAAGGCGGTCTGCAGCTTGGGAAACAGCTCCTGCCCCGCAGCCGTGAGAGCGATCTGGCGGGGGCGGCGTTCCACCAATTGAAACCCAAGATAGGCTTCAAGATGCCTGATCTGGTGGCTGATAGCGGTCGCGGTAACGCCGAGTTCGTCCCCTGCATCGGCAAAGCTCAGCCTCCGGGCAACCGCTTCGAAGGCGCGAATTGCGTTTAACGGCGGTAGTTTACGCATGGTGTTTCTCACCGGCGAAAGGAAATCTCAGCATGGCCTGAAGAATGGTCATTTGTTTTTAGGCCTCCTCTTTCTGAAGCTTGTGGAATGAAAAGGGAGGAACAAATGACACGTAACATTATCACCACCCGGCGCCAGTTGATCAAGGGGGGGCTTGCAGCCGCCGCCGCCATCGCCAGCCCGGCCATCCTGCGTGCGCAGGGCCGTCGCACCCTGTCGATGCTCACCTGGGCGGGCCATGCCGACCCGGATGTGATCGGCGCCTTCGAGGAGGCGCATAACGTTCGCATCCGCGCCAAGGAATATGTCGGCGGCGACCAGATGCTCGCGCAAATCGCGCAGTCTCCGGCCGGAACCTACGATGTAATCCTGTCGGACGCGGAATACGTCGTCCAATTGCAGCAGGCGGGTTTCATTGAACCGCTGACACCCGAGGATTACCCGTTCGACGACTTCTTCCCGGAGTTCCAGAACTTCCGCGGTCACTGGTTCGACGGTCAGCCCTATGCGGTTTTCCTGCGGTTTGGCTTCCTCGGCCTGTCCCATAACCGCGCCGCGATGAGCGAGGCGGAAGCCCGCAGCTATCGCAGCATGTGGGGCTCTCAGCATGAGGGGCGGATCGGCCATTTTGACTGGCACCTGCCCAACCTGGGCGCGCTGAGCCTTCTCAATGGCAACGCGTCACCGTTTGACCTTGATGAGGCGCACTGGACGGAACTGACCGAGACGATGATGTCGCTCCGACCTCAGGTGCGCGGTTTCTATGATTACGGCGGGATGCTGTCAGCGCTGCGCTCGGGCGAGGTTGCCGCAATCCCCGGCATCGGGGACTGGATCACCGGCGTGCTGGCGCGCGATGGCGCGGATGTCACCACAACCATCCCCGAGGAAGGCGGCCTGCAATGGACCGAATCGCTGTCGATTGGCACGCGGTCGGAAAACCAGGATCTGGCCCGAACATTCATCCAGTACATGCTGTCCCCCGAAGGACAGGTGAAGACCGCCACGCTCAAGGCCTATCCGGCGATGATCCCGACACGGGCGGGCTGGGCGCGGCTGAATGATGAACTGCCGGGCGAGGCACAGCGTCAGAACATGGTGCTGAACGGACCCAATGCGCTCGATGAAATCCGCGCCGGGCGCATCCGCCTGCGGGAGCTTCCGGTCCAGCAATCGCTGGAGACCTGGAACGACGCCTGGACGCGTTACAAGAACGCCTGATGTCCGGTCCGGCCCCGGCGTAATCGTCGGGGCCGCAGCCCTATCGGAGATATCGACATGACTTCCCCTGCTTTCCCGGCCCGCACCTCGGGGCGCCGGTTCCACTTCTTCTTCAATCGTGCCTGGCAGGCGCTTTGGGTCCTGCCGCTGCCTGCCTGGTTGCTGCTGTTCTTTGCAGTGCCGCTTGGCCTTCTGGTGGCGATTTCATTCTGGTCCGTGGTGAACTACCGGCTGACGCCGGACGCCACGCTGTCGGCCTGGCGTTATGTCCTGGGCCTCGATTTCCTCTGGGCCAGTTTCTGGCGCAGCTACGGGCTGTCTATGGCCAGCGCTGTCGCGATTTCGCTGCTGGCCTTTCCGGCCTCCTACGCGATGGCCTTTGTCGCCGCGCCGCGCCAGCGGCTGATCCTGCTCGGACTTGCGATTGCGCCGTTTTTCACAAGCTATCTTGTGCGTATCTATTCCTGGCAGGTTTTCCTGACAGAGGGCGGCGTGATCTCCTCTATCGTTCAGGCGATAGGCGGCAAGGGGGAGAGCCTTCTCAACACCTATTTCGCGCTGTTCCTCGGCCACGCAACACTGGCGCTGCCGGTCGTACTGATCCTGCAAACCATCGCCCTTGCCAATGTGGACCGGACCGGAATTTCGGCTGCTGCCAACCTTGGCGCGCGTCCCGGAGCCATCTTGTTCCGCGTCATTCTCCCAGCGGCCCGGCCCGGGCTGACGCTGGGGCTGCTGTTCGCCTTCCTGCTGTCTTATGCCGAGTTTGTCAGCGCCTCCTATCTGGGCGGTGGCACCTTCCAGACCCTGCCGATCCTCGTGACCGACCTTGTCCGAGCCGGTCAGCAATGGCCGCGCGCCGCCGTGGTCTCGCTACTGATGATCGCCAGCCTGCTGGTCACCGCCTTTGTAACCGTCCTCTGGGCCTACCGCGAGAAAGGATAAGACATGCCTCCGCATCTGAAACACGCCTTGCCAAAAGCCTTCTGGATTGCCGGCCTCGCATTGGTTTTCCTGCTGCTCTACGCACCGATCCTGTCGGCGGTCCTGTTTTCCTTCAGCGCCGACCGTTTCCCAAGCCTCGATATGTCGGGGTTCAGCACCAAATGGTACGCGCAGGTCCTGACTGATCGTGCCATGCTAGAGGCCCTTTGGAACAGCCTGACGGTTGCCGGGATTACCGCGCTGATCGCCACAACCCTGGGATTTGCCGCAGCCTATGCGGACTATCGTTTCCGGTTCTTTGGACAGAAGGCCGTGCTCGCGCTGGCCTTGCTGCCGCCGACGGTTCCGCTGGTTATCCTTGGCCTCGCCATGCTGGCCTTCTTCTCCCGCATCGGCATAGCCGGCACGCTTGCGGCCGTGATCGCCGCCCACGTGGTGATCGCCGCGCCCTTTGCGATGGCGGTCTGCCGTCTGCGGCTGGCGCAGCTGGATGAGACGCTGGAAACTGCAGCGCAGAACCTGGGTGCGTTGCCGCATTCCGCGCTCGCCCGCATCGTGCTGCCGCACACGCTGCCCGCCATTCTCGCTGCCTTCCTGATCACCTTTGCCGTGTCATTCGACGAGTATGTGATCTCTTGGTTCACGGGCGGTTTGAACCAGACCATTCCGGTTGCAGTTCTGACCACCCTTCAGGGGCAGGTCGATCCCACCATCCACGTTATCGGCACATTGAGTTTTTCCGTCACGCTGACGCTGGTTCTGATCGCGCTTGCCGTGGTCCTGAGCCAGAGCGGCGGCGCCATGTCCAAGGAGGAGACATCATGACCAACACACATCTGAAACTGGACGGGCTTGCCAAGTCCTATGGTAACTTCGTCGCCGTCGAAGAGTTTTCGCTGGACATTGCGCAAGGGGAGTTCATCGCAATCATGGGGCCGTCCGGCTGTGGCAAGACAACGAGCCTGCGCATGCTTGCCGGTCTTGAAACTGCAGACCGTGGCCAGATCACCCTTGCGGGCAACCGGATCGACCAACTGCCAGTCTGGGAACGGGAAACCCCCATGGTCTGGCAAAGCCTGGCCTTGTTCCCCTTCATGACCGTGCGGGAAAACGTCGAGTTCGGGCTCAAGATGCGCGGCGTTGCCGCGGCAGAACGCCGTCGCCGCGCCGATGACTGGCTGGAGCGGCTGGGCATTTCCACCTACGCAGACCGCAATGTCGCGCGGCTGTCAGGCGGTCAGCGCCAGCGCGTCGCTCTTGCCCGCAGCCTTGTGCTGGAGCCCAAAGTGCTGCTGCTGGACGAGCCGCTTTCGGCGCTGGACGCTCATATGGCGATCAAGATGCAGGGCGAGTTGAAAAAACTGCAGCGCGAGCTTGGCATCACATTCGTCTATGTCACCCACAGCCACTCTGAAGCCTTCTCGCTCGCGGACCGCGTGGTGATCATGAACGGCGGCCGGGTGGAGCAGATCGGCAGCCCGCAGGACATCTTCCTGCGCCCACGCAGCAAGTTCGTCGCGCAGTTCGTCGGCGGGATCAGCCTGCTGGAGGGACGGATTTCCGGCAAGGAGGACGGCAAACGCTTCCTGGAAACACGCGACGGCAAGGTCCAGCTTGCCGACAGCAGCGGGCTGACACAAGGCGACAGCGCCGATCTGGCTGTACGGGCGGACAGGATCTCTGTGACCGTCAACCCCGGCTGGGGCGAGAACGAAATCGCCTGCACGCTGGTGTCAGAGGAATTCGCCGGTGCGGTCGTCAATCTGCATCTCGAAACCGCATCTGGCCACAGCCTTGTGGCGCAAGTCCAGCAGCGCGAGCTCGAGCAGCTGGACGCAAGCACCGGGGCGCGGGTCTATGCCTCCTGGCACCCCTGCGACGGCTTTATTCTGGAGAGCGCGCAGCAATCGGAAGCAGGCGCCAAGGTGAGGGCCGCATGAGTTCTGTTCTCGACAATACCATGGAGGCTCTGAAAAGGGCCGGACAGGAGGGGGAGGTTTTCCTCTCTCTCCTACCAGAGCGCGCCCGCGCCGAAGCCCGTCAAAGCGATGATCGCACAGAGAAATTAGGCCCCCTCGATGGGGCCACCCTTTCTTGGAAGGACATGATCGCGATCGAGGGCGTCACCGCGCGGGCTGGCTGCGCCCACTGGCGCCCCTCAGCCCCCGCCGCGGCGGATGCAGAGGTGGTGGCGCGCGCCAGCAAGGCCGGTCTGATCAGCATCGGTGTGACCAATCAGTCCGAGCTCGCGTTCTCCGGCATCGGTTACAACCCGCATCACGGCACCCCGCTCCTCGACGGGCGGGTGCCGGGCGGGTCCTCTTCGGGGGCTGCGGCCTCTGTCGCGCGCGGACTCACCCGCCTCGCTGTCGGCACGGATACGGCAGGCTCCTGCCGGGTGCCTGCGGCGTTTCAAGGCGTGGTGGGCTTTCGTCCCACGCGCGGCCGCTATCCGATCAGCGACGTGATGCCGCTCGCGCCCAGCTATGACACGGTTGGCAGCTTTGCCCGCTCGGTCAGCGATATCATCGAGCTGGATACGATCCTGTCTGGTGACAGCGCCCGCCCGGACGCCGCCAGCGGCCTTGCGGTGCTCAGCGACGTGCTCGACGAAGGCGATGTCTCCGCGCCGATCGCTCAGCGCTGCAGAGAGGCGGTCGCGGTGCTCACGCAGGCGGGCGTGTCGATGGAGCACGTCAGACAGTCGCCGCTCGCCGAGGCGCTGGCCCTGATCCGCGCGGGGGGCTGGCCGGGCGCTGTCGAGGCGGTCGAAACCTACGGGCATCTGCTGGACACCGAGAACGCCCGCCACCTCGATCCCTTTGTCGCGGCGCGGCTGCGCGCCTCCGCCAATCTGGACCCCGAGAAGATCGCCGGCGTCAAAGAGGGCGCGCAAGCGCTGCGCAAAACCGTGCAGGCCTCCGATACCGTCTACGTTCTGCCCACGGCTGCGATCGAGGCCCCGCATCTGGCGCCACTGCTGGAAGATCCCGAGAGCTTTGCCGCAACGAATGCTGCGGCGCTCCGCCTGACCATGCCCGCCAGCCTGCTGGATTTGCCCGCCATTTCCCTGCCCGTCGGCAAGACGGACGCGGGCTGCTGGGTGGGCCTGCAGCTGGTCGGCGCGCCGGACAGCGACCGCACCCTGCTCGCCACCGCCGCAATGGTCGAAACGCTGCTGATGCAAAAGGAACCCTGACATGATCCGAAACCCGATAAAATGGCCGAACGGCGCTCGCTGTGCCTGTGCGATCACCTTTGACGTCGATGCCGACAGCCTGATCCACATCGCACGGCCCGACGACGGGCACCGCCGCCTCTACCCAATCAGCATGGGCCGCTATGGCCCGAATTCCGGCGTGCCGCGCATTCTGGACACCTACCGTCGGCTGGGGCTCAAGCAGTCCTTCTTCATGCCCGGCTGGGTGATGGAGCAATACCCCGAGACCGTCGAGGCGATCCTTGCGGGCGGCCATGAAATCGGCCACCACGGGTATCTGCACGAAGACCCCGCCGAACAGAGCGCCGAGGAACAGACCTATTGGTTCGAACGGGCGCTCGAGGTGCACCGGAAGATGACCGGCAGCACCCCGCGTGGCTACCGCGCCCCGGTCTATAATGTCACGCCCGAAGTGCTGTCGCTCGCGGTGAAACACGGGCTGACCTACGAAAGCTCGATGATGGCGGACGATCTCCCCTATCGGATCGACACCGCATCCGGCTCTCTCTACGAGCTGCCGGTGCATTGGGGCAGCGACGACTGGCCGCCTTTCGCGCATTTCGACGAGATCGGCTACAAGATGCCGGTGATGTCGCCGCGCCGCGGGCTGGAGGCCTCGTTTGACGAGTTCGAAGCGCAATACGAGGCCGGTGGCCTCTGGATCGGCATCTGGCACCCGTTCCTGACCGGGCGGCTGGCCCGCTGGCGGGTAGTGGAGCGCTGGCTCGAAGAGGTGCTGTCGCGCGGCGATGTCTGGTTCGCACCGCTGGAAGAGATCGCCGCCTATGCCGCCAGCCAGGAGGCCGAAGGCGCCTGGCAGCCGCATCGTGAGCCCGCCGCCCCCTACCCACATCCTGTCCTGATGGAGAAATGAAGATGGATAGCCTCAACACCCCCTTCGATGCCGCACGGCCCGACGGTGAGAACCCGAGCGCGCATCAGACCCTTGCGGAGGATGGCCGCCTCAGTGCCGGCACCACCTACACCATTCCCGCCCGTCAGGGCCGGGCGATGCGCGTGAATAAGGGCGAGTTGCTGTCGGTCATCAACCGCGACGGCAGCCAGATTGGCGATTTCTGGGCCTTTGCCGAGGGCGACTGCAACGAATACCTCTCGATGGAGCACCTGCGCCCGACGCTGCGGCGCGTGTCGCCGCGCCCCGGCGACACGCTGGTGACCAACCGCCGCCGCCCGATCCTCACGCTGGTTGAGGACACCTCGCCCGGCGTTCACGACACGCTGGTCGCCTCCTGCGATGTGCACCGCTACGCGCAACTGGGCCACGAGGGTTATCATGACAATTGCACCGACAACCTGCGCATGGCGCTGGGGGCCATCGGCCTGCGTCCGACATCGGTGCCGTGCCCGCTGAACCTCTGGATGAACACGCCGGTGGTCGAGGGCGGCGCGATGGAATGGCGTGCTCCGGTTTCGAGCAAGGGCGACCACGTGCTGTTCCGCGCGGAAATGGACGCCGTGGTGGTGATTTCCTGCTGCCCGATGGACCTGCTGCCGATCAATGGCGAGGATGCGCAACCGAGCGCGTTGGAAGTCCAGCTGCATCAGGACGCCTGAGTGACTTCGGTCGCACAAAACACTGGGGGCGCGGATAGAAATCCGCGCCCCCTGATTTTGCCGTTTCTAACGGGTATCTCAGGCGGTCTCTGCCGCCGCACCGGCCAGTTTCGCGGCCAGCGCGCGGGTACGGGTCTCTGCCGCTTCAACCGAGGCCTCGTGACGCGCGTCTTTGAATTCCTGATATTCGATCGCGATGGTATCGATATCCGCCTGCGCGACGCCGAAGTAATGCGCACAGGCTGCCAGCGCCGGGTCAAGCGCGTTGAGATGCGCCCGCGGCCCGCCCGGAGCAAAGCCGAACTCACCGCGCGAGGACAGCACCACCAGCCGCTTGCCCGACAGGATCGGCTCGATCGGGGTGTCGCCACGCGCCAGATCAAAGGAGAAGGTCCGGCCGATCCGCGCGATATGGTCGATCCAGCCTTTCAGGGCGGTCGGCATGCCGTAGTTGTACATCGGCGCGCCGAGGACGACGATATCCGCCGCGATCACCTCGTCGACCAGCTCGTCGGACAGCGCCAGACGCTCACTCATCCACGGCTCGCGCTCTTCGGGCGGGGTGAAGGCCGCGTGAATGAATTTATGGTCGATCGCGGGGATCGGGTTCAAGCCGACATCACGGGTGATCACTTTCGTCTCCGGTGCCTGAGCCAGAAAGTTCTGCGTGAACAGCCCGGTCAGATGACGCGTGAGGGAGCGTTCTTCAAGCTGGGCGCTTGCATCAATTCGCAACAGAGTGGGCATGGGAAATCTCCTGAGTTTTTCCACTTCGCGCCATGCCTACCAAGTGGCCAACCCACTGGCGAAAGCGAATATCTCAGGGCCTGGATGAATAGGATTCATCCAAGCTGCACCCCAAACGGAAAGGACGAGACCGATGCGGCGCCTGCCTCCGCTCCACGCGCTCCGGGCCTTTGAAGCCGCCGCCCGGCATCTGCATTTCGCCCGCGCCGCCGCCGAACTGCACCTGACCCCCACCGCGATCAGCCACCAGATCCGCCAGCTGGAAGAAATCCTCGAGGTGAAACTCTTTCATCGTTATCCGCGCCCGATCCGCCTGTCGGCGGAAGGCGAGGCCCTGTATCCGGTGCTGCGCGAGAGTTTCGACCGTATGGCCGACACTATCGCAGGAATTGCCGAGCGGGATACGGACCGCCCGTTGACGGTTTCCGTCACGGTGGCTTTCGCCAGTCTCTGGCTCATGCGGCGGCTGCCTGCATTGCGCAGCGAGGCCGGGATGAACCTGAAGGTCGAGGCTGACAACCGGCCGGTGGACCTGTCCGGCGGGGATGTGGATTTTGCGGTGCGCTACGCCGTCCAACCCGAACCGCTGGGCCGATGGCTGCCACTGTTCGAAGACAGCCTGATCCCGCTCTGCGCACCTGACCTGCTGCGCCGCTGTCCGGTCAACGACGATGCCGGTATCCTGCGCCTGCCGCTGATCGAATACCGCTGGAGTGGCGGCTCAGAAGCGGCGCCCAGCTGGCAACGCTGGTGTCGCGCTGCCGGGCTTACGGGGGAGGCACCAGAGGTTACACAGCACTTTTCCGAGGAAATCCATGCCATTGACTCGGCGCTTGCAGGTCAGGGCGTGGTGCTGGCGTCCAGCGTTCTGGCCGCCTCTGCTATGACCACCGGGCAGCTGGTGCGCCTATCCGATACGGACTTGCCCGGCAGAGCCTATTGGGCAGTGAGCCGCGCCGATCATCCGCGCTTTGCCGAAGTGGAGCACTTCGCAAACTGGGCGCGGGCTTCCGGGTAGGTTTGGCAGCACGAGACGTCGTGCTTGTAGGTTTGTTGTGTGCTGCCAGCATCCCACTCGCAGCCTTCAGTATAGAAGGTTGCCGCGAGGCTTCATCAGCGGACTGCTGGTCCGATCAGGTGAAGAGGAAATTCTCCGCGAGGTTCAGGTCATCGACCGCGATGTTTTCCACCAGCACAGAGGTCTCGGCAAACGTCATCAGGACGTCGTCACCCGATTGGGCAAACGTGATTTCGTTCAGGGCCTCTGCCCCCCTGGTGATTTCAATGGTGTCGGAGCCGTAATCAAAATCCGTGATCGTATCGTTGCCGACATTTTGGCCGAATACAAACCTGTCCGCCCCGAAGCTCCCGGTGAGCAGATCATCCCCGGAACCGCCTTTGAGCGTGTCCTGTCCACGTCCACCGTGCAGGGTATCATCGCCGCGTCGGCCAAGAAGTTCATCATGACCGCTACCACCGTCAAGATTATCCCTCCCTTGACCGCTGTAGAGAAGATCGTCGTCCTTGCCGCCAAACAGTACATCGTTACCCTGCGCGCCCCTCAGAGTGTCAGAGCCGGAGTTCCCTTTCAGGGTATCCTGACCCCAGCCACCGATGAGACTATCGTCACCGGCTCTTCCGAAAAGCGCGTCATGCCTCCGACCTCCGTCGAGAGTATCCGCCCCTTCGCCACCGTAGAGAAAATCGTCGCCGCCTCCTCCGAGCAGCAGGTCGTCACCACTCCAGCCCCGCAGTGTGTCAGAGCCTGAGTTCCCTTCCAGGGTATCCTGGCCTAGACCGCCAATGATGCTGTCCTCTCCGTCCTGGCCGGTCAGGTGATCGTCGCCGTAACGGCCACGAACCACATCATCCTCCTGCGTTCCGTCCACCTCAAAGTCGCCATAGCGGATCGCCGCCGTGGCAGAACTGGAAACGGCTTCAGAGGTGCCCTCATCATCAGTATAGCGGGCCACGACTGTGATCGCTGCCCCGACATCGCCCAGGGTGAGAGTATAGCTGCTGTTGGTGGCGCCAGAGATATCCACGCCGCCCCGCTGCCACTGATAGCTGATTGCGCCAAGCCCATCCTTATCCGCAAGAGTGTTGCTCGCGGTCAGAGCCTCACCCGTCTTCGCCGTACCGGAAATAGCGACCGCGCCGGTGGGGGTATCATTGACGTTCGCCACGGCGGAGGTTGCGGAGCTGGTGACGCTCTCATCCCTACCAAAGTCATCTGCGTAAGAGGCAACCACGGTGATCTGCGCGCCGACGTCCGCCTGCGTCAGCGTATAGCTGGCGCTGGTTGCACCGGAGATATTCACCCCATCTCGCTGCCACTGATAGCTGACAGAACCGAGACCATCCTCATCCGCAAGCGTATTGCTCGCGGTCAGCGTCTGATCCTCAGCCGCCGTGCCGGAAATGGAGACCGCGCCGGTGGGGGTATCATTGACGTTCGCCACGGCGGAGGTTGCAGAGCTGGTGACGCTCTCATCCCTACCAAAGTCATCTGCGTAAGAGGCAACCACGGTGATCTGCGCGCCGACGTCCGCCTGCGTCAGCGTATAGCTGGCGCTAGTTGCACCGGAGATATCCACCTCATCTCGCTGCCACTGATAGCTGACAGAACCAAGACCATCCTCATCCGAAAGCGTATTGCTTGCGGTCAGCGTCTGATCCTCGGTCGCCGTGCCGGAAATGGAGACCGTGCCGGTGGGGGTATCGTTGACATTGCTGACCGTCGCAGTGGGGTCGCTGGTGACAGTCTCGACCGTGCCGTGGCCGTCAGTATAGGAGGCCCGTGCCGAAATCTCTGCCCCGACATCCTCCTGGCTCAGCGTGTAGCTGTCCCCGGTGGCACCTGAGATTACGCTACCGTCGCGCAGCCACTGATAGGTGACGGTGCCAAGCCCATCCGCGTCGGCGAGGGTGTGGGTTACCGTGAGGGTCTCCTCCTCACTCACGGTCCCCGCGAGGGTTACCGTACCCGTCGATACGCTGTTTGTGCCGAAAACCTGACCATAAACTCCGTCGAAATCCCCGTCCTGGCCCGTCGATTCCCATATGACGACGAAGCTGCCACCAGGCAGCGCCGCCACGACCGGAAACGCCTGACTGTTGTCGGTATAGGTGTTGACCTGGAATTCAGAACCGATGGCCACCCCCGCCGCGTTGAAACGCTGTCCATAGATGCCAAAGCCGCTCCCATCCTGACCGTCTGAGTACCACGTGACGACAAACCCGCCATCGGACAGCGCTGCCACACTCGGACGGTACTGACCATCGGCCGTATAGGTATTGATCTGAAATTCAGAACCAACGGCCCCCCCCGCCGCGTCATATCGCTGGCCATAGATCCCAAAACCATCGCCGTCCTGAGCACCTGATTGCCATGTGACGACGAAACCGCCATCCGAAAGGGCCGTGACGCTGGGATAATACCGGTTGTCTGTGGTTTCAATATTGACTTGGAATTCAGAACCGACGGCAACCCCGGCCGCATCATAGCGCTGGCCAAAGATGCCCTCGGTATTCCCGATCCCGCCGGCTGAGTGCCATGTCACGACAAAGCCACCATCGGGCAGCCCCGCCACGCTCGGTTCATTCTGATCACCGACCGTTTGAGTATTGACGCGGAACTCCGATCCAACGGCAGCCCCAGCCGCATCGTACCTCTGGCCATAGATATTGCCCCTTGGGCCCTGACCGTATGAAATCCAAGTAACGACAAAGCCGCCACCGCTGAGATTGGTCACACTTGGAAGAGCCTGAATGTCATTCGTATAGGTGTTGACCAGGAATTCGGACCCGACCGCATTCCCGGCGGCATCATACCGCTGGCCGCCGATGCCAAAGGAATCCCCGTCCAGACCGGCTGAGTACCATGTGACGACAAAGCCTCCAGCATTAAGCCCCGTCACGCTTGGGATAGCTTGATCGCCAACTGTATATGTATTGACGAGGAATTCAGGACCGATCACAGCCCCATCCGCGTCATAGCGTTGGCCATAGATTCCAGCACCATCGCCGTCCTGATCTCTTGTTTCCCATGTCACGACGAATCCGCCACCCGACAGCGCCGCCACGCTGGGCTGCCTTTGACTGGAAGCCGTCTCGGTATTGACTAGGAATTCAGACCTCAGGGTCAGGAAGGTTTGCGATGAGGTTCGTGTGACCATGTGGACAGGGTTCCTATAGAAAATGGGTCTTGTCTAAAGGCGCGCATACAAAGTGCACGCCGCAAAATGGATGGGCCTCCGCCGACAGAGTCGGACGCGGCTTGGAACTGTTTTTCTGTGCGGAAAAATGTCGAACTTGCTAACGGTCTGATAGACTACGCGCCAGAAGACTGCGAATGAAAGAGATAGGTCACATCACGTTTTTGTGTGCTTTCAGGCATTCACTAGAGCCGCGTAAACCTAAAAGATCATGAGGCTTTCCTCTACCCCGCCGTTGCCGCTGAAAGGGCTCGGCGCGTATGTGAGCACTGTCACTGCCATATGGGCCTGGCCTGCTATCTTTATTGGTTTCCGACATCAAAAAAACTGCGACAGGTCCAGTCTGCTTGAAAGCCCACTGTGGCGAACCTCGGAGAGATGCACTCCAACTTAAACCACCGTCTAACCTGGGAGTTCGCGCCAAACTTTCGGATCGAGGCTGGCCGCAGCGAAAATCCCCCCCCAGAGGGCACCGGGGATTCCCGGGCTCAATACGTCCTGACCTGCGAGGATGAGGCCCGGCACCGGGGTCTTTGCCTGAAGCGCGTCGCTTAGCACGCGTTCGGGTGTGACATCGATTCCGTAGAACCCACCATGGTGATGCCCCGTGATCGCTTCGGTCGAGAGTGGCGTCGAAAGAGTACGGAACACCACGAGCTTGGCGAGGTCAGGAAAATGTGTTTCGAACTGCGCAAAGAGGGTTTCCTCGACCGCTTCCTTGAAGACCTGATAGTCCGCCCCTCGTGCGCCCGGCTCCAGATGGGCCCATTTTTCCACGACTGACCAATCGGTCCACGCCACGATTTCCCCGGCGTATTTCCGAGATGGGCCGGGATCGTGGGCGCTGTCCTTGAGCGACGCGAAAGAAACAAACATGCCCTCGGGCGGAGTGTCTGGCGCGTCGGCCCAGACGACATCGACCTTTCCGCCCGGGAATATCCAGTGGTTCGAGCGGGTCGCTCCGGCAGCCTCGATATCGCCCTCAAAGCCCATGAACAGGCTGAAATGCGCAACCGAGTGAGGCAAGGCGTGGATTTGTTCAATCCAGTCCTGATGTCCACAGCCCTCGGGCAGGAGGCTATTCACCGTTTCCCGCGCACCGATATCAGAAATCACGGCTCCGGCGCGGATTTCCTCTCCCGCTGCCGTGCGCACCCCAACGACCCGCTCATTCTCGATGACCAGTGTTTCAACCCGTGTGTTCGCCCGTACTGCCCCCCCGGCTTTGGTGATCGTCGGCAGGATGTGCCGGGCAAAAGCCGCACCGCCGCCCACCGGATACCAGGCACCACTCTCCAGATAGGAGCCTGTGATCAGTGCGTGCATCGCAAAGCTTGCCTTACTGGGCCTGCCACCGTGGTCGAACCATTGCGCGGCGAAAGCTGCAGCGAGGTCGGGGTTGTCGGTGATGTCGTCAATGACTTCCTGCGTTGTCCGCTTACACCATCGGTCGATGGCATGGCCGTGCCACCACTTCATCGCCGACCCGATGATCCCGGGCATGGCGCGTGTCGAAGTTACCGTAAACGCCGCCTGCCTGCCCTCTCTGAGCGCCGCGATCCAGGCCTCAATGGCCTTGGTTTCGTCCGGAAAGCGGTCTTTGAGATCGCGCTCCTGCGCCGCGAAGGGCCGCGATAGGGACAGCGGCGGGGCGTCGCCGATGTGCAGGTTATCATATACGGCCCCCATGGAGGTGAACTTGATCGGCGTATCCGAGAGCCAGTCGAGCATGTGGCGTTCACGATCTTCGGGCGCGACGCAGTTGAGGTAGTGGATACCCGCGTCCCAGGAGAAACCCTCCATGGAAAAGCTGTGGGTCAGGCCGCCGAGCGTCTGGTACTGCTCCAGCAAAAGCACCTTGTGCCCGAGCTTCGACAACGCGGCAGCTGCAGCCATGCCGCCCATACCAGAGCCGATGATGATGGCATCCCAGCCATTTTTGTCGGTGTCAGCCATATTCACTCTCCTGCGCATCGCAATGTTTCGCATGAAATGATCTGTCCAAGCTTATTGGTAACAGCGGCCCGCCAATCGCGATTTGATCGCGATCAATCCAGCGGAAGCGGCCTGTTTCTCATGTTCCCGAACCACCATTGCATGCGCGCAGGCTTGCGGGCAGCAAACGGATGCTTTGAGCAACGCTGACCGGTGCATCCGCTGCCATCGCGGTCAACCCCTGGCCGGGACAATACGCTTGTAGCCGCCGGTCAGCTTCATCACGAAGACCAAGAAGACCGGCGCGAAAATTACCCCGAACACGGTTTCCGAGATCATGCCACCTACGACTTTGATACCGATCGCACTCTGGCTCGCAGATGAGGGCCCGGTCGCGATTGCCATCGGAACCACGCCCATGGTGAAGGTCAACAGGATCGGCCGGAACCGCAGGCTGCCCAGACTTGAAGACTGGTTCGGCGGAGGCTCTGCGCGGATTGATTTCCAGTGTGCGGATGGAACCGGACGGATCTGCGCCTGGGGGTCACCGGATGCTTCTGGAGGGTGATCTGGCAGGTATTCTGGCCTGCGGGGGTGCTGGAACGACGAAGCCCCCGCGATTTGCAGGGGCTTGGTCGGAAACGTTGGTTGCGGGAGCAGGATTTGAACCTGCGACCTTCAGGTTATGAGCCTGACGAGCTACCGGGCTGCTCCATCCCGCGGAGGTTGTTGGTTATGATC
>NZ_JAXGFT010000026.1:0-30804 GCF_041008785.1 Pseudophaeobacter sp. 1A16562 | reverse complement strand
CTTTGAAGTCACCGAAGTATTTGGTGATCGCTGCGGTCAGCGTGGTTTTGCCGTGGTCAACGTGGCCAACGGTGCCGATGTTGACGTGCGGTTTATTACGCTCAAACTTTTCCTTAGCCATGGTGGCCTCCTTTTGATTGGAAGAAGGTCCGCGCGGGCCGCGAACCTTCCAATGTCATGACGCTTACGCGTATTTCGCCTGGATCTCGTCCGAGATGTTCTGCGGAACCGGATCGTAGTGACCGAACTGCATGGTGAACTGGGCGCGGCCCGAGCTCATCGAACGCAGGGTGTTGATGTAGCCGAACATGTTCGCCAGCGGCACGTTTGCGTCGATCGCAATCGCGTTGCCGCGGGGCTCCTGGCCGGACACCTGACCACGACGGGAGGTCAGGTCGCCGATGATACCGCCGGTGTATTCTTCCGGGGTGATCACTTCGACCTTCATGATCGGTTCCAGCAGCTTGGCGCCAGCTTTGCGCATGCCTTCACGCATGCACATACGTGCTGCGATTTCAAAGGCCAGAACGCTGGAGTCAACGTCGTGGAACTTACCGTCGATCAGGGCAACCTTGAAGTCGATCACGGGGAAGCCAGCCAGCGGGCCGCTATCCATAACCGAGTTGATGCCTTTTTCAACACCGGGGATGTATTCCTTCGGAACAGCACCACCAACGATGCGGGATTCGAAGGAGTAGCCTTCGCCGGCTTCTGTCGGCGAGATGATCATCTTCACCTCGGCGAACTGACCCGAACCACCCGACTGTTTCTTGTGGGTGTAGGTGTGCTCGACCTCGTGACCGATGGTCTCACGGTAGGCAACCTGCGGGGCACCGATGTTGGCTTCAACCTTGAATTCGCGCTTCAGGCGGTCAACCAGGATGTCCAGGTGAAGTTCGCCCATGCCCTTCATGATGGTCTGACCGGATTCCAGGTCAGTTTCCACGCGGAAGGACGGGTCTTCGGCGGCCAGACGGGCCAGACCCTGGGACATTTTTTCCTGGTCAGCCTTGGTTTTCGGCTCAACCGCGATCTCGATCACCGGATCGGGGAAGGTCATGGTTTCCAGAACCACCGGATCGTTGACGGCGCAGAGCGTGTCACCTGTGGTGGTGTCTTTCAGACCAGCCAGCGCGATGATGTCGCCCGCGAACGCTTCCGTGATTTCCTCACGGTCGTTCGAGTGCATCATCATCATCCGGCCAACGCGCTCTTTCTTACCCTTGGTGGAGTTCAGAAGGGTATCACCCTTGTTCAGAACACCGGAGTAGATGCGGGTAAAGGTCAGCGAACCGACGAAGGGGTCGTTCATGATTTTGAACGCCAGGCCCGAGAACGCCATATCATCATCCGCGCGGCGGGCGATGTTACGGGTTTCGGTTTCGTCACCGGGTTTGAAGCCCATGTAATCGACAACGTCCAGCGGGCTGGGCAGGTAGTCGATCACGGCGTTGAGCAGCGGCTGAACGCCTTTGTTCTTGAACGCGGAACCGCCCAGAACCGGAACGAAGTCCAGCGCCAGAGTGCCCTTGCGCAGCAGAGCGCGCAGTGTTGCAACGTCGGGCTCTTCACCTTCCAGGTAGGCTTCCATGGCGTCGTCGTCTTGCTCGACGGCCGCTTCGACCATCTTGCCACGCCATTCGTCGGCCATGTCCTTCAGGCTGTCACGGATCTCGACCTGCACCCAGGAGGCGCCAAGGTCTTCACCCTGCCACAGCCATTCCTTCATGGTGACCAGATCGATCAGGCCTTCCAGCTCGTTCTCGGCGCCGATCGGAATACCAACCGGAACCGCGCGGGCGCCGGTACGGTCTTCGATCATGTTGACGCAGTTGAAGAAGTCAGCGCCGATCTTGTCCATCTTGTTGACGAAGACGATGCGCGGAACCTTGTAGCGGTCAGCCTGACGCCAAACGGTTTCGGTCTGGGGTTCAACGCCGGCGTTGGCGTCCAGAACACAGACAGCACCGTCGAGAACCGCCAGCGAACGCTCAACTTCAATGGTGAAGTCAACGTGGCCGGGGGTGTCGATGATGTTCAGGCGGTGCTTCGGCGTGTCAGCAGTTTCGCCATCTTCGGTGCGTTCCCAGAAAGTGGTGGTCGCAGCCGAGGTGATGGTGATGCCGCGTTCCTGCTCCTGCTCCATCCAGTCCATGGTGGCTGCACCATCGTGCACCTCACCGATGTTGTGGGATTTGCCCGTGTAGTACAGGATACGCTCCGAGCAGGTGGTCTTACCTGCATCGATGTGCGCCATGATACCGAAGTTACGGTAATGGTTGAGTGTATAGTCGCGTGCCATAGGTCTAAGCCCCTTGGGTTACCAGCGGTAATGCGAGAAGGCCTTGTTGGCCTCTGCCATCTTGTGGGTGTCTTCGCGCTTTTTCACCGCGGTACCACGGGACTGGACAGCGTCCAGCAGCTCGCCTGCAAGGCGCTCTTCCATGGTGTTTTCGTTGCGGCTACGGGCGGCTTTGATCAACCAGCGGATTGCGAGTGCTTCGCGGCGCTCCGGGCGAACTTCGACCGGCACCTGGTAGGTTGCACCACCCACGCGGCGCGAACGAACTTCGACGGCGGGTTTCACATTGTCCAGAGCTTCGTGGAAGACTTCCACGGGAGCGCGTTTGATCTTGGCTTCAACGCGATCGAACGCGTTGTAGACGATTTTTTCTGCGACCGATTTCTTACCATCGATCATCAGGTTGTTCATGAATTTGGTCAGAACGCGGTCGCCATATTTGGCGTCGGGCAGAACTTCGCGTTTTTCAGCAGCGTGACGGCGTGACATCTGTGCTTATCCTTCTTCTTACTTAGGACGCTTCGCGCCGTACTTGGAGCGACGCTGCTTACGGTCTTTGACGCCCTGGGTATCCAGAACACCGCGAAGGATGTGGTAACGCACACCGGGAAGGTCTTTTACACGACCGCCGCGGATCAGAACCACAGAGTGTTCCTGAAGGTTGTGGCTTTCACCCGGGATGTAGGAGATGACCTCGAAACCGTTGGTCAGGCGGACCTTCGCAACTTTCCGCATAGCGGAGTTCGGTTTCTTCGGCGTGGTGGTGTAAACGCGCGTGCAAACGCCACGCTTCTGGGGGCACTGCTCCAGATGCATGGATTTGGAGCGTTTAACTTTCGGCTGCCGCGGCTTGCGGATCAGCTGTTGGATCGTTGGCATTCCGGTCTATTCCCCGTTTCGCAACTTTCATGTCATGCACGCGCAAGGGCGTGCGGCTCATATTTCCGGCACTTACGCGTCCGCAAGCGCAAAAACCGCAATCGTTCCCATTCCGAGGTGAACGACGCGGTGGGTCTACAGAGGATCCGGACGATAAAACTGTCCGAACCTTGATCCACTACAATAGTGATATCGGCTTTAGGGGCGGCCCCCGGATGCCGGATAGGCGCGCGTATATGGGGAGTCGCGGAGCTTGTCAACTGTCAGGCGCCCAGTGACGCCCAGGGTCGGCGGATGGCTGCACGGGAACACGCCGCTGGCAATACTTCCCCTGCCACACCCGCTGTCTTGTCGCATCGGTACGGGCGATGCATAGTTCAACGGGCCGCAATCAGATTGGGCCATACGCTTACTCAGGACGCCCCATTCATGCAAGTCATCGGTCTTTGTCGTTTTTCTTATCCCGCGATTGGCGGCTTTCAGGTTGAACATGCCAGCCTGGAGGAGCGCATTGCCTACCTTTATGCCGAAGACCGTCTGGAGGAGCGGTTCCAACTGATGGAGACCGTCGCCCTGCCCTGTCTGCGGGAACAGACAGATCAGGATTTCGAGCTCATCATAGTCATTGGCGACAGCCTGCCGAAACACCACCGGGAGCGGCTTCAGGACATCACCGCCGACATGCCGCAGGTCCGTATTCACAGCGAACCGCCGCGCAAACAGCGCCAGGTGATGAAAGAGATCCTCAACAAAGCCCGCCGGGACCCAGACGCGCCCTGTCTGCAGTTCCGACATGACGACGACGACGCAGTGTCGGTGGATTTCGTCGAACGCCTCCGGCAGACGGTTGAGGATTGTTCTGGCCTGGTCGAAAAGAGCAAAACGGTCGCCGTTGATTTCAACCGTGGTTATGTGGCCGAGGTTGGGGCGTCCGGGATCGCCGCGACCGAGATACACCGGCCCTACTATGTCGCTTCGCTTGGCATGTATGTGCGCGGCGGCTGTAACCTGACGATCATGAACTTCGCGCATGAGAAAATCCTGCGCTTCATGCCGACGGTCACCATCAGCGATCAGCCGATGTTCGTTCGCACCCACAATGGCTATAACGACTCGCGCCAGAAACGGGTCAAACCGGTGCCCGTCACCCCGCTGACCCCGGATCAGGTGGGTGAGTTTGAAGCGCGATTTGCCATCCGGCAGGATGATCTCAAACGGGTCTTCGCGGCTGACTAGCCCCCACGCTTTTGTTTTTACCAGGGATCGCATGTTATGCAGGTTATCGGATTGTGCCGCTTCTCTTATGTAGGGCACGGCGGCTACAAGCAGGAGCACGCCAGCCTAGAGGAACGCCGTGCCTATCTTTATGCACCCGAACGGCTTGAGGAGCGGTTCCGCCTGTTCGAAACTGTCTGCCTGCCCTCGATCATCGGTCAGACCGACGCGGATTTCCAGCTTCTGGTCGTGGTCGGTGAGTGCTTTCCCCTCCCCTATCTCGACCGCCTGCTGACCCTCACCGAACCTTTGTCGAATGTGGTCATTTCCGTGCAGCCGCCGGGCCGTCACCGGCGGGTGATGATCCAGATGCTGAACGACGCGCGCGAAAACCCGGATGCGCCCTGCCTGCAGTTTCGTCTAGACGATGACGATGCGATGGCGGTGTCATTTGTAGAACGGCTGAAACAGGCGGCGCAGGACCTAGAACCGGTCTGGCCGCGCTATCCGATGACCACCATCGATTTCAACCGCGGCTATGTCTATCGCGCCAGTGCCGATGGCCTGGCGATCAAACCGGACCGCTACCCCTACACTGCGCTTTCTATGGGAGTCGTAGTGGCGGGCGGGTCCAACCAGACGATCATGCATCACGGCCATCATACCCTTTGGCGGGTCACACCAACGCTGACCATTCCGGATGGCGACATGTACCTGCGTGGTTACAACAGCTTCAACGATTCCCGCTCCAAGGGGCGCGGCAAGGAGATCAGCGTCACCCCTGTCACACCAGAGGAAGCGCACCATCTGAAACAGACCTTCAACGTCGATAGCGCCGCAGTCGCGCGGGCGTTCTCATCCCCCGGTCTGCTGCCGCTCCCGGTAGAAAGTGAATAGGCCGGCCGCCACAACGACGGCCGCGCCGGTCAGAGTAAGCACACCCGGCCAATCACCAAAGACTGCCCAGCCGAGGAACAGCGCCCACAACAACCCGCTGTAGCGGAAGGGCGAGACCACGGCGACGTCTCCGACCCGCATGGTCATGACCGAAAACAGGTAGCCGGCAAAGATGAAGCAGGCCGCCCCCATAAGCAGACCCAGATGCCAGCCCTGCATCGGTTGCCAGTCCTGCTGGGTGCTGTAGATCAGGCCAAAACTCAGCACTGTCAAAGAGGCCATCAACGTCACCGTCATTGACGGCACCGCCGCCGACATCCGCCGGGTGAACAGATCCCGGGCCGTGACGCAGCCAACCGCACCCAGTGCATACAAAGAGGCGCCATCGAACCCCTCTGGCCCCGGCTGCACGATCAGCAGCATACCGCAGAACCCCGCAAGGATCGCGGCCATGCGCCGCCAGCCGATGCTTTCGCCAAAGAACAGCGCCGCCCCCAGCGTCACGGTCAGCGGCAGCATTTGCAGTACGGCAGTCACATTGGCGAGCGGCATCAGCATCAGCGCGCTGAGGAAGAGGTAAGTCGCCCCCGCTTCGGACAGGCAGCGGCCCAGAACCAGCATCCAGTCGCCCCGTGGCAGGTTCATCCGCAAGCTGCCCAGATAGCGCGCCAGCAGGAAAATCAGCAGTGACGCAACCCCGCCGCGGACCACAAGAATCTGCGACAGCGGCAGATCCGCCCCCACAGATTTCACCAGCGTATCATTGAAGGTAAAGGCCGCCATGCTGCCCATCATCAACAGGGCACCGGTCTGATTGGGTTTCATGCGCTATACCGCCTTCAGCTGCGACAGCGTCAGACCGAAATGGCGTTGCAGCGCGCCGTCGATCTCTTCCTCGGCCATCTGATGAGTGATCCCTTTTTGGGTGGGATCGGATTTATTGTCACCATGGATAGTGCGCAGGAAGGATGGCACCGAAATATCCGAATAAAGGCTGTAGTGCCGCGCCAGTTTGCGGTGGTTGAACTTGTAGGGGTTCGCGGCGCTGCCAACCGGGGTCACCAGCGCGGTGCCTGCCGACAGGGGCGCCTGTTCGACCGCGTCGAAGACCTCCGGCCCATCCAGCGTCGCCCGCATGTAAAAGCCCCGGTTATAGGCAATGACAAAAGCACCGCCTTCGGGTTGCAGCGGCAGGATCCCAGCCGCCAGGCGTTTTGTCCGCGCCACAAAATCAATATCAACCGCGTCATCATCATCCAGACGGAACAGGATGCGGTGACTGCCCTCCCCTGCCGGAATGGAATCATACCCCCGGCGTAACAGCCGGTAATGATTTCGGGTTCCGACCGGACGGCAATGCAGATTGCGATGCGGCGCAAGCAGCGCCTTCAGCCTTTGCATATAGCGATCAGGCATCGACGCCGCAGTCAGCACCACGACGTCAAATTCGGGATCGCTTTGCCGAAGCAGCGAAGGCAGGCACAGCTCTTCGAAAACGCGAAAGCGGAGCTCCATCCGGTCCTCGGAAAACAGATGTGCCGCCGTTTCCTCCAGTGTGCTGAAGCGTTCGGAATAATAGGTAGGCGTAAGAACCGAGAACCGGACCAGTCCAACCATCTTCAACTGCTCTGACATTTCCCCTCCCCCGGCTGCGCGCACAGAAAACACCGGGGCGCAGCACTTGGGAAGAGGCATTCGCCGGTTGGGGGACGTCAGACAAAAGAAAACCCCCGCGCCATCGGCGCGGGGGCATTCATTTTCAAAAAGTCAGTCGACGGATCAGTCGCGGCTTTCCGGTGTTTCCACCAGATTGTCGAAGTCGCCACCGGACACGTCGTCCTCCATCACCGGAGCGGCCAGAGCAGCTGCGGCCTCGGCTTCTTCGCGGCGCGCTTCCAGAACCACATTGTCGCGGGACTGAGCGATATGGCGCATCTGCTGGGTTGCACCACCGGTACCGGCCGGGATCAGGCGACCAACGATGACGTTTTCCTTCAGGCCAACCAGCTTGTCCTTCTTGCCCTGAACCGAAGCCTCGGTCAGCACGCGGGTGGTCTCTTGGAAGGAGGCCGCCGAGATGAACGAACGGGTCTGCAGCGACGCCTTGGTGATACCAAGCAGGATCGGTGCGCCCTGTGCCGGACGTTTGCCGCGCGACAGTGCCTTCTCGTTGGCAGCGTCGAACTCCTGCTTGTCCACGTGTTCGCCTTTCAGCAGCGTGGTTTCGCCGGAGTCGGAGATCTCCCACTTCTGCAGCATCTGGCGAACGATCACCTCGATGTGCTTGTCGTTGATCTTCACGCCCTGCAGACGATAAACGTCCTGAACTTCGTCGATCATGTAGTTCGCCAGAGCCTCGACACCCATAATTGCAAGGATGTCATGCGGCGCCGGGTTGCCGTCCATGATGTAGTCGCCCTTCTGCACGAAGTCACCTTCCTGCACCGGGATGTGCTTGCCCTTGGGCACCATGTATTCGACGGTTTCCAAGCTCTCATCCGCGGGTTCGATCGAGATGCGGCGCTTGTTCTTGTAGTCGCGGCCAAAGCGCACGTAACCATCGATTTCGGCGATGATTGCGTGGTCTTTCGGACGACGGGCTTCGAACAGTTCGGCCACACGCGGCAGACCACCGGTAATGTCCTTGGTCTTGGCGCCTTCGCGCGGGATACGCGCAACAACGTCACCAGCCTCGATCTGCTGACCGTCTTCACAGGACAGGATCGCATCAACGGACATCGGGTAGGTAACCGGGTTGCCCAGATCGTTGCGGACCGGCTCGCCGTCAGCATCCACCAAGATGATTTCCGGCTTGAGGTCGTTGCCTTTCGGTGCCGCACGCCAGTCGACCACGATCTTCTGGGTCATACCGGTGGCTTCGTCGGTCTCGTCGCGGACGGCAAGGCCCGAAACCAGATCGACGTATTTGGCAGTACCCGGCTTTTCCGCGATGATCGGCAGGGTGTAGGGGTCCCATTCGAACAGCTTGTCGCCACGGGCAACGGATTGACCGTCGGTGACGAACAGCTTGGAGCCATAGCCCAGCTTGTGGCTGGCGCGCTCTTCGCCGTGCTCGTCCTGAATGATCAGCTTCATGTTCCGGCCAACCACCAGCGTTTCGCCGTTGGCGTTTTGCAGGATCTGAGCGTTTTCGAAGACGATCTTGCCTTCTTGGCTCGCCTCGAGGAACGACTGCTGACCACCCTGGGCAACACCGCCGATGTGGAAGGTCCGCATCGTCAGCTGTGTACCAGGTTCACCGATCGACTGCGCGGCGATGATGCCGACAGCCTCGCCCGAGTTGACCATGGTACCGCGCGCAAGGTCACGGCCATAGCACATGGCGCAGACGCCCTCTTCGCTTTCGCAGGTCAGAGGCGAACGGATCCGCGTGGAGGCAACACCGGCTTCCTGCACGGCATCCGCCATGCGTTCGTCGATGAGCTGCCCCTGTGCGACGATCACCTCTTCGGTGCCCGGACGTTTGATGTCCTCGGCCGCAACACGGCCCAGCAGACGTTCACCGATGCTGGCAACCACTTCACCGTCGTTGACGGCAGCCTCTGCTGTGATCGCACGCTCGGTACCGCAGTCGCGCTCCCGCACGATGCAGTCCTGCGCCACGTCCACCAGACGACGGGTCAGATAACCCGAGTTCGCCGTCTTCAGAGCGGTATCCGACAGACCCTTACGGGCACCGTGGGTGGAGTTGAAGTACTCCAGAACCGTCAGGCCTTCTTTAAAGTTCGAGATGATCGGTGTCTCGATGATGTCGCCGTTCGGCTTGGCCATCAGGCCGCGCATACCGCCCAGCTGCTTCATCTGCGTAACCGAGCCACGCGCACCGGAGTGGGCCATCATGTAAACCGAGTTCGGCTCCATCACGGCACCGTTCTCGTCCCGCTTGTCGGCGGAGATGGTGCTCATCATCGCTTCCGTGACCTTGTCGTTACACTTCGACCAGGCATCGACAACTTTGTTGTACTTTTCGCCCTGAGTGATCAGGCCGTCCATGTACTGCTGTTCGAAATCTTTCACCTGCTCGCGTGTCTCGTCGACGATGGTCCACTTGCCGTCCGGGATCACCATGTCGTCCTTGCCGAACGAAATGCCTGCCTTGAACGCTTCGCGGAAACCCATGGTCATGATCTGATCACAGAAGATCACCGACTCTTTCTGACCGCAGTAACGGTAGACGGTGTCGATGACCTGCTGCACCTCTTTCTTCCGCAGAAGACGGTTGACCAGTTCAAACGGCGCCTTGGCGTTCTTCGGCAGCAGCGCGCCCAGACGAACACGGCCCGGGGTGGTCTCAAAACGCTTGAGAACCTCGTTGCCTTCTTCGTCGATCTGGGTGATCCGCGCGGTGATCTTGGTGTGCAGGTGCACTTCGCCGGCGTCCAGAGCGTGCTGAACTTCGTCGATGGTCCCAAAGACCTTGCCTTCGCCCACCATGCCTTCGCGTTCCAGGGTCACATAGTAGAGACCCAAGATCATATCCTGCGAGGGAACGATGATCGGCGCGCCGTTTGCGGGCGACAGAACGTTGTTGGTGGACATCATCAGGACGCGCGCTTCCAGCTGGGCCTCAAGGCTCAGCGGCACGTGCACGGCCATCTGGTCACCGTCGAAGTCCGCGTTGAACGCCGAGCAGACCAGCGGGTGCAGCTGGATAGCCTTACCTTCGATCAGCGTGGGTTCGAAGGCTTGAATACCAAGACGGTGCAGCGTCGGTGCGCGGTTCAGCATCACCGGGTGCTCGCGGATCACCTCGTCGAGGATATCCCAGACTTCGGGGCGTTCTTTTTCCACCAGCTTCTTCGCCTGCTTCACAGTGGAGGACAGACCTTTGGCCTCCAGACGCGAGTAGATGAAGGGCTTGAAGAGTTCGAGCGCCATCTTCTTGGGTAGGCCACACTGATGCAGCTTCAGCTCGGGACCTGTCACAATGACCGAACGGCCGGAGAAGTCGACGCGCTTACCCAGAAGGTTCTGACGGAAGCGACCCTGCTTACCTTTCAGCATGTCCGACAGCGACTTCAGCGGGCGCTTGTTGGCGCCGGTGATGACGCGGCCACGGCGGCCGTTGTCAAACAGGGCGTCAACGGATTCCTGCAGCATCCGCTTTTCGTTGCGGACGATGATGTCAGGCGCGCGCAGTTCGATCAGACGCTTCAGACGGTTATTCCGGTTGATCACACGACGGTAAAGGTCGTTGAGGTCGGAGGTCGCGAAACGACCGCCATCCAGCGGAACCAGCGGACGCAGTTCCGGCGGGATGACCGGGATCACGGTCATGATCATCCACTCGGGACGGTTGCCCGACTCGAGGAAGGATTCGACCACTTTCAGACGCTTGATGATCTTCTTGGGCTTCAGTTCGCCGGTGGCTTCGGCCAGTTCGGCGCGCAGCTGCTCGGCTTCGGCTTCCAGATCGATCGCGGCCAGCATTTCACGGATCGCTTCGGCGCCGATATTGGCGGTGAAGGCGTCCATGCCGTACTGGTCCTGGGCGTCCATGTACTCTTCTTCTGTCATCATCTGGCCGTAGGTGAGGTCGGTCAGACCCGGCTCGATGACAACGTAGTTTTCAAAGTACAGCACGCGTTCCAGATCGCGCAGGGTCATGTCCAGCATCAGGCCGATGCGCGACGGCAGCGACTTCAGGAACCAGATGTGCGCAACCGGCGAGGCCAGTTCGATATGGCCCATACGCTCGCGGCGGACCTTTTGCAGGGTGACTTCCACACCGCATTTTTCGCAGACAACGCCGCGATATTTCATCCGCTTATATTTGCCGCAAAGGCATTCGTAGTCTTTGATCGGGCCAAAGATACGGGCGCAGAACAGACCGTCACGCTCGGGCTTGAAGGTCCGGTAGTTGATGGTCTCGGGCTTTTTGATTTCGCCATAAGACCACGACAGGATCCGTTCCGGCGATGCCAGCGATACCTTGATCTCATCGAAAACCTTCGGCGGGGTCAGCGGGTTGAACGGGTTATTGGTGATTTCCTGGTTCATTTTGATACCTCAAATCTTGCGGAAGGGGGGACGGGAGAAGGGCAAACGCCCTTACTCCTCAACCTCCGCATCCAGGAGTTCCATATTCAGGCCAAGGCCACGGACTTCTTTGACCAGAACGTTGAACGATTCCGGTACGCCCGCCTCGAAGTTGTCTTCGCCTTTGACGATGCTTTCATAGACCTTGGTCCGGCCTGCGACGTCATCCGATTTCACGGTGAGCATCTCCTGCAGGGTGTAGGCGGCGCCGTAAGCTTCCAGAGCCCAGACCTCCATCTCCCCGAAGCGCTGACCACCGAACTGCGCCTTACCACCCAGCGGCTGCTGTGTGACGAGCGAGTACGGACCGGTCGAACGCGCGTGGATCTTGTCGTCGACCAGGTGGTGCAGTTTCAGCAGATACTTGATGCCGACGGTGACCGGGCGGGCAAACTGCTCACCGGTGCGGCCGTCAAACAGGATCGACTGACCGGATTTGTCAAAGCCCGCGCGGACCAGCGCGTCATTAACGTCATCCTCTTTGGCACCGTCGAAGACCGGAGTCGCGATCGGTACACCACGGGCAACATTGTTGGCCGCATCGATCAGGTCGGCTTCGGACATATCCGCAATGCCTTCGTCATAGACGTCCTGACCATAGGCGTGATGCATCGCATCGCGCACCGGGGTCAGATCGCCTGAACGACGGTATTCCTGCAGCGCCTCATCCACCTTGATGCCGAGACCGCGTGCAGCCCAACCCATGTGGGTTTCAAGGATCTGACCGACGTTCATACGCGACGGAACGCCCAGCGGGTTCAGACAGAAATCGACCGGGGTACCATCCGCGAGGAACGGCATGTCCTCCATCGGAACCACTTTCGAAATCACACCTTTGTTGCCGTGACGGCCGGCCATCTTGTCGCCCGGCTGCAGCTTACGCTTCACAGCGATGAAGACTTTGACCATCTTCATCACACCCGGCGGCAGGTCGTCGCCGCGGCGGACTTTTTCGACCTTGTCTTCGAAACGGGCATCCAGAGCGCGCTTTTGCACTTCGTACTGCTCGTTCAGGGCCTCGACGATCTGGGCGTCTTTCTCGTCCTCAAGGGCGAGCATCCACCACTGACCGCGGCTGAGGGAGGCCAACAGATCCTCGGTGATTTCCGAGCCTGCCTTGATGCCTTTCGGGCCTTTGACAGCGGTCTTGCCGACCAGCATGTCCTTTAGACGGGCATAGATGTTGCGATCCAAGATCGCCATCTCGTCGTCGCGGTCACGGGCCAGACGTTCGACTTCCTCACGCTCGATCTGCAGCGCACGTTCGTCTTTTTCGACACCGTGACGGTTGAAGACGCGGACTTCGACCACGGTACCGTAGTCACCCGGCTTCACACGCAGCGAGGTATCGCGGACGTCCGAGGCTTTCTCACCGAAGATGGCGCGCAGAAGCTTTTCTTCCGGCGTCATCGGGCTTTCGCCCTTCGGCGTGATCTTACCGACCAGAATGTCGCCCGGCTCAACATCCGCACCAATGTAAACGATGCCAGCCTCGTCGAGGTTGCGCAGCGCTTCTTCACCGACGTTCGGGATGTCGCGGGTGATCTCTTCCGGACCCAGCTTGGTGTCACGGGCGGCGACTTCGAATTCCTCGATGTGGATCGAGGTGAAGACGTCGTCACGCGCAATACGCTCGGAGATCAGGATGGAGTCTTCGTAGTTGTAGCCGTTCCAGGGCATGAAGGCGACGACGACGTTCTTACCGAGGGCCAGTTCGCCCATATCGGTCGACGGACCATCGGCGATAACTTCGCCCTTGCGCACTTCCTGACCCACTTTCACCAGAGGACGCTGGTTGATGCAGGTGTTCTGGTTGGAACGCTGGAACTTGCGCATACGGTAGATGTCAACGCCCGCATCGCCCAGCTCTAGATCGGAGGTGGCGCGGATCACGATACGCTGGGCATCGATCTGGTCGATGATACCGCCACGTTTCGCCATGATCGCAGCGCCCGAGTCGCGGGCCACGATTTCCTCGATACCGGTGCCGACCAGCGGCGCTTCCGCGCGCAGCAGCGGAACCGCCTGACGTTGCATGTTCGAGCCCATCAGAGCGCGGTTGGCGTCGTCGTTTTCAAGGAACGGGATCAACGAGGCCGCAACCGAGACCAGCTGCTTGGGCGAAACGTCGATCAGGTCAACGTTTTCGCGCGGCGCCAGCGTGTAGTCGCCGGACTGACGGGTCGAAACCAGATCGTTCTGGAATTTGCCTTCATCATCCAGGGTCGCGTTGGCCTGCGCCACGGTGTGACGCATTTCCTCGGTCGCGGACATGTAGTGCACTTCGTCGGTGACCTTGGCGTCCTTGACGACGCGGTAAGGTGTTTCGATGAAGCCATACTTGTTCACGCGGGCAAAGGTCGCCAGAGAGTTGATCAGACCGATGTTCGGGCCTTCCGGCGTTTCAATCGGGCACATCCGGCCATAGTGGGTCGGGTGAACGTCGCGAACCTCAAAGCCTGCGCGCTCGCGGGTCAGACCGCCCGGGCCAAGCGCCGAGAGGCGGCGTTTGTGGGTGACTTCCGACAGCGGGTTGGTCTGGTCCATGAACTGCGACAGCTGCGAGGAGCCGAAGAATTCGCGAACAGCCGCAGCCGCCGGTTTCGCGTTGATCAGATCCTGCGGCATCACCGTGTCGATCTCGACCGAGGACATACGTTCCTTGATCGCGCGCTCCATGCGCAGCAGGCCGACGCGGTACTGGTTTTCCATCAGTTCGCCAACGGAACGGACACGACGGTTACCCAGGTGGTCGATGTCGTCGATGTCGCCCTTACCGTCGCGCAGCTCCACCAGAGCCTTGATGCAGGAGACAATGTCTTCCTTGCGCAGGGTCCGCTGGGTGTCTTCGGCGTCCAGTGCCAGGCGCATGTTCATCTTCACACGGCCAACCGCGGAGAGATCGTAACGCTCGGAGTCAAAGAACAGGGTGTCGAACAGAGCCGAAGCCGCTTCGACGGTGGGCGGCTCGCCCGGACGCATCACGCGATAGATATCCATGAGCGCGGTGTCGCGGCCCATGTTCTTATCCATCGCCATGGTGTTGCGCATGTAGGGGCCGACGTTGACGTTATCGATGTCCAGAACCGGAATCTCGGTGACGCCCGCGTCCAACAGTTCCTTGACGGTGCCGCCGATGATCTCGCCGTCCTTGTCGTATTCCAGCGTCAGCTCGTCACCGGCTTCCACATAGATGGCGCCGTTTTCTTCGTTGATCAGATCCTTGGCAACGAATTTGCCGACGATCTGCTCGAAGGGCACCAGAAGTTCGGTGATCGAACCCTCGTCGATCATCTTCTTCACGGCGCGCGGTGTGACTTTCTTGCCCGCTTCGCAGATGATTTCGCCGGTTGCAGCGTCGACCAGGTCATAGGTCGGACGGGTACCACGGACGCGCTCGGGGAAGAACGGCGTGACCCAGCCGCGGCTTTTGTCCAGCTTGAAGGTGACGGTGTCGTAATAGGCATCCATGATGCCTTCCTGGTCCAGCCCCAGAGCGTACAGCAGGGTGGTCACAGGCAGCTTGCGGCGACGGTCGATCCGGGCAAAGACGATGTCTTTGGCGTCGAATTCGAAATCGAGCCAGGAGCCGCGATACGGGATGATGCGGCAGGCGAACAGCAGTTTACCCGACGAGTGCGTCTTGCCCTTGTCGTGGTCAAAGAACACACCCGGCGAACGGTGCATCTGGCTGACGATCACACGCTCGGTGCCGTTGACGACAAAGGTACCGTTCGGGGTCATCAGGGGCATATCGCCCATGAAGACGTCTTGCTCTTTGATGTCCTTGACCGAACGGGCGCCGGTGTCTTCGTCGACATCGAACACGATCAGACGCAGGGTGACCTTCAGCGGCGCCGAGTAGGTCATGTCGCGTTGCATGCACTCTTCGACGTCGTATTTCGGTTTTTCCAGCGCGTATTTCACGAACTCGAGCACGGAGTTTTCATTGAAATCCTTGATCGGGAAGACAGATTGAAAAACACCGTTGATACCTTCGCCGTCCAGCGGTGCTTCGGCGTCACCCGAGCGAAGGAAAAGATCGTAGGAAGATTTTTGAACCTCAATGAGGTTCGGCATATCCAGCACTTCGCGGATCTTGCCATAATATTTGCGAAGACGTTTCTGGCCAAGGAACGTTTGAGCCATGTCAGATGTCACCTTTCGAATTTCTCACCGGACAAGGATGCCGCCGGGCTTCGGCATCTTGCCCATACGAGATAGAGCGTTCGGATCAATTCATGGCCGCCGTCCCGAATGGCTGCCTCCCGATCCTGTGAACCGCGCCTAAGAAAGAGACCAAATCAAAAGGTCCCTTTCTGAGACAGGTTCGGCTGGACCCGGGTTTCCCCGGATCCAGCCAAATTCTAAGGGAGCGCAGAGCAAGATTTCGCAGGGAAACCGCTGCCCTTATGTCCCGCCAAAGGTGGCTTAGGCCACTTCGACTTCGGCGCCAGCTGCTTCCAGCTTGCCTTTGATGTCTTCGGCTTCGGCTTTGTCGATGCCTTCTTTGATCTTGCCGCCGGCTTCAACCAGTTCCTTGGCTTCTTTCAGGCCCAGGCCGGTGATCGCGCGAACTTCTTTGATCACGTTGATTTTCGAAGCGCCGGCGTTCTTCAGAACGACGTCGAATTCGGTTTTCTCTTCTTCAGCTGCGCCACCGGCGTCGCCACCAGCTGCAACCATCACAGCGCCGCCAGCTGCGGGCTCGATGCCATACTCGTCTTTGAGGATGGTTTTCAGTTCTTGTGCTTCAAGCAGGGTCAGACCAACGATCTCTTCTGCCAGTTTCTTCAGATCAGCCATTTTATCAGCTCTTTCCGTTTGTAAGTATGTGTTTCCAGCGTATGAACATTTGCTCCACGCCGGTCATTCAGTGCCAACCGCTTACGCAGCTTCCGCCTTCTCTTCGATGGTCGAAAGGATGCTTGCGATGTTGCTTGCAGGTGCGCCAACTGCGCCAGCGATGTTGGAAGCGGGTGCGCCAAGCATGCCTGCGATGGTAGCAATAAGCTCCTCGCGGGACGGCATTTTCGACACGGCTTCGACACCGGCACGGTCCAGAGCGTTCTCACCCATTGCGCCGCCGAGGATCTCAAACTTCTTGTTATCCTTGGCGAAGTCCTCGGCCACCTTGGCTGCTGCCACGGGGTCCTCGGAATAGGTCAGTACGGTCATCCCTGTCAGCAGGTCAGACATGCTTTCACACGGCTTACCCTCGAGGGCGATTTTGGCGAGCCTGTTTTTGGCAACACGCACGGCACCGCCCGCGTCACGAGCACGTGCGCGAAGGTCCTGCATCTCGGCAACTGTCAGACCGGTGTAGTGGGCTACGACCACCACGCCAGAGCTTTCGAAGATCTGGCCGAGTTCCTCGACCAATTTCTCTTTCTGGGCTCTATCCACAGTTCTCTCCAGGTTTTGGGGGGCTTGCGCTCCCCGGCTCTTTGATGTGCCGAACCAGATGGCCCGGCGTTCAAGTCCGCAATACGGGGTTAGCCAAAGTCGCCCGAGGGTATAGAAACCCTCGATCTATTGGTCTTTCCCGTCTCAGGAGGGAAATTAAGGCCCGATCGAGAGGCCACCCACCATCTTGGACGAAATGAAATAAAGCGCACGACGAATCGCACGCTTTACCTCATGGCCGTAGTTAAAGCGTTGAGACGTGATTTCCAAGCGGAAATTTGACCCACAGAGCAGTTCGCACTCAGGCCGCCGATCGCCCTGGCAGGGTCAGCACGGAGAGATCCAGCATTCGCGCCAGCGGCGCGGCCGTATCCACCTCTGCTTCTAAACATACACTATGGGCCCGCATGCGCGCCAGCACTTCGGGACGGACCCGGTGCAACCGGTTGTAAAGGGCCAAAAGCGCAGCCTCTCGCGCCGCCTCGGCGTGCCCCGCTGCCTCAATCTCCCGGATGCAATCTCCGACGTATTTGGTGAAGCCGCTGGACGCCAGGCGCCAGGCCATCTTGCGGCGCCAGCCCTCATACTCCGGGGCCAGGTAATGCAGCAGGTAAAGCCCGCTAGCGGCCCCCAATACGACTTCAGGCAAGCGCTGCCCCTCGGCGTCATGCGCCCAATGCTGGCGCAGATAGATATCCTGCAGCCCAGCCCGGATAAAGGATTTCCCCTGCGGGTGGCCGACAAGCCCCATCCGGCGCGGCCCAAACAGCGGCACATCCTCTCCATAGACATCACGCCGGACCGCCCGTGGCATCGGGGTGCGGAACACGGTTTTCTCAGACCGTTCAAGCGCCGGAACCACTTCGGCGGTTTCAATCCGTAGCGCCTGTGTCTCCACCCCCTGCCCGGCCAGCGCTGCGCGGATATCACCAGCCCCGCCGTTCGCAAATAGAAACTCATCCGCATCGACGGACAGCACCCACCCAGAGGCGATCTGGCGATAGGCCCAGGTCAGCGCCCGGATCTGTCGCTTGGGAAAGCGGGCGCGCGCGGCAATGCCGATGCTGCGCCAGAACCCGGTTGTGCAGGGAATGCAGGTGATGGCTGGATGTGGGGAAAGTACAGGGATGGCCGGATCATCGGGATTGTCGAACAGCAGGATCAGACTGCGCGCGCCAAGGTCAAGATACCAGCTGGCAAAACGCAAAGTCTCCTCCAGCGGCTCATTGACCACTGCGATCAGATGCCAGGCATTGCTCCCCTCTGCCATCCGCTGCTCCTCTAAGAAACGGCCCACCAAACAAAAAAAGGGCGGCGCCAACGGCACCGCCCTTCGACATTTATCATGCCAGCTTATTCGCTGACAGCTTTTTCCACGTCGACGGTGACGCCCGGGCCCATGGTCGAAGACAGCGCGATCTTCTTCATGTAAGCGCCCTTGGCACCCGACGGCTTTGCCTTGGCAACAGCCGAAACAAAGGCGCGGACGTTTTCGGCCAGCTTGGCTTCGTCGAAGGAGGCTTTGCCGACACCTGCGTGCACAACGCCGCCTTTTTCCGCCTTGAACTGAACTTCACCGCCTTTGGCTGCTTCCACGGCCGCTTTCACGTCCATGGTCACGGTGCCAACCTTGGGGTTCGGCATCAGGTTGCGCGGGCCGAGGATCTTACCCAGACGGCCGACGACAGGCATCATGTCCGGGGTTGCGATGCAGCGATCAAATTCGATGGTGCCGCCCTGGATGGTTTCCATCAGGTCTTCGGCGCCAACGATGTCCGCACCGGCTTCCTTGGCTTCGTCCGCCTTGGCGCCACGTGCAAAAACAGCAACGCGCATGGATTTGCCGGTGCCGTTGGGCAGACCGATCACACCACGAACCATCTGGTCGGCGTGACGGGTGTCGACACCCAGGTTCACGGCGATCTCGATGGTTTCGTCGAATTTCGAAGTGGCGTTGGCCTTCACCAGGGCAACAGCTTCTTCGATGGTCAGGTTCTCTTTGCCAGCGAAGGCTTCGCGCGCTGCGCGGGTACGTTTACCGAGCTTTGCCATCTTACTTCACCTCGATGCCCATGGAGCGGGCGGAGCCCAGGATGATCTGCATCGCCGCTTCGATATCGTTGGCGCTCAGATCTTTCATTTTCGCTTCGGCGATTTCCTTCACCTGAGCAGCGGTCACCGTACCAACGGTTTCACGGCTCGGGGTCTTGGCACCGGATTTCACCTTGGCAGCCTTCTTCAGGTAGTAAGACGCGGGCGGCGTCTTGATGTCCATGGTGAAGGACTTGTCCTGATAGTAGGTGATCACGGTCGGGCACGGCGCGCCGGGCTCCATGTCTGCGGTCTTGGCGTTGAACGCCTTGCAGAATTCCATGATGTTGATGCCGCGCTGACCCAGAGCCGGACCAACCGGCGGGGAGGGGTTCGCTTGACCTGCAGGAACCTGCAGTTTCATTGTACCAGCAAGCTTCTTGGCCATCTGGTTTCTCCTTATCCAACACCCTCGGGACGCGTCCTTCGGGCCTTACTGTTGTGTGGTCTGGTCCGGGTGCCGCGGCCCCCTCGCCTCCCACGATGTACGCGCACCGCACAAACGGCGCGCCAAAATCACATCAGGCCTGTTTGGTGACCTGTGTGAAATCCAGTTCGACCGGGGTTTCCCGGCCAAAGATCGATACGGTGACCTTGAGCTTCTGATGCTCGTCGTCGACCCCTTCGACAGTGCCGTCGAAATCCTCGAACGGGCCGTCGTTGACCTTGACCCGCTCACCGATCTCAAAGGAGATCAGGGTACGCGGTGCTTCTTCGCCTTCCTGAACGCGGTTCAGGATACCGTTCACCTCGGCGTCGCGCATGGGCATCGGACGACCCTGCGGACCAAGGAAACCGGTCACGCGGTTGATCGAGTTGATCAGGTGATAGCCCTGATCGGACATTTCCATGTGCACCAGCACATAGCCCGGCATGAAACGGCGCTCGGTCGAGACTTTCTTGCCTCGACGAACCTCGATCACCTCTTCTGTGGGGACCAGAACTTCGTCGATTTCGTCCTCAAGACCATTTTCGGCAACCGAGGCGCGGATCTGCTCTGCGATTTTCTTTTCGAAGTTCGAAAGAACGCTGACCGAATACCACCGTTTCGCCATGAGCCTGATCGTCCTTGTTTTGCTGGGCGCGCTGCGCCGCCTTCACTTAAATTCGCTATCAGCCTCGGGACTGACCCTTTGGCTGTGCCCTAACAAAAATCGGCGCGCAACACGATTCGCCGCACGCCCATGCCAGAGTTACCGGCTCACCTACCGTCCAAAGGGATCAAGATCAAGAGGTAGGGAGGTATTTCCATGCAAGGAAACCCCTGCTCCGGAATCACCCTGCGGCTGTCAGCCGAACATACCCAGGATGCCGGTCAGACCGGTGCGGATCAGCAGGTCGACCAGAGCAAAGAACACAGCCGTCAAAGCCGCCATGACAAAGACCATCACGGTGGTCAGCAGCACTTCGCGGCGGGTCGGCCATACGACTTTGCCAACTTCAGCGCGAACTTGCTGGATGAACTGAACGGGATTTATGGTGGCCATGTGGCTTGGTCTCTCTGCTAGCAGGTTCGCCGGGATTTAGCCGTTGCGAGCGCTGAATTCAAGCCCGGAAGCACGCAACGCCTTCACCCAACGCCGCAAGCAGGAGCCAAAACGGACCAAATCGGCTGCCTCACATTTACCTGCTGCGGTCGCGAACAAGATCAATCCGATATTAATGCTCTTCCTTCATGGTCGGGACCAACGCCCCGTAAGCCACCAGAAGGTGCAGAGGCTGACCATAGCGTGCAATTGAGACAGGATGCCATGACCATCGCAACTTCTATGAACGAGGCTCAGCGCCTTGAACGCGACGCAAAGCTGGATGACGCAGCGCTCGTCTACACCGATATTCTGAACCGGTTTCCCAAAAATGCGCGGGCACGCAAGGCTCTGGAAGCCCTGCAGCAGCGGATGCAGCATGAACAGGAACTCCCGACCGACGCAAAAGAAAAACTGTCGGCCAGTTTCGCAGCAGGTCACTACCCACAAACGGCCTCTGTCTGCGCCACCCTCCTGAATACTTACCGCAAGTCTCACTTTCTTTGGGATACACTGGGTCAATGCCACCTCCACTCCGGCAATCTGGATGAAGCCGCAACCTGCCTCAACAAGGCGTGCGAGCTGAATCCGCGTGCGCCGGGCACCTATTCGGCAATGGGCGACGTCTGCGCCAGAATGGGCCGCACGAGTGATGCGATTGCCCTCTACAAAAAAGCCCTGTCGCTCGATTCCGATCACATTGTCGCCTTGAACAATCTGGCCAATCTGCTGGCAGGCCAGGGGCAGCAAGGCGAAGCCGCGCAACTGCTTGAACGTGCTTCCTCACTGGCCCCGAATAATCCGAGCCTGATCTACAACCACGCCAACACTCTGCGCCGCCTTGGGGATCTGGCCAAGGCCAAGACCCTGTTCGAAAAAGCCGCCACGCTGAACCCCGATTTGACCGAAGCACGCTTCAATCTGGGTCAAATGGAATTGGCTGCCGGCAATCAGCATGAGGCCATCCGCAATTTCGAGGCCGTGTTGCAAACAAACCCCGGGAACGACCGTGCCCGCGTCCAGAAACTGCACATGATGGCACAACTGAACGACTGGAACTGGGTCACTGAATACAACGAACACCGGCGTCATCTGGGATTGCAGGGAACCTCTTGCGCACCCTTCATCATGATGACCCTTGAGGACAATCCGGATTTGTTGCGCCTGCGCACCCAGGCCTATGCTAACGAGCGGTTTGGTAATCGGCCTGCAGCGAAACCGGCGCGGGTTGCCAAACGTCCCCAAAAGCTGCGTATTGGCTATTTTTCCTCCGATTTTCACAGTCACGCAACCATGCACCTCATGGGCGGCTTGTTCTCACGTCATGACAGCACCCAGTTCCATATCAGCGTCTATTCCTATGGCGCCGCCCCTGCCGACAGTGAACAGGAGCGCGTGGCCCGCAATGTTGCGCAATTCCGCAATGTCGCGGGCCTACCGGACAGCCAGCTCCTGGATATTGTCCAGTCAGATGGACTGGATATTGCGGTTGACCTGAAAGGCTTCACCGGAGACACCCGAACCGAGCTGTTCGGCAACCGCCTCGCACCGCTTCATGTGTCCTATCTCGGCTATCCCGGCACCATGGGGACCACCGCTTTTGACTACCTGATTGGCGATGCAATGACCTGCCCCCCCGGCAGCGAGCGTTTCTTCGAAGAGCATCTGATCCGGATGCCGAACAGCTATCAGGTGAACGATCAGGATCGCGAGATTTCCGGCAAACAGTACACCCGGCGTGAGTGCGGACTTCCTGACACTGGCACCGTCTTCTGCTGTTTCAACAACAGCTACAAAATCACACCCCGGGAATTCGAGATCTGGATGCGGCTGCTAAATCAGTCAGAAGGCAGCGTCCTGTGGCTGCTGGACAGTGGGGAAACCTCGAAGCAAAACCTGCGCCGCGAAGCACAGGCACGCGGGGTCGATCCGGACCGGTTGATCTTTGCCCCCCGCATGCCGCACGCTGAACACTTGGCCCGGCATCGCGCCGCAGACCTGTTCCTCGACACATTTGCCGTCAACGCCCACACCACCGCGAGCGATGCGCTCTGGGCTGGGTTGCCGGTGCTGACTATGCCCGGACGCCAATTCGCCGCCCGCGTCGGGGCCAGCTTGGTCAATGCAGTCGGATTGCCGGAGCTCATCGCCAAGGACGAAGCCGACTACGAAGAAAAAGCTCTGACCCTGGCCAATGATACGGAAGCCCTGGTCGCGCTGCGCGGTAAGCTGATGAGCAAGCGTCTGAAATCGCCTCTCTTTGACACGGACAGCTTTGCCCGTGATCTGGAGCAAGGTTTCAACATGATCTTTGACCGTCACTTGCAGGGACTGCCCCCGGCACATGTCGACATCCCAAGCCACCGGCAACACAAAACCTTGTCGAGCGAAGCGCGGGCCAGTGCAGCGGCCTGATCAGACACCCGGAACCTGCTAGAGATTCAATAGGCCGCAGAGGTTACCCACTGCGGCCTTTGTCGTGCCGCCGATCCACGCAGCGCTTCGACCCAGCACCTGCGATGTTGCGCGCAACCGCAACGAATTCTCAGATGTCCGCATGTCCATGCTTTCAGCACTGCATTTTGCGGACTTCCTACTCCCAACGGGGCAGAAGGGCGCTATGCATACGCACATGGCGAGCCATCCGGGCAGGCATTGCTACAGGCACACACCATCCGCCATCCATACCCCCAACGGCTAGAGAAACGGCCTCGGGAGACACCGCCCTTGATCCACGCTTCCCGTTCTCCTGTCATGCCGTTGTACTACCGTCCTACGACCACGGCGCGACGGTCGAAACGACCAAAATGGGATGAGGCCTGACAATCCCTCCCATGGAAAAGCCCATCACTCCCCCAACAATCCGGAGCGCCCGCCGAACGCCTGACCACGTTTTAAAACGCGCCAAACCGCCCTGCTGGCCTGCCTTGGCCTTATGGGCGCGCTTTCTTGCTTTTCCCTGTGTGGGGTAGCCTTGACGGGTGACATGCCGGAATGACCGCCCCGGAAATGGTCGGGTTGTTGTGGCAGACGCCAGTGGGTAATGCACTGATCTACCAGATCTCTGGCGGCATCGCCCCCTGTTAGCAGGTGCCCTCATACCCCGCATTGAGCCCTAGGTTTAACTGGGCGGCGGCACGATGACATTGTGGTCCCCGGCCCAAATTGGCCGTGTGCCAGAGATTGGGTAGATCTGGTTGCGTCCGCTGTTGGTCCTGCGACTGACCCGCGCCGCATTCTGGGTCGGCATTCTTGCGTCGCTGTGGCACCCGACGCGGTCTCCGGATCTTTCGAAACCTCAGCACAGCTTAGCCACCGGTTCGGGCAGACTGCGGCGCTCGTTGTGCCCCGCCTGATCCTGGTCGGCCACATCATGGCCTGGCTCCTGCTGGGAGGTCTGGCCGCCCTTTTCTCCACCTCCTATGGCTTGGCGCTTGTTTGCAAGCAGGCCCTGGCCGCAGGTCGTTCGCCCCCCCCCCCGCAGCAGCAAACAAATTGCATTTCATTCCGGCCATGCAGCGCGGCGATCGCAACGCGGTGCACCATCTGCCCTGCTCAATCATCGTAGAGGCTTTTGTGATCCTCCTCATTCTGATTGCATCAGCCTATCTGACCAATAGCCTCAGCCCGCCGGGATAAGGTCATGCAGGGAAGCAACTGATTCTGTTTCCCCGTAACCTCAGCCCCGTGCAGGATCTCTTTTGCGCTGAAACCTATCGAAAGCCCCCGATGTTTCGCCTCGCGATGTAGGGGCTCTCAAAAACGTGATCCAAAATCTGTATGTAGGAATCGGCCTTCCAAAAAACATTACACGAAATTGTGAATCTACGTTATTGAGCCGGCCCTATTTGCCCCCACTTGGTTTGGAAAAGATTTAGAAACGGCCAGTAGGTGTACTCAAAGACCTAAATAAAAGCGGAAAGTTACCTGCTCGCCCGCGAAACACCTTTTTGCTTTACACGAACAGAAGGCTTTGCCGAATAGATCAGGCAGGCGATCGAATACGGTGAGCCCAAAATCAATCGCGCTCTGATCTACTGGGAAACAAACACTAGTTCACCCCACGACGCCAAAGAACCCTAGTAGACTTTTTTTCCTTAAATTCAGCGCCTTAAAAAACACTCGCAGCACACTTCAAACGGGATACCTGCGCGAATACCCACCTCAAAGGTGATTAAAGTTGTAATATAATTTTTCCACCTCAAACTTCACACCTTTGCGAAAGCATTAAGAGTCCCGAGCGCATTAATTATCGGGAACCCTCACCAGAAATAACGGAGCTCCCAAATGTCACTCAGAAAAACAATGTTTGCAGCCGCCACTTTTGCAGCCTTGCCATTTATTGCGCAGGCAGATCAGGGGGTAACCGCGAACAATGTCTCTTTTGCCCAGGTCGCGGCCTTTGAAGGTCCGGCGGCGGCTCTTGGCCAAGGTATGCGCCTGGGGATTAGCGCTGCGTTCGAAGAGGCAAACGCCGCAGGAGGCGTGCATGGCCGGACCCTGACATTGGACAGTATGGATGACGGCTATGAACCTGATCGCTCCGCGGCGCTGGTCAAATCGGTGGTGGATGCAAACGACCACATCGGGCTGATCGGCGCTGTCGGCACCCCGACGGCCTCTGCGACCCAACCGATCGCGACCGCGGCAAATGTACCATTTATTGGTCCTTTCACCGGCGCCGGCTTCCTGCGCGATGCAAGCCACGGCAACATCTTCAACGTGCGCGCGACCTATGCCACCGAAACCGAAGCATGGATTGAATACCTCGTCGACCAGCAGGGAATGAAATCCATCGCACTGCTCTATCAGGACGATGGATTTGGCCGGGTTGGCCTCGCGGGCGTGACCGCCGCCCTTGAAAAGCGTGGCATGACGCTTGCTGCGGAAGGCACCTATACGCGCAACACCACCGCCGTCAAAAAGGCCCTGCTTACCATCCGCAAGGCAAAGCCGGACGCGGTCGTCATGGTTGGCGCTTACAAACCCGTGGCGGAATTCATCAAGCTCTCGCGCAAACTGAAGCTCGACGCGACCTTCGTGAACATCTCCTTTGTGGGATCCGAAGCCCTGGCACAGGAGCTGGGCGATGAAGGCGAAGGCGTCATCATCAGCCAGGTCGTCCCCTTCCCGTGGGACAGCTCCATTCCGGTAGTGGCACAATACACCGAAGCCTTGAAAGCCTATGACCCCGCAGCCAAGCCGGGCTTCGTATCGCTCGAAGGATACATCGTCGGTCGTCTCGCCATCAAGGCGCTGAAGGATGCGGGCAAGGACCTGACCCGCGAAAGCTTCCTGGCGGCGCTGTCTGGCCTGTCCACGGTGGACCTTGGCGGCGCCAAGATGGTCTTTGGCGCCGACGACAACCAGGGCATGGATGACGTCTTTCTGACCCGGATCACCGCGGATGGTGGTTTTGCACCTGTCGTGCCGGGCGGCGGATCCTGATCTCCAAACGCGCGACCTCTGACCGCGCAAGATAGGCGCCTGCCCGATACGCGGGCAGGCGCAGACCAAAGTTTCATCGCAAAGGTGTCATCATGATCCGGGAACTGGGATCCACCCTCTTACGCCGTCTGAACGTGCTGTCGAGTATTCGGGGCAAAATCACGTTCATCCTGCTGACCTTCACAGTCGTGACCGGCGGCGCAGGATATCTTATCTATCAGTCGTTCGACCGTGTTTCGGCCAGCGTCGCGGAAATGACCTCCGACGATTTGCCGACGCTGGCGCAAAGCAACGGGCTGATTGCGGCCGCGTCCAAAACCAAAGACGCCATGGTCGGTGTGATGATCGCGCAAAACATCGCTGCCCTTTCGTCGGCGGCCTCCGAGGTCGAGACATCTCTGAGCGGCCTGCAGACCTCGATCGCAGCCCTGCCGCCAGAGGCCCAGGAAGAATTCGAGACCGCCCGCAGCCAGGTCGAAGGCACCCTGCTGACTTCCATTGAGGCCCGCGAGAATGTTTTTGAATACTCCGAACGCTTTGCCACTATGACCAAGGAATTGCAAAACATCGCCGCCGAGCTGCAGGTGGTTTTGCTTGAGACGGCAGACAATGCCTATTTCGATATCTCGATCAATGGCGAAGACACGATCTCCTCGATCGAAGAGACCATGTTCGATCTGGTCGAGAACAAGTTTGCCACGCTTCAGTCCCTGTTGGAAATTCGTGCCGAAATCAACCTGATGTCCGGCGCAGCCCTGGCCCTAACCACGACCCGGGACAGCGCCATGGTGTCGATCATCCGGGATATCGCGGTGTCCTCGAACGACCGGCTCACCGGATCGATAGAGGTTCTCAAGGGATCGGAAAATGGCCTCTCCGTCGTGGAAGAGCTCGATAGCGTCCTGAGTACGCTGAACACAGCAATCGCTGCCGCAGGCACCTTTCGGCAGGTCGAGCGCGACGCAGTGCTAGAAGCGCGCCAGTCCGCTGACGTCGCCCTAGCCTCTGCTGTGGATGACATGGTCTTTGAGCTGACCATCGCCGCCGAAGATGCCAGCACCAACAACCGCGACACCATCCAGAGCCTTCTGGACAACGAGGTCGCCTTCATGAACACGCTGCTGGAAATCAACGCCAAACTGGGCGCCTTCCAGATCGAAGCCCTGAAGATCGCGACCTCTGCCACCGTCGAGCAGGCGAAGGCCAGCCAGAAGGCGTTGTCCGGAGCCGCCACGGCTCTGGCCGGATACCGGGACTTCGGCGACGGCATCCTTGCTGCTGGGCTGGACGGTCTTGCCGCGATGGCCGCGCCCGACACTGGCCTCGCCCATTTCCGCATTCAGTCACTGCTTGCCGATGGCACTGCGGTTCAGGCAGCAGATGACACTGCCAAGGCGGTGCTGGAAATTGCCGGTCTCGCCTCGCTAAGGGGCCGCGCTAGCCAAGACGCGATCACGGATCGGGCGGTCAATATCGCCGAGGATTCAACTGAGGTGAAAAGCAACCTGGTGACTCTCGCCTGGATGGGCGCGGCCTTCGTGTCCTGCGTGCTGGTACTCAATCACCTGCTGATCGTGCGTCCCCTCAACCGGATCAGCCTGACAACCGAACGGCTGTCGCAGGGCGATATGAGCCCGGTCACGGGTTTCGACCGCGCCAGCGACGAAATCGCCCGCATCGCCGGGGCGCTGAAAGTGTTCCGGGATGGATTGGTCGAGAAAGAGGAAATCGAACGCGTTGCAGCGGAAGAGCGCGCGGCGAACCAGGCCCAACAGACCGCAGCCGTGAACGCGGTGGGCACCGGGCTTGCGAATCTGTCGCGTGGTGATCTGACCTATCGGATCGAAGAGGAACTGACCGATGGCTATGCCCAGCTTAAGGAAGATTTCAACAGAACCGCCGAGACGCTCAACCTAACGGTGGTGGATGTGGTCGCCGTAGCGGAATCGATCCGCAATGGGTCCAGCGAAATCAGCCAGGCCTCGGACGATCTCTCGCACCGTACCGAAAGCCAGGCTGCAACTCTGGAAGAAACCGCAGCCGCGCTTGAGGAATTGACGGCCAGCGTCCGCTCCGCCGCCGATGGCGCACGAGATGCAGCCACGACAACGCAGGATGCCCGGAGAGAGGCAACCGATAGCGGTGAAGTGGTGGAAAACACAGTCAAGGCGATGAAAGATATCGCGGATAGCTCCGACCAGATTGCCCAGATCATCGGCGTGATCGACGATATCGCCTTCCAAACCAACCTGCTGGCGCTGAACGCGGGGGTCGAAGCTGCACGCGCGGGTGATGCCGGCAAGGGCTTCGCGGTGGTTGCATCTGAGGTTCGCAGCCTGTCCCAGCGGACCGCCGATGCGGCCCATGAGATCAAGGTTTTGATTACCAAAAGCACCGAACAGGTCGGGCTTGGGGTCAAACTGGTTGACCAAGCCGGGCAAGCTCTCAGGAGCATTGTCGACCGGGTCTCGTATATCTCCAGCCTCGTTGGCAATATTGCGGACGGCACCAGCGAACAGGCGACCGGACTGTCCGAAGCCAACATCGCGGTGTCCCAACTGGATCAGGTCACCCAGCAGAACGCGGCCATGGTCGAGCAAACCAACGCAGCGGGCCACTTGCTCAGCAGCGATGCCGAAAAACTGGCAACGCTGATGGGCGGGTTCACGGTGTCTTCTTCAGCGCATGTGGCCGGTGATATCCTGGAACTCCGAGAGGTTCCTCCGGACGAATGGCCCATGGCCCAGTCCGCCTGAGACACGCTTCTCCCGAGCAGCCCCGGATCCCTCCGGGGCTGTTTCCATTTCGCGGGAAGAAATCCCTTATGAGTAAGAACCGAGGGGAGAAGCGTAGGTGGCTGAAACCACACCGATGGGAAACGCCTCTAAGAGCAAAATTCTCAAACGAACAACCAAACGTCCACTCTTCGTCATGCCCAGAATTTTTTTGAAAGATTGGAATGGCAGGGGCAGCAGGGTTCGAACCCGCGACCTACGGTTTTGGAGACCGTCGCTCTACCAACTGAGCTATACCCCTACGGTGCGGCAGTTCCTAAGCCACCACCGCGCAGGAGGCAAGAGGGAAATGGCCGGAAATGCGGGGAAAGTCCCTCTCCTCTTCCTCTCCCTTTGCTGTCACGCCCGTATACAGGCCTTGTCATGCCCTGTGGGGTAGCAGCGGGCCATCCGCTGCTTTATGACAGAGCCAAAAGGACCCTGCCGTGAGCCTGAGAAAACGCATCGCAGACAGCCCGCGCTTCAACCGCACCATTGAGGGGCTGTTCGCCGCCTACGTCCGATTCGCTTATCGCACCTCACGCTGGCAACGCAGCGGCTTCGAGGAGATGGACGCCTGCGTCAAACGCGGCGAGCCAGTCATATTTGTTCTGTGGCATCAGCGGCTGATCATGGCGCCCTACCTGTTCGATACCTCTCTGGGGCGCATCTGCGCCCTGACCTCGGCGGCGCGGGCCGGACGGCTGGCCGGGCAAATCCTGGTGCGGCTTGGTTTCGAGACAATCCCGATGTCCAGCCACAAGCGCCACGTTGCCCTGTCGCGGGAGGTGCTGCGCCGCACCAAGGAAGGCTGTTCCATCGGGATCGCGGCCGACGGGCCGCGCGGCCCTGCCAGGATTTCCTCGGGCGTGCCGATCACCTGGGCCCGCATGACCGGCTGCCGGGTCTTCACCGTGGCCTTTGCGGAAAAGAAGGTCCTGAAGCTGCCCACCTGGGACAAGCAGATGCTGCCGCTACCGTTTTCCCGCGGCGTGCTGATCTGTCAGGAATGGCAGGAAACCGTTCCTAAGAAACCGACAGACGACGAAGCAGAGGCCCTGAGGCAAAGCCTTGAGCAGGCTCTGGACCAAATTACCGACAAGGCAGACCAGGCCGCCGAGCGCGTGCCTGATCCGATCAAATCCGTCTGAGGCCAAACGATTCCATTGCCGAAGCGGCCCCTGCCCTGCTCAGCTTTGTACACATAGAAAACGGGCCCCCCGAAGGAAGCCCTTTCCATCCGCAATCAGGAGACCTGATTACTCGATGATCTTCGACACAGTCTTTCTGGTGCGTCTCGGGATCATCGCGTTCAAACAAAAAGGGCGCCACAGGGGCGCCCTTTCCGTTTGATCATTCGCGAGTGCGAATTACTCGATGATCTTCGACACAACGCCAGCGCCGACGGTGCGGCCGCCTTCACGGATGGCGAAACGCAGACCGTCTTCCATCGCGATCGGGGCGATCAGTTCAACTTCGAACTTCAGGTTGTCGCCCGGCATCACCATCTCGGTGCCTTCCGGCAGGGTAACGGTGCCGGTCACGTCGGTGGTCCGGAAGTAGAACTGCGGACGGTAGTTCGCAAAGAACGGGGTGTGACGGCCACCTTCTTCTTTGGTCAGAATATATGCTTCTGCCTCGAATTTGGTGTGCGGGGTCACGGAGCCCGGCTTACACAGAACCTGACCACGCTCAACGCCGTCACGGTCAACGCCACGCAGCAGCGCGCCGATGTTGTCGCCGGCTTCGCCGCGGTCCAGCAGCTTGCGGAACATCTCAACACCGGTGCAGGTGGTTTTCTTGGTGTCGTGGATGCCGACGATTTCGATTTCGTCGCCAACGTTGATCACGCCACGCTCAACACGGCCGGTCACAACGGTACCACGACCGGAGATCGAGAACACGTCTTCGATCGGCATCAGGAACGGCAGGTCAACGGCACGCTCGGGGGTCGGGATGTACTCATCCACAGCCGTCATCAGTTCCTTGATTTTGTTTTCGCCGATTTCCGGGTCACGGCCTTCCATCGCCGCCAGAGCGGAACCTGCGATGATCGGGATATCGTCGCCCGGGAAGTCGTAGGACGACAGCAGTTCGCGGATTTCCATCTCGACGAGCTCGAGCAGCTCTTCGTCGTCGACCTGGTCAACCTTGTTCATGAACACGACCAGCGCCGGAACGCCAACCTGACGCGCCAGCAGGATGT